>DATCSZ010000413.1:0-46135 GCA_036568205.1 Pseudomonadales bacterium
CAGGCATTTGAGCGCTTGCCGCCAGACCTGCAGGCGATTATTGTGACGGCCGCACGCGCTGCCAACCAGGATATGCTCGACGAGTACACGGCAAAAAATATCGAGGCCTTGCGGGAGCTGGTTGATACCCACAAAGTGCAGTTGCGCCGCTTGCCGGATGATGTATTGCGCAGCCTGAAAAAAGCCTCCGATGAAGCGCTGCAGGCGCTGGTGGCCGATGACCCGTTTGCACGCCGGGTATATGCATCCTACAGCCATTTTGCCGCCGGTGTTGCCCAGTATCACCGGATTTCCGAGCAGGCCTATCTTGAGGCCCGCAGCATGGTGGATGAACAGCCGTAACCGGTTTTACTGAATGGCGCGGGTGCGTCCCTTGTCATCCAGTGCGACAAACACAAACACCCCTTCGGTCACCTTTACCGGCAGCGCCTGGGTCATCTGGCGCATCCAGACTTCTACCTGGATCTGGATTGAGCTGCGGCCGATATTCAGCACCTCGGTATAGCAGCTGACAATGCTGCCAACCTTGACCGGAATCATGAAGCTCATGCTGTCGATGGCGACGGTAGCCACCCGGCCTTGTGCCACCTGCGCAGCAGCAATGCCGCCGGCGATATCCATCTGCGATACCAGCCAGCCACCGAAAATATCACCGGATGCATTGGTATCCTTTGGCATTGGTGAGGTCTGCAACATCAGCTCGCCGGTTGGTTGGGGTGCGTCATCCAGGTTTGAAATCATAACGGCTCTCCTACAGGGTGGATGACATGGTTTTGCGGAAAAAGCCCTGGGTCAGCACGGCCCACTGTTGTGGCCATTCCTCGGTGGGCGAACGCTTGAATTCGCTGCGCACAAACTGGCTGATGCGGCCTTCTGCGCAACTCAACAGCAGGTTGGCTGCCGCATTGAGTGGCAGAACCGGGCGGATACCTTCACGCATCTCCGCCTCGCGCAGCACCTGGCGCAGCTGCATTTCCAGCCGGTCATAAAACTGGGCAATGCGCTGACGCAGGCGCTCGGTCTCGCCGGCCAGTACATCGCCGGTCAGCAGGCGGGTGAAGCCGGGGTTTTTCTCGACAAAAAACAGCAGCAGCGTGAGGATTTTTTCACACTGGCTGATGGCGCTGCCTTCTTCCTTGAGGATGACGGTGATCCGGCTGAAGATGGTTTCCTCAACAAACTCGATCAGCCCCTCAAACATTTTTGTTTTGCTGGGGAAGTGGCGATACAGCGCGGCCTCGGAAACACCGACATGGGCAGCCAGCCGGGCTGTGGTAATCCGCTCACCGGGATTGCTTTCCAGCATTTGTACCAGATGTTCAAGAATCTGCTGGCGGCGTTCGCCGCGCTGCCTGGGTTTGCTCATTGGGCAGACTCCATGTTGGTAATCAGGGTGCCGACGCCTTCATCGGTGAAGATCTCCAGCAGCACGGCATTCGGCACCCGGCCATCAATAATATGCGCATGGCTGACACCAGCCTTGACGGCATCCAGTGCACAGCGGATTTTCGGTAACATGCCACCGTGAATCGTGCCATCGTCAATCAATGAATCGACCTGGGCGGTGGTCAGGCCGGTCAGTACATTGCCCTGCTTGTCGAGCAGGCCGGCAACATTGGTCAGCAGCATCAGTTTTTCGGCTTGCAGAACTTCAGCCAGTTTGCCGGCAACAATATCCGCATTGATGTTGTAGGAGGTGCCATTGCGGTCAACGCCGATCGGTGCAATCACCGGAATAAAATCGTTGTTGATCAGGGCATCCAGCACGGCGGTGTTGATATGCGCCACCTCGCCAACCAGGCCGATGTCGATAATGTCACCGGCGCTGGCATCATCACCCCCCTTGCGGGCATGCAGTTTGCGTGCCTCGATAAAATGGCCATCCTTGCCGGTAATGCCGATTGCACTGCCGCCGTGCTGGTTAAGCAGGCTGACAATGCTTTTGTTGACGCTGGCGCCCAGCACCATTTCTACCACATCCATCGTGTCGCTGTCGGTGACACGCATGCCGTTGATAAAGTGTGATTCGATATTCAGTTTGGCCAGCAGCTGGCCTATCTGCGGGCCACCACCATGCACCACAATCGGATTGATGCCGACCGCCTTCATGGAGACGATATTTCTGGCAAAACTGTTTTTCAGGTTTTCATCGGTCATCGCATTGCCGCCGTATTTGATGACAAAGGTCTTGCCGGCAAACTTCTGGATGTAGGGCAGCGCTTCGGACAATACGCCGGCAATTTCTGCTGCTTTTTTACTGCTTAATGACATACATGGTTTTCCTGTCAAAAGGGAACAATCAGGTCGTCGGCAACACTGGCCAGTGCCTGGCGGAAGGTCTGCTGGATGGTTGCCAGCGCTTGCTCGTTAGTGGCCTCAAAGCGCAGGGTCAGTGCTGCTGAGGTGTTGGATGCCCGAACCAGCCCCCAGCCGTCGGGATAATCAATGCGGATGCCATCCAGCGTGGTGATTTCGCCGTTTTCACTGGCCAGGACGGTGTTCAGTTTCTCCATCACGGCAAACTTGTTGGCATCGTTGCCGGTCTTGATCACGAACTCCGGCGTGGCAACCGCCTGCGGCAGCTGGTCAAGCCGCGCATCCAGGTCGCTGTCCTCGTTACCTAACAGTTCGATCAGGCGCAGCGCGGCATATGGCGCATCGTCAAAGCCGTTCCAGCGATCCTTGAAGCAATAATGGCCGCTGAATTCGCCAGCCAGCAACGCACCGGTTTCCTGCATCTTGTTTTTGATATTGGCGTGGCCGGTTTTCCATTGCAGCGGCCGGCCGCCAAATTGCTGGATAAGCCCGCGCAGATGGGATGAACACTTGATGTCGTAAATCACGGTGGCGGCCGGATTCTGTGATACCACGTCCTGGGCAAACAGCATCAGCAGCTGGTCGCCGGCCAGCACCCGGCCGCTGGCACTGACTGCCACGACCCGGTCACCGTCACCGTCAAAGGCAATACCCAGATCCGCCTGCTGCTGTTGCACGGCCTCTACCAGTGCATTCAGGTTGTCACCGCAGGGGTCAGGGCTGTGGTTGGGGAAGCTGCCATCGACCTCACAAAACAGCGGGACAATCTCACAATTCATGCGGCTGAACAGCCGTTCAACCAGGATGCCGGCCGCCCCGTTGGCGGCATCCACCACCACCTTGAATGGTCGCGCCACCAGGATGTCGTTGGCGACATCATCAATATAGGCGGCGAGAAAGTCCTGTTGCATCACCGGTGCCGGCGCCTGTGGCTCAATCAGGTTGTCGCTGTCAATGCGTTTCAGCAGCCGCTCAATCAGCGGGCCTTGCAGTGTCTTGCCCTGCAACAGGATCTTGAAGCCATTGTACTCACGCGGGTTATGGCTGGCGGTAATCATGACGCCGGAGCCGGTGCCGGATTTTTCGGCGGCATAATACAGTGCCGGTGTCGGCACCAGGCCAATATCAATAACCTGGCAGCCGGTGGAGGTGATGCCCTGGGTGAGGGCATCAAAAATACGCTGGCTGGACAGCCGGCCATCACGACCGACCACCAGGCTGTCCTGCTTCAGCAGCATCGCCTCGCTGCCGATGGCACGGCCAATCAGGCGCACGTTGTCATCGTTCAGCTCGCTGTCGGCCAGGCCGCGGATATCGTATTCACGGAAAATATGTGGTGCACTGAACTGCGCCTGTTCCTGCACATCGGCGGTGGCCAGTTGTTTGGGTGGCGGTGCGCTGTGCTGGATTTTTTCCTGGCCCGGATCATCCGGTACAACCGCATTGCGGCTCATGGTGGTGCCGACGTGGGTCAGCATATCCACTACCGCGCCGAGCTCGCGGTGTTGCAGGGTTGGCGGCTGGGTGCGGTGCAGGCCGGTCAGGGATTCGGCATACTGGATCAGCAGCAGGCGATCATGCTTGAGTGAGCGCACCAGCATCAGCAAGGCGGCGACAATGCCGGCGAATATCACCAGGCAAGCGGCAGCAACCAGCAGGTAGAGGGTGATAAACACCGGCTGGTAAGGCTCGCTGGCAGACGTGCTCAGGCTGACCTGCAGCTCGCCATCGGTAAACGGCAGCTCAAAACGTTTGCTGGCACCGCTGATGCTGCCGCTGCTGGCCAGTGGTTTGCCCTTGAGGCCCTTGTGGGTGATCGCGCTGGCGATATTTTCACGGTAAAGCCCTGTGCTGATCACGCTGGCCAGCAGGTTTTTGTCAAAACTGGCCAGCAGGATGGCAACCACTTCGTTGCCGGCCATGACCGGCTGGGCAAAGCTGATCAGCCACTGGCCGTCCTGCTGGTAGGCTTCGGGAGTGGGTACACGGCCGCCACCGGCACGGGTCAGCATCAGTGTTTCGATGCTGTTGTTCAGTTCAATGCCGCGTGTTTTCAGGCCGACCGTGGCGGTGTAATCCCACGGGATGATGCGCAATGACAGGCTGTGGGCAAAGCCCTGTTGCAGGCTGCCGGCCAGGGTTTGCATTGCGGCGCTGTCACCGCTGCGGATGACGGCCAGCAGGTGCTGGTCTGCAGCCAGTGCCGCCAGCCGGTCGCTGATCCCGGTAAAGCGCTGGGTCAGCTGCAGGTTGGCGCTGTCAGCCAGCAGTTGCAGCCGGTCTGATTCCGCCTGCTGGCTGATTTGCTGTACCGGCCCCATGTGCACGACTGCCGCCATCGCAGCGGCCAGCAACAGGCTGATGGTCACCAGCAGCACAAACGGTTTGATGGTGGCGTTCAGGCCGGCAGACGATTTTTTTTGCCTGGTGGGGCGCTGGTTATTTTTTTTCTTGTCAGCCATGCAAGGTTCTCCAGGGTCAGGGGCTGTCCGGCAGCTGGCGGGCGATCAGTTGCACCAGTTGCCGGGCCAGTTCGGTTTTGCTGCACGCCGGCAGCGGCAGGGGGCTTGCGCCCCTGCTGATGACCGTGACGGCATTATGATCACTGTTAAAGCCGATGCGGCTGTCAGATACATCATTGGCGATGATCATGTCGAGGTTTTTGCGCTGCAGCTTGTCGCCGGCATGCGCCAGCAGTTGCTCGGTTTCAGCGGCAAAGCCGACCACAAACGGCCGTTGCGGCAAGGCAGCCACGCTGGCCACAATATCGGGATTTTTCACCAGTGACAATTGCAGCTGGTCGGCGGATTTTTTGATCTTGCCGGCGGCGACCTCAGCCGGCCGGTAATCGGCCACCGCCGCACAGCCAATGAAGATATCCTGTTGTGCGGCCTGTTGCAGCACCGCATCAAGCATCTGGCAGGCGCTGGTGACGTTCACGCGTGTTACCCCGGCCGGTGTCGGCAGGCTGACCGGGCCGGCCACCAGTGTGACATCGGCGCCCTCGGCGGCGGCAGCGGCGGCCAGCGCAAAGCCCATTTTGCCTGAGCTGTGGTTGCTGATATAGCGCACCGGGTCCAGGCTTTCACGGGTGGGGCCTGCGGTAATCAGCAGCCGTTTGCCGGCCAGCAGTTTGCCGCCCGTCAGGCCAGTCACGGCGTCGGCCAGTTCGGCCGCTTCCAGCATGCGGCCGGGGCCGGTATCCCCGCAGGCCTGGCTGCCTTCGCCAGGGCCAAAAAAACGAATGCCTTTTTCCTGCAGTGCCTGGCAATTGCGCCGGGTCTGCACATTACGCCACATCGCCTGGTTCATTGCCGGTGCCACCGCAACCGGTGCCTCGGTGGCCAGGCACAGGGTGGTCAGCAGGTCATCGGCCATGCCGGCATTCAGGCGGGCAAGGAAATCCGCACTGGCCGGCGCGATGATGACGGCCTCGGCCCATTTGGCCAGCTCAATATGGCCCATTGCGGCTTCAGCGGCCGGGTCCAGCAGATCGCTGTGTACCGGGTTGCCGGACAGGGCCTGCAGGCTCAGCGGTGTGATAAAGGCCTGGGCTGCGCGGGTCATCACCACCCGTACCTCACAGTGGCGATCGCGCAGGCGGCGCACCAGTTCGGCAGCCTTGTAGGCGGCAATGCCGCCGGTAATACCAAGCACAATGCGGCGCGGTTCAGCTGTGTTCATCGGATGACTCTTGTCAAAACGGAGCAAAAGATAATAATATGCCGCTTGTTGATTGGAAAGTCCTTTTTTTAAGGTGCTTGCAGTATGTAAGCGCTTACAAAAAATACAGGCATCAGGGAGAGATGCGATGGCAATTCATCATTGGCCAGCCACTGAACAACCCCGTGAAAAACTGCTGAAAGCCGGCGCACCGGCCTTGTCGGATGCCGAGCTGCTGGCGATCTTCCTGCGCACCGGTGTCAGCGGCTGTTCGGCAGTGGACCTGGCGCGCCAGCTGCTGATGCAATATGGCAGCCTGACGGCGCTGCTGAATGCCGACCGGCAGACGTTTTGTGCGGCGCGCGGGCTGGGGCCGGTCAAGTATGTGCAGCTGCAGGCGGTGCTGGAAATGGCGCGGCGCTGTTTCTGGGAGGAGCTGGATACCCTGCCGGCACTCAGCTCGGCAGCGCAGGCCAGGGACTACCTGTACAGCAAGTTACACAATCAGCCGCGCGAGGTGTTTGCCTGCCTGTTCCTGAACAGCCAGAATTGCCTGATCGCCTATGAAGAGCTGTTTCATGGCACGCTTAACCAGGCGCCGGTATTTCCGCGTGAAATTGCCCGCAAGGTGTTGTCGCACAATGCCGCGGCCGTGATTCTGGCGCACAATCACCCGTCCGGGGTGGCCGAGCCCAGCATGGCGGACCGCAATATCACCCGGCTGATCCAGGAGGCCCTGCAGTTGCTGGATGTCAGGGTGCTGGATCATTTTGTCATTGGTGCCGGCAACGCCTATTCGTTTGCCGAAAACGGCTTGATGTGATGGCAAATTGCAGCCGGTTGTTGCCTTTTGCCGGATGCTCTGGTATAAAGTCGCGCTCTTTGATTGCGTCATCGTTTCCGGCACGGATTCATGGGGCGGAAAACAGCATTCGGGCCATACGCCCGCAAACAGACAGCAGAGAAAAACCATGTCCAGAGTATGTCAGGTTACCGGTAAGCGCCCGATGGTGGGCAACAATGTATCGCACGCAAAAAACCGCACCAAGCGCCGGTTTGAGCCCAACTTGCACCATCACCGTTTCTGGGTGGAAGGCGAGAAGCGTTTTGTGACCCTGCGGGTATCATCCAAGGGTATGCGTATTATCGACAAAAAAGGCATCGACAGCGTGCTGGCCGATCTGCGCGCCCGTGGCGAAAAAATCTGAGACGGCCTGGCCGCACTAACGGAGAATTTTTATGCGTGACAAAATCAGACTCGTATCATCAGCCGGTACAGGCCATTTCTATACCACTGACAAAAACAAGCGTAACACCCCGGACAAGCTGGAATTCAAAAAGTACGACCCGGTGGTACGCAAGCACGTAATCTACAAGGAAGCCAAGATCAAGTAAGTGATCACAGGCTGAAAAAACCGCGCCATGGCGCGGTTTTTTTATGGCCGGCCATTGCCGGCTGTAGCTGCCCGGCGGGATTGGCTATACTGCGGCGTTTGTCGGCAGGATTTTTGTATGCACCAGATTGCGGCGCTGTCCATCACCCACCTCGGCTGGCCCCGGCTGCTGGGCCTGTGGCTGCTGTTGCTGGTGCCGGTCGTTTTTGCGCCGTTCATGAGCGACGATTTTTTCCACCTGCTGATGCTGGGTGAAACACCGCCACTGCCGCATCCGCAGGACGGCAGCCTGTACGGATTGTTCTCGTTTATCAGTGACAATGCCGGCCAGCGCCGGCTGCTGATGGACCAGGGTGTGCTGCCGTGGTGGACAGGCGACAATTTTTATTTCCGTTTCTGGCGCCCGCTGGCGGAAATCAGCCACCGGGTGGATTTTACCCTGGCGCCCGGCCAGCCGCTGCTGGCCCACCTGCATAACCTGGCCTGGTTTGTTGCGCTGGCTTCGGTGCTCAGGCAGCTGTACCGGCAGCAGGCGGTGCAGGCACCGGTAGCGCTGCTGGCGATTATCATCTTTGTGCTGAACGGCAGCCATGCGCCGGCCATCGCCTGGATCGCCAACCGCAATGCGCTGCTGGCCGCCTGTTTTGCCTTCCTTGCCCTGTACCAGCATGGCCGTTTTCGCCAGCACGGCAATTGGCACGATTATCTGCTGGCCCTGCTGTGCCTGGTGCTTGCCCTGCTGGCCGGTGAATCGTCACTGGCGATTGGCGGTTTTCTGTTTGCCTATGCCGTGGTGATGGACCGGGCAGGCCCGCTGCGGGGTTTTGCCTGGCTGCTGCCGTATGCGGTGATTGTGCTGGGCTGGTTGCTGCTGTACCGGCAGCTGGGTTTTGGTGCCAATGGTTCCGGCATGCATTATGTCGATGCGTTGGCTATGCCCGGCGCCTTTGTCCAGGCAGTCGCCGAACGTTTGCCGGTATACCTGCTGGCCGGTTTTACCGTGTTGCCGGCCGAACTGTACCCGGCCGTGCAGCTGCTGGTACCTGATCTGGCCGGTGTGGTGTTGTTGCTGGTGTTGCTGACCCTGTTCTTGGCGAGCCTGCTCTGCTGGCCGCTGCTGAAGGCAGACAGGGCCAGCCGGTTTTTCCTGCTCGGTGCCACGTTATCAATTGTGCCGTTCTGCTCGCTGGCCAACCAGGACCGCCTGCTGCTGATACCGAGTGCCGGCTTCAGTTATGTGATCGCCAGCATGATCTGGCAGGTCAGCCTGCGTGGCCTGCAGCCGTTTGTGGCCGGCTGGCGCAATGCTGCCCTGCGCAAACTGGTTGCGCTGCTGGTGCTGATGCACCTGCTGCTGGCACCGCTGTACCTGCTGGCGGCGGGCCTGTTTATCCATGCCGATGCCAGGCGCACGGTTGCCAGCCTGCAGGCGTTGCCGGCCTACAGCATGGCCGCGCGCCACCTGGTTATCCTGAAGGGGCCGATGCTGCACAGCGCGCTGCTGAAGCCGGTGCGCCAGCTGGCCAGCCTTGATGTGCCGGACCAGGTGTTGTTGCTGGCCACGCCGTCCGCGTCATTGCAGCTGGAGCGGGTTGACCTGCAGCATCTGCTGATCCGCCGTGACGGCGGTTTTGTGCAGCACTTTGAACAGTCCTTCCGCGATCTCGACAGCCGGCCATTTGCTGTCGGTGATGTGATTGAGACCACCGCCATGCGGCTTGAGGTGCTGGCGGTGAATGCCCGCGGGCAGCCGCTGGAGCTGGCCGCTGAACTGCACGATGCACCACAGTATTACCGTTTTCTGGTATACCAGCCGGGGCACGGCCTGGTGCCGGTCGACTTGCCCGCTGTTGGCGGGCAGGCGGCATACTGAGCATGCCGGTTGCTTTGCAGGCCTGGCTCGCATGGCTGACGCCGCGCAACACGGTAGTGCTGTTTTTGCTGCTGGTGGCAGTCAACCTGCTGGCACCGTTTCATGCCGATGACTATTTCCAGCAGCTGCTGTTGCGTGGTGACAGCCTGCTGCAGCGTGGCGGCGATGGCAGCCTGGCTGGCCTGTTTTCGTTTGTTGATGACAATCCGCAGCATCGCGGGCAGATGCAGGCTTATGGTGTATTGCCATGGTTTACCGCCGGGGATTTTTACTTCCGTTTCTGGCGGCCGCTGGCCGAGCTGAGCCACCTGCTGGATTACCGGCTGCTGCCGGGCAATGCCGCGTTTGCCCATGCGCACAGTATTGCCTGGTTCCTGTTACTGGCGGCCGTGGTGTACCGGCTGGCACGCCAGACCCTGGGTGAGGATAAAAAACTGCTGTGGCTGGCGCTGGCTATTTTTATGCTTGATGGCCAGCATGTTGCCACCATTCACTGGATTGCCAACCGCAATGCGCTGATCGCGGCGGTTTTTTCACTGGCGGCATTGTCCTGCCATATTCACTGGCGCACCAGCGGCCGCTGGCATTGCTTGCCGCTGGCGCTGTTATTGCTGGCGGCCAGTCTGCTGGCCAGCGAATCGGCGCTGGCGGTAGGCATCTACCTGTTTTGTTATGCCGTGCTGCTGGATCGGGCCGGGCCCCGGCGCGGTTTTGCCAGCCTGCTGCCATATGCACTGCTGGTGACGGGCTGGCTGCTGGTTTACCGGCAGCTGGATTTTGGTGTCGGTCCTGCCGCTGGCCTGTATATCAATCCGCTGCATGATCCCGGCGCGTATCTGCTGGCGGTATTGCAGCGCCTGCCGGTGTATTTTGCCGCAGCGTTGCTGCCGGTGCCGGCCGGCCTGTCCTGGGGGGGCGGCCAGTGGCTGTCATTGCTGGTTGTGACCATCAGTGCAGTTTTTATGCTGGCGGTACTGGCTGCCGGCCGGCGTGTGCTGGCCAGCGACCGGGTATTGCTGTTCTGGTTTGCCGGCGGCGTATTGTCGGTATTGCCGGTCTGCAGCACGCTGGCGCAGGATCGCCTGGCGCTGATGCAAAGTGTCGGCATGGATCTGGCCATTGCGCTGCTGGTGTACCGGCTCAGCTGGCAGCCACAGCGTTACGCGGCGATGTCGCTGCCGTTCAAGTCATCGTTGCCGGCGCTGTTGCTGGTGATTCACCTGCTGTTGTCGCCGCTGCACCTGCTGGCCGGCTCCTGGTATATGACACTGGCAAGCCACGCGATCAAGGACCGGGCGCTCGGCCTGGCCGCCAATGGCGAACTGGCCGGCCGGCATCTGCTGGTATTGTCGATGCCGATTGGCGAAGCGGTAGCGCTGCTGGGCATTCGCCGTTTTTATTATTACGACCTGCCGGCCAGTTTTTTGTGGCTGGCCAGTGACGAACAGCCATTGCAATGGCAGCAGTTGGCTGATGGCCGCCTGCAGGTACACAAGCCGCAGGGTTTTGCCAGCGGCCATGAGGCGGCTTTTGGCGAGCCTTGTGATGGCTGTTTTTATCCCGGCCGGCAGATCCGGTCCGGCGCCTTTGTGCTGCAAATCGAGGCGTTGCAGGAGAGGCGGCCGGCCAGCGTGTTGCTGACGGCACCGGGAAACACGCTATGGCTTGAGCGTTATGGCCAGGAAACGCTGCAGCCGCTGAATTGATTTTGCCGGGCGGTTTGGTTTAAATGTGCGCCGCCCCCGGCCGGAGAACCGCTTATGTCGATCATCAAATACCGCGCAGATATAGATGGCCTGCGTGCACTGGCGATTGTGCCGGTAGTGCTCTACCACCTTGGCTTTGCGACGTTTTCCGGCGGTTTTGTTGGTGTTGATATCTTTTTTGTTATTTCCGGTTTTTTGATCTGTTCGATTATCTACCGGGAAATGCAGCTGGGCCGTTTCTCGATTATTGACTTCTGGGAGCGCCGTGCACGGCGTATCCTGCCGGCGATGCTGGTGCTGATTGTCGCGACCCTGGTGGCGGGCTGGTTTTTGCTGGCACCACACGATTTGTATGATCTGGGCCGCTCGGCCCGTTACCAGGCCCTGTTTGCCGCCAATATATTTTTCTGGCAGGAGGCCGGCTACTTTGACGGTGCGGCGGAAAGCAAGCCGCTGCTGCACATGTGGTCGCTGGCGGTCGAGGAGCAGTTTTACCTGTTTTTCCCGCTGATGCTGTTGCTGCTGTCACGCCTGCCGGCCGGCGGAAAAATGCTGGCATTGCTGCTGCTTGGCCTTGCGTCGCTGGCGCTGTCGCAGTGGAGTGTCAGCCGTTATCCCGATGCCACATTCTACCTGCTGCATACCCGCGCCTGGGAATTGCTGGCCGGCGGCTTGCTGGTGTTTCTGGCACCGCCACCGGCAACTGCCGGTGCCGCTCGGCAGTGGTCGGCAGTGGCCGGCCTGCTGATGATCCTGTTCAGTGTGTTTGCCTATGACCACAATACCGTGTTCCCCGGCCTGTCAGCGGTATTGCCGGTGCTGGGTACGGTGCTGATTATTTATGCCGGGCCGGCAGCCCGGGTTAATCGCCTGCTGGCCCTGAAACCGCTGGTGTGGATTGGCCTGATTTCCTATTCCTGGTATCTGTGGCACTGGCCGATGATTGTCTATGCCCGTTACTGGCTGGCTGACGATTATGCCTTGCTGCACCAGTTGTTGTTGCTGTTTGCCGGGCTGCTGCTGGCCATTGTGTCCTGGCGCTGGGTAGAAACACCGTTTCGCAAACGCCAGTTGTGCGCCAGTCGTCGCCGTATTTTTACCCTGTCACTGGTGTGCCTGCTGCTGTTGGTGGCCGTCGGCCAGCAGATCCGTCGCGCTGACGGTTATCCGCAGCGCCTGTCGGCCGAGGCGCGCCAGTACGAAGCCAGCCGCCATCGCAGCGAGCGACAGAAACGCTGTGATCTGGTGCTGGCTGAACAGGTCAATGACGACCGGCTGTGCCGTCTGGGCAATACCCCGGAAGGCCAGGCACCGCGCTTTCTGGCCTGGGGTGACAGCCATACCATGTCCTTGCTGCCCTTGTACGACCGCATCAGTGAACAGCACCAGCTGGCCGGCTGGTATGCCTCGCATATTGCCTGCCCGCCGGTGCTTGGCCTGCAATGGCACAACAAGCCGCAATGCAACGCCTTTAATGAAGCCATGCTGGCACTGCTGCAGCGGCATGATATACAACATGTCATTCTGGCCGGTCGCTGGGCCGTCTACCTGTATGGTGCTGAGGATGGTGACCGGCGCAGCGAGTTTGTCAGCCCTGATGGTGTTGACCGGCTGGCCCATTATGCGGCGCAGATCGGCGAGACGGTGGCGCGGATCCGCCAGCAGGGGGCGACCGTGTGGCTGGTCAGGCAGGTACCGTTACAGGCGCAGCATGCACCGCAGTACCTCAGCCTGCGGGCCATGCAGGGCAAGCCAACAGCCGGCATCGGCCGGCCTTATGCCGAGCATATGGCCCGCCAGCAGGCCATTAATACAGTGCTGGATGCGCTGGCGGCAGAAGACGATGGTGTGAGGCTGCTGGATCCGGCAGCGATTCTCTGTGCCGACCGGCAAACCTGTCGTATGGAGGCAGACGGTTATGCGCTGTATCGCGACCCTGATCACCTGTCACCGGCTGGTGCGTTTTATCTGCAGCCGATGCTGTTGCCGCTGCTGCAGGCGCTGGCTACGCCGCAGCCTTGATCAGCGCTGCGCGGGCAGCCAGGACGGTTCCGCTTGCAGCAGCTGCAGCTGGCCATAAACATTCAGGTGATTGTCATCACTCCAGGCCGGTTTGCCCTGCACCATGCCGTGTTGCCAGGTCATCGCGGCAGCAGCCAGGTCCACATAATGCACATGGTCAAAGCGGTCGGCGATTTGCCTGAGCTGGCGGTTGGCTATCTGGAATGCGCTGCTGTGATGGTTGAGCTGCTGCCGGCCGGCCAGGTGCAGGCGTGCCACATTGTGTTCAAACCCCGGCATCTGGCTGACCAGCAGTACCTGCTTGCCATCAGCGCCCAGCTGTTGCAGTTGTTGCTGCAGGCTAACGGTAAAGCTGTTGTTATCACTGTGCTGCGGCAGGTACATTTCCCAGCGCAAGGCCAGCACCAGCGTGTCATGGCTGGCCAGTTGCCCGCTGACATAGGCAAACAGCCGGCGACAGTACTGGCGGCGTTTGCTGTGGCCGATAGTGGCAAAATCATCGTTGCTGAAAACCGGGCAGGCATCGGCGCTGGCGGCGGTTATCGCCAGCGCCTGCTGGCTGGCGTAGTGGTCAAGATAGGTGGTCAGGTGGGCGGCATGGGAATCGCCGACAAACAGCACTGCGGGCTGTTGTTGCCGGTCGCCGATAACACAGCGTGCCTGCAGACGGTTATGGCACACCAGGCTGTCGCTGTTGATGCTGTAAAACTGTCGCTGATCCTGGCGCCACAGATAGCCGTCACTGTGCTTGATGGCCGCACTGGCCAGCAGCAGTGCCAGGGCCGGCAGCACAAAATACCCGTACACCACGGCCTTGTTGCCCAGCCGGCTGTGCCGCGCCGGGTTTTCCACCCAGCGCCAGCTGGCATACGACAGGGTAAACGTCAGTGCCAGTGCCATCACAATGGTGGCCAGCGGCAGTTGTTCATCCAGTGCGTGATAACGCAGCAGGGCCAGTACCGGCCAGTGCCACAGATACAGCGAGTACGACAACAGGCCCAGCAATACCAGTGGCCGCCAGGCCAGCAGGCGGCTGACCGGATTGCTGCCGGACAGGCCGCCGGCATGGATCAGCAGGGCAGCGCCGAGACAGGGCCACAGCGCATGAATGCCGGGGAACAGGGACTGGCGATCCAGCAGCACCAGCGAGGCGACCAGCAGGGCGGCACCGGCAGCGGCCGCCAGTGCCGGCGACAGCCAGCGCCAGCGTGGTTGCCAGCAGGCCAGCAGCGCACCGATCAGCAACTCACCAAAACGTGCCGGCAGCAGGTAATAGGCTTGTCCGGCCAGCGCCGGCTTGCCGGCCTGCAGTGTCGCCAGTGTCAGGGAGGCGACAAGCAAAACCAGCATTGCCGGCAACAGCCAGCGTCGGCCATGGCGCAACAGGGCCAGCAGCATAACCGGCCAGACCAGGTAAAACTGCTCTTCTACCGCCAGCGACCAGGTATGCAGCAGCGGCAACTGCTCGGCAGCCGGGGCAAAATAATCCTGCTCGCCGGCAAAATAGTGGTTGGAAAAAAACAGCACCGCATAACGGACCGACTTGCCGAGGTTTTCCAGGTCATTCGGCAGCAGCAGGATCAGCCCGGCCACCAGCGTGGCAGCGATCACGGTAAACAGCAGTGGCAGGATGCGACGGATGCGGCGCAGGTAGAAATCCGCAAAGCGGAAGCGCTGCTGCTGCATCTGGCGCTGGATGATGCTGGTAATCAGAAAGCCGGAAATGACAAAAAAGATGTCAACACCAACAAAACCGCCGGGCAGCCAGCGGCTGTCAGCATGAAAAATCATCACCGACAATACGGCAATGGCGCGCAGGCCGTCGATATCCGGGCGATAGTGAAGATGGCTCACGCTATTGTCCTGTTGCCGATAAGTGAGGTTGCCGGGTGGCGCGCTATTGTAGCCTGCCGCCGGGCTGCCGTCATGGCCGGGGGTGACGCATTTTGCCAGTCAAATGAGCGATCAGAAACCTTGCAGCGCCGGCAAAACACTTTATATTGCCGGGAAAGGGTTCCGCACAAGGTGATATATGCAAGGCAAGACACCCCGTATTGCGATTATCGGCGCCGGCATGTCCGGCATGTTGATGGCGATCAAGCTGAAAAAGGCCGGTATTGATAATTTCACCATTTTTGAAAAAGCGTCAAAAGTGGGTGGCACCTGGCGCGAGAACCGCTACCCCGGTGTCGCCTGTGACGTTGCCTCGTTCTCGTATTGCTATGAGTTTGAGCCTAACCCGGACTGGACCCACCGCTTCTCGCCGGGGCCGGAAATCCAGCAATATTTTGAACGGGTGGCGGTGAAGTACGACCTGCTGCGCTTTATCCGCTTCAATACGGTGGTGACCGATGCCGTTTTTACCGATGGCCAGTGGCATATCACCACCGATGGCGGTGACAGCGAAACCTATGACCTGGTGGTAGCGGCCACCGGCCCGTTGCGTGAGCGCAAATACCCGGATATCGCCGGGCTGGCGGATTTTGCCGGCCATTGTTTTCATACCGCCGACTGGGATGATGAGCTGGATCTGGCCGGCAAGCGCATCGGCATTATCGGCACCGGCTCGTCGGCCGTGCAGGCGGTGGCACCGCTGGCAGAAAAAGCGGCGCATCTGACAGTATTCCAGCGTACCGCCCAGTGGGTGATGCCGACTCCCAACCCGGTGTATTCCGCGTTCAACCGTTTTCTCAAGCGCCGTATTCCGCTGATTGGCTGGATTACCCGCAAATTCTATGACTGGATCGGCGAGCAGTTTGGTCGTGCGGCCTTGCATGATGGCTGGCGGCGCAAACTGATCGGCTGGGCCTGCCGGCAGAACCTGGCCAGTGTCAAAGACCCGGTGTTGCGTGAAAAACTCACCCCGCATGATGAGCCGATGTGCCGGCGCATGATTGTCTCGGAGACCTTTTATCCGGCCATGCAGCGGCCCAATGTGGCGCTGGTCACCGAAGGCATTGAACGGATCGAGGCTGACGGTATCCGCAGCCGTGACGGCCAGCTGCACAAGCTGGATGTGCTGGTGCTGGCCACCGGTTTTTACCCGAATGCCTGGGGTATCAAAAATGTCACCGGTGTCGATGGCCAGCGACTGGACCAGGTGTGGCAGGCCGGCACCCGCACCTACCGTTCGATCACGCTGCCCGGTTTCCCCAATTATTTTATGCTGATCGGTCCGAACAGCCCGATCACCAACCTGTCACTGATTGATATTGCCGATATTGGTGTGGATTACATCATGCAGTGTATTGGCAAAATCCAGGCTGGCGAGTTTAACACCCTGATGCCCAGGGCGGATGTCACCGCCGCGTTCAATGAAGAGCTGCGCTCGGCGTTTGGCGGCACGGTGTGGATTACCGGCTGTAACAGCTGGTATCTCGATGCCGATGGTGTGCCGGCCACCTGGCCATGGGTGCCGGCGCGTTATCGTGACGATCTGAAAACCGTGCAGCTGGAAGACTACCAGCTGGCTTGATGCCGGCCTGTTCGGCAGCAGCCGATGCTGCAGCGAAAGCCGGATGTGCCGGCGTCAGCCGAAGCGCTGCACATACTCCAGTGCGGTCATGCGCCGGTAGCTGGCACGCCCGTAGTTGATGGTGACAGGATCGGGATCGACAATCTCCACGGCGATACCGCGACGGGCGGCAATCTGCAGTGCCATGCGGGTGATATTGACGCTGAACGAGGTGCCGATAAACACCATGCGGTCGGCTTGCTGCATGCGCTGCTGTGCCTCGCTGATGCGGTACAGTTCGGTGTAATACTCGTCAAACAGCAGTACATACGGTTTCAGGGAATGGCCATGCTGCGGTTTGCCGTCGATGGCAAACAGCGCCAGCAATGAATCCTCCAGCCGGGCTTCATCCACCGCTGCCCACGGTGCATCCATAATCGCCACCGGCTCACCCTGCCGGTGAAACAGGGTCACCTTGTCCAGCCGACCATGAATGGCGATGTAATCCGGGTTGCCGGCCTTGCCGTCCAGGCCATCGATATTCTGGGTAATCAGGTTTTTGTCGGCCAGCCAGTGGTGTACCGCGTTCGGGCCGTGGTGGCGGTAGATGGCAAAACGCCGGTAATACCAGGCCAGGAACTGCGCCGGGTTCTGGCAATACATGGCGCGGGTGGCCATTTGCTGCGGTGTAAAATTGTTGCTGCCGATAGTCCAGTAACCGTCCTTGCCGCGAAAGGTCGGGATGCCGCTGGCGGCACTGACACCGGCACCGGTAATGTACAGCGTATTCATGGCTTGCCCTGATGGTCTGGCTTGTTGCAGCGTTATTGTCAGCATCACCGGTGCCGGCGGCAAGCGCGGATTGGCCAGCGGACATTTTTCGCCGCTGGCCGGAATGTGGTAGGCTCAGCGCTTTTTCGGGAACCTGCCATGCTGACGACTGTATTGCTGTATCTTGCCCTCGGGGCCTTGTCCGGCCTGATGGCCGGCCTGTTCGGCGTCGGCGGTGGTGCGGTGATTGTGCCGGTGCTGATTATTGCCTTTGCCCGCCAGGGGCTTGATCCGGCCGTGCTGACCCATATTGCTGTAGGTACCTCGCTGGCGGTGATCTGCCTGACCTCAATCAGTTCGGTGCGCGCCCATCACCGCAATGGTTTTGTTGACTGGCCTGTCGTGCGGGTGATGGCGCCGGCACTGGTGATCGGTGTGGTCGCCGGGGTGTTGACCGTGGTGCGTATTCCCGGGCCGGTGCTGCAATGGATTATTGGCAGCTATCTGTGCCTGATCGCAATCCAGATGGGTTTTGACCTGATGCCGGCCGGTCACCGCCTGCAGCTGACCCGCCGGGTACAGTGGCTGGCCGGTGCCGTGATCGGCTGGGTGTCGGCATTGTTTGGCATTGGTGGCGGCTCGCTGACGGTGCCGTTTCTGAGTTTTTACGGCGTGCGCATGCAGCATGCGGTGGCTACCTCGGCAGCCTGCGGTTTCCCGATCGCCGTTGGTGGTGCGCTGAGCAATATGCTTGCCGGCTGGGGCCAGGCGGATCTGCCGGCCGGCAGTCTGGGTTATGTCTACCTGCCGGCGTTTGCCGGCATTGCGCTGATGAGCCTGCCGTTTGCGAAGCTGGGCGCCAATCTGGCAAAAAACCTGCCGGCCACGGTGCTTAAACGTATTTTTTCCGGCTTTCTTGTTATTATTGGCGGCTCGCTGATTGGCCGCGCCGGCGGATGGATTTGACATGCTGAAACACCCGAATTTCAACCCTGTGGCCGTCGATCTCGGCGTTATCCAGATTCACTGGTATGGCTTGATGTACCTGGCCGGTTTTGTTTTTGGCTGGTGGATCTGCCGGCTGCACAGCCGCCAGGGTCGCATTACGCTCAACGATGAGCAGATTGCCGACCTGGTGTTTGCCTGCGCGATTGGCCTGGTGCTGGGTGGCCGGATTGGCTACACACTGTTTTACGGTTTTGACCGGTTTCTGGAAAACCCGCTGTGGGCGCTGAAAATCTGGCAAGGCGGCATGTCCTTCCATGGCGGCTTTATCGGTGTCTGCCTGGCACTGGTCTGGTTTTCCCGGCGCCAGAACGTCACCCTGGGTGCGCTGGCCGACCTGGCCGCGCTGGCGGTGCCGATGGGGCTTGGCTTTGGCCGTATCGGCAATTTTATCGGCCAGGAACTGTGGGGGCGTGCCACCACCGTTCCGTGGGGCATGGTGTTCCCGCACGATCCGCTGGGCCTGGTACGCCATCCGTCGCAGCTGTACCAGGCGCTGCTGGAAGGCCCGTTGCTGTTTGCCATTATCTTTTTCTTCTCCCGCAGACCGCGGCCGCCGTGGGCAGCGGCCGGGCTGTTTATCCTGTGTTATGGCGTATTCCGTTTTACCGTGGAGTTTTTCCGCGAGCCGGATGCCCATATCGGCTTTGACCTGTTTGGCTGGCTGTCGCGTGGCCAGCTGTTGTCGCTGCCGATGGTGGTGGCCGGCATACTGATGATGATCTGGGCATACCGGCGCCAGCAGGCGCAGCGAGGCTAGGCAATGCAGCAATATCTGGATTTGATGCAACACATCATGGATAACGGCCATGACAAGAGTGACCGCACCGGCACCGGCACCCGCAGTGTGTTTGGCCACCAGATGCGGTTTGACCTGGGGCTTGGCTTCCCTTGCCTGACCACCAAAAAACTGCACCTGCGATCGATTATCCACGAGCTGCTGTGGTTTTTGTCCGGTGATACCAATATCCGTTACCTGCAGGAAAACGGCGTGCGCATCTGGAACGAGTGGGCCGATGCCAATGGCGAGCTGGGCCCGGTTTATGGTTACCAGTGGCGCAACTGGCCAACACCCGATGGCCGGCATATCGACCAGGTCAGCCAGCTGATTGCACAGATCAGGAGTAACCCCGATTCACGCCGGCATATCGTCAGCGCCTGGAATGTTGCCGATGTGCCGCAGATGGCACTGCCGCCGTGCCACCTGCTGTTCCAGTTCTATGTTGCCGATGGCAAATTGTCCTGCCAGCTGTACCAGCGTAGTGCCGATGTATTCCTGGGTGTGCCGTTCAATATTGCCTCGTATGCGCTGCTGACGATGATGGTGGCCCAGGTCTGTGATCTCACGCCCGGCGATTTTGTCTGGACCGGCGGTGACTGCCATCTGTACAGCAATCATGTTGACCAGGTGCGGCTGCAGCTGCAGCGCACACCGAAAGCGCTGCCAACCATGGCCATCAACCCGCAGGTGAAGGATATTTTTGCCTTCCGCTTTGAAGATTTTGAGCTGCAGAATTACCAGGCCGACCCGCATATCCCGGCACCGGTGGCCGTGTGATGCGCATCGCCCTGATGGTGGCCGCCGCCCGCAACGGCGTGATCGGCAAAAACAACCGCCTGCCCTGGCACCTGCCTGAGGATTTGCGTTATTTCAAACGCACCACGATGGGCAAGCCGGTGATCATGGGGCGCAAAACCTATGCCTCGATCGGCCGGCCGCTGCCGGGGCGTGCCAATATTGTGATCAGCCGCCAGCTGGCGCTGGAACTGCCGGCGGAAGTTGAACTGGTTCACTCGCCGGAGCAGGCGATCGAATGTGCACGGCAATATTGTTTGAGAAATGGTGTTGATGAAATTATGGTAATCGGCGGGGCGGAAGTGTATCGCCAGTTCCTGCCGCTGGCCGAGCGTCTATACTTGACCCGCGTGGATGCCGATGTGGAGGGTGATGCGTTTTTTGACTGGCAGCCACAGCACTGGCAACTGCTCAGTGAGGACTGCCACACAGCAACAGCGGACAACCCCTATGATTACCGTTTCTGTGTGCTGGAGCGGATAACAACAAAGTGACATGACAAGGTTGGCTTTATGATCAAATCACAGCATGGCTTATGGATAGCGGCGCTGGCACTGGGCGCATCAATCAGCGCAGGCGCTGCCGAACTGGATAAGGTACTCGATGCCTCGGCAGCAAAAACCACGGCAGCCGCTGCCTCGCAGCAGCGTATCGACCAGCTGGCCGATGATGAGCGGCAGGCGCTGGAAGAATTCCGTCATGTCAGCAAGGTGGTGGAAGACCTGAAGATCTACAACCGCAAGCTGGAACTGCAGGTGGAACGCCAGCAACAGCGGCTGGCACAGATCGAAAAATCGATTGCTGATGTGACAGTTATCCAGCGCCGCATCCTGCCGCTGACCGAAGACATGATCGGCTCGCTGGAAAACTTTATTGCACTGGATCTGCCGTTTCACCAGGCAGAACGCAGCGAACGCATCGCATTCCTGAACAATAACCTGCAGCGGCCGGACCTGACCGTGGCGGAGAAATTCCGCCAGGTGCTGGAAGCCTACAAGATTGAAAGTGAATATGGCCGCAAGATCGACAGTTACGAGGATGTGGTGGAAATTGACGGCAGTGAGCGCGATGTCACCGTACTGCGTATCGGCCGCCTGGCACTGCTATACCAGACTGCCGACATGCAGCATGCCGGCATGTGGCATGCCGGTGAAAAGCGCTGGCAGCCACTCGACAGCAACCAGTATCGTGATGCCATCCGTTATGGCATTCGCATGGCCAATCGCCAGGCCAGCACCGACATGCTGATTGTTCCAGTGCAGGCGGCGGAGGGAAAACAATGAAAAGACTGTTAGCAGTGTTAATGGTGCTGCCAATGCTGGCAGTGGCCGAAGAGCAGGTGCTGGACATGAACAGCCTGCTGAAAAAAATGGAACAGGGACGCACACTGGAGGCCCGCGAGCATCGCGAGCGCGAGCAGCGTTTTCTGCAGGACAAAAATGCACGGGTAAAAATGCTGGCTGATATCAAGGCAGAGCAACAGCGTCAGGAGCAGCGCAGTGCCGGGCTGGAAAAGCAGTTTGAGGAAAACGACAAGCTGCTGGCAGAAGCCGAACAGCGGCTGCGTGAGCGTCTTGGCAGTCTTGGTGAATTGTTTGGCCATATCACCAGTGCTGCCGGCGATGCACGCAGCAACCTGGAAACCTCGCTGGTCAGTGCCGAATACCCCGGACGGGATGCCTTTCTTGCCGAACTGGTGGCGATTGCCAGCAGTGGCGTAGACTTGCCCAGCATCGAACAGATTGAGCAGTTGCGTTATGAATTGTTGCGAGAAATGGCCGAGCAGGGCAAGGTGGTGCGTTTTGCTGCCGAGGTCAGCGGTGCTGCCGGTGGCAGCAGCCAGCAGCAGGTGCTGCGGGTTGGTGTATTCAACATCATCAACAGCGATGGCCAGTACCTGGCTTACGAGAACGGCAAGCTGAAAGTATTGGCGCGCCAGCCGCAGGGCAAATACCTGGACGCGGCCGCAGGGCTGGTGGCAGCCTCACCGGGCAGCTATGTGGCGTTTGGTGTCGACCCCACCGGCCCGACCGGCGGCAGCCTGCTGTCGGCCCTGATCAATTCGCCAACCTTGAAAGAGCGCTGGCAGCAGGGCGGCCTGGTGGGTTATGTGATTACCGGTATCGGCGTGTTTGCGCTGCTGCTGGCACTGTGGCGCATTGCCTACCTGGCCGGTGTGGTCGGCAAGGTGAACCGCCAGCTGAAAAGCGCCAGTGCCGATGACCACAACCCGCTGGGCCGGGTGCTGAAGGCGGCCGAACAACACGGCAATGCCGACCTGGAAACCCTGGAGCTGAAAATCAACGAGGCCATTATCCGCGAGCTGCCGCGCCTGCAAACCGGCGAGGCGGTGCTGAAGATCATCGCCGCGGTGGCACCGCTGCTGGGTCTGCTGGGTACCGTGACCGGCATGATCATGACCTTCCAGGCGATTACCATTTATGGCGCCGGCGACCCGACCGCCATGGCCGGCGGTATTTCCTCGGCACTGGTCACCACGGTGCTGGGCCTGGTGGTCGCCATCCCGACCGTGCTGATGTATACCCTGGTCAACAGCCAGAGCAAGCGGGTGATTCATATTCTTGAGGAACAGGCCGCCGGACTGGTGGCCAGGCACCAGGAGGCCGGCTGATCGTGCTGGAGCTGATTGCGCAATTCATGCAGGCTGGCGGTGAGGTACTGTACCTGATTGCCGCACTGACGTTTGTCATGTGGATGCTGATCATGGAGCGCAGCTGGTATTACCTGGTCGACCTGAAAAAAGACCGCGCCAGTGCACTGCAACAATGGGAGGCACGGGCCGAACGTACCTCCTGGGCGGCACACAAGATCCGCCTGCTGCTGGTGTCACAGGTCAAGCTGGCGATTCACCAGCACCTGCCGTTGATCCAGGCAATGGTGGCGCTGTGCCCGATGTTTGGCCTGCTGGGCACGGTATGGGGCATGATCGAGGTGTTCAACGTGATGGCGGTAACCGGCGGTGGTGATGTCAAGGCGATGGCCAGTGGCGTTTCCAAGGCTACCATTCCCACCATGGCCGGCATGGTGGCGGCGTTATCCGGGTTGTTTGCCAGCACTTTTCTCAAGCGCATGGCCGAACGCGAAATCACCCTGCTGGAAGACCAGCTGACCATGGATCACTGACATGAAACGCGCCTCCTTGACCCAAAGTGACGAACAGCCCGGCGAAATCGACCTGACGCCAATGCTGGACGTGGTGTTTATCATGCTGATCTTTTTTATTGTCACCGCCACCTTTATCAAGGAACCCGGTATTGATGTGACCCGTCCCGATGCGGTCAGCGCCGAGGCGGTAAAAAACCAGCGTATCCTGGTGGCGATCAGCAACGACAACAAGGTGTGGATCAACCGTGTCATGCTGGCCGATCACCAGGTCCGTTCGGCGATCGAAAAACTGCACGTGGAAAACCCGAAAGGCGCGGTGGTGATCCAGGCTGACAAGGACAGCACCGCTGAAACCATTGCCAGGGTAATGGATGCCGCCAAACAGGCCGGTGTTACCCAGGTATCACTGGCAACACGGCAATAACGGCATGGCACTGTTTCGTCTGGCAATAGGCGCTGTCGCGGCACTGGTCATCACCACCTTGCTGCTGGTCCTGATGCAATCACTGATCCAGCAGGATGAGCTGGACATCGACGACCAGGCAGGCCGAAAAATTGCCGATATCCAGATGGGCAAGCAGGAGATAGAAACTCGCGTCAAGGAACAGAAGCCGGACAAGCCGGACGAGCCGGACCAGCCACCGCCGCCACCGGAAATGCAGCAGTTGCAGGACAATCCGGTCAATACCCAGGCAGTCAATGTGACACCGACCTTCGGCCTGGATTTTTCATTCGGTGATGGTGCCCGGCTGTCAGCCAGCGACGGTGAATACCTGCCGATCGTCAAGGTGCCACCGGAATACCCGCGCCGGGCACTGTCGCGCGGTATTGAAGGTTATTGTGTAGTGGAATACACCGTCACCAAAACCGGCTCGGTACGTGACCCGAAAGCGGTGGATTGCGACACCCTGTTTGAAACCACATCCATCCAGGCTGCACTGAAATTCAAGTACAAGCCACGGGTGGAAAATGGCGAGCCGGTGGAAGTGCACGGCGTGCGCAACATGTTTACCTACAAGCTGGCGGATTAAACCATGGCAGCGACCAGGCAATACGGCAAGGGCAATAAAACAGCGCAACGGTTGTGGCCGGTGCTGCTGGCCTGCCTGCTGCTGGCCGTGCCGTGCCGTGCCGAGCAGGAACAAAAGCCGACCTACCAGAAAAAAGAAGCCACTGCACTGATCTCGGCCGATGTCTATGACGAAATGGTCAAGGCGCAGGAGGCACAGGAGCAGGGCAATGTCGATGCTGCACTGGCCATTCTCGATGGCCTGCGCGCACGCAGCGGCCGCAAGGCGCTGAAGCCTTACGAACTGGCACAGATGTGGAACTTTTACGCCTATGCCTGGCTGGCAAAGGAAAACTATGGCAAGGCAATAACGTCGTTTGAAAACCTGCTGCGCCAGCAGGATGTGCCGGACGCACTGGCCAGCAATACCCGTTTTACCCTGGCGCAGCTGCACTTTGCCGAAGGTGATGTCAAAAAAGCCATTGCCCTGCTGGAAGACTGGTTCAAGGTGGCAGAAAATCCCGGACCCGATGCCTATGTCATGCTGGCCCAGGCCTATACCCAGAACGAGCAGTTCGATGCAGCCCTGAAGCAGCTGCTGAAAGCCTTTGATGTCGCCAGGGCGCAGAACAAGGACAGCAAGGAAAACTGGTACGCACTGCTGCAATACCTGTACGCTGAGAAACAGCAGCCGGCCCGGCAGATCGAGGCGCTGGAAGTGCTGGTAAACCGCTGGCCGAAACGCAATTACTGGCTGGCACTGGTGGGAGCCTATGCCGAACAGGGGGATGAGCGCCGCCAGCTGGCCGCGATGGATGCTGCCTACCAGCAGGACATGCTGGACCAGGAAGGCTACCTGGTTGCCTATGCCCAGCTGCTGGCAGCCGGCAATGCACCGTACCAGGCCGCCAGGGTGCTGGACAAGGCGCTGGACAAACAGCAGATCAAGGCCGATGCCCGCAACCTCGAACGTATCGGTGATTATTACCGGCGCGCCAAAGAGGATGAAAAAGCCCTGCCGTTCCTTGAGCGTGCCGCCAGCGCCGCTGACGACGGCGAAACCGCATTGCGGCTGGCCTATGTGTATATGGCGCGTTACCACTACGACAAGGCCGCCCGTACGCTGGAAACCGCACTGGCCAAGGGTGGCCTGAACAATCCATTGCAGGCGCGCCTGTTGCACGGCCAGGCCCTGTTCCATGCCGGCAGCTACGACAAGGCGCGCGAAGTGTTGCAGTCGCTGGTCAGGCTGGCCAGCCAGCAGGAGCAGGAAAAACTGCGCCAGCAGGCACGCCAGTGGCTTGATTACCTCGACAGCGAGATCAAGCGCCAGCAGGATATCCGCGACTACCTGCAAGGCTGATTTTGCGCTTGGCAAAAGTGCCACCCCGGGCGTACAATCGCCGTTCGTATCCACCTATCTGATAGCCACGTATGAATCCTGTTGCTGCAGTTGTTTTTTGTCATGCCCCGGCGCCTGCCATGCGCTGGCTGCGAGTGCGTGCCATCTAGCTGCGATACTGATCATCCGTTTTTATTCAGGCCGCAGCGTAAAAACTGCGGCCTTCGTCGTTTCTGGCGCCGCAATTTTTCCCGCTGCATGACACGAGGTAATGTTATGCCGGTTATTGCCAGTTATATCCTGGTGGTGATGATCTGGGCCACCACACCCATGGCGATCAAGCTCAGCAGCCTGGGGATGTCGGCCCAGGCCGCCATCCTGTTGCGTATGCTGCTGGCCACCGTGCTGATGTCACTGGTGGTGGCCGTCTGGCGTCATGCCGCCTGTCTGAAGCGTCGCCACCTGCCGGTTTACCTGGCAGCCAGCATCGCACTGTTCCCGAACATGGCACTGGTATACCAGGCTTCAGGCTGGATCAGCTCCGGCATGATCGCGGTGATGTTTGCCCTGACACCGATTGTCAGCGGCATCCTGGCGGCATTGCTGTTGCGCGAAAAACGGCTGGGCCTGCGCGCCGTGCTGGCGATTGCCATGGCACTGGCCGGGCTGCTGCTGGTGTTTGTCGACCAGCTGGCATTGTCGGCCACCGCACTGAAAGGCATTGGCCTGATGCTGTGCTCGGTATTGCTGTTTTCCATCAGCCAGGTCGCGGTGAAATACCTGCAGCGTGAACTTATCGTCGATGCCAGTGAGCAGACCCTGGGCGCCCTGTTACTGTCATTGCCGGGGCTGCTGGCCAGCTGGTTGTGGTTCGATGGCAGCCTGCCATTGCAGGCACCGGCTGCCAGCCTGTATGCGATAGCCTACCTGGCCGTGGTTGGCTCGGTGCTGGGTTTTGTTGCCTACTACTTTATCCTCAGCAAGCTCAGTGTGGCGCTGGTATCGCTGATCCCGATGATAACCCCGGTGCTGGCCCTGTGGCTGGGCGTGCTGGTGCTGCACGAGCAGGTCAGCCCGCAGTTGCAGGCCGGCAGTGCGCTGATTGTGCTGGCGCTGCTGGTCTACCAGCAATGGCGGCTGCCGAGGCTGGCCGGGTGGGGCTGGAAAGTGGGCAGCCGGCAGTAGGCAGTTGGCAGTTGGCAGATGAGCATTGGAGTGGCAGGTTGGGGGGTAAATTATCACCATCCTGAAAAGGACGAGATAGACTGTCTGCTGCCTAACTTGAAAGCGTCGCTTGTCATTTGCCTGAAAAACCATGTATTTTGAAGCGTGTTGTATTTGAAGACACCGATGAAATCTGCACTTTATCAAGGGCAATATCTGTATCAACGTAAGGAAAATCTCATGGTTAAAAAAATCCTGTTCACTGCAAGCCTGTTCGCCGGGCTACTGTTAACCGGCTGTGCGTCGGTTCCGCTTGACAGTGATGAGGCGTCCCGCTCAGCCAAAGCCTTTAATGCCCCTGATGAAGGCAAAGCAGGTCTTTATATATACCGGAAGGGTGGCCCAGGACCGCAGCTGAAGAAAGATATCTGGGTGGATGGGAATTGCGTTGGTGAGTCTGCGCCAAAGGTGTTTTTTTATAAGCAGGTGGACGGCGGTCAGCAGCACAAGATTTCCACCGAGTCCGAATTTTCTCCCAATCATTTGCAGGTTTTTACCGAACCAGGGAAAAACTATTTCATCAAGCAATATATCAAGATCGGGATTTTTGTTGGTGGTGCCAACTTGATGTTGATGAGCGAAGATGAAGGGATGCAAGATGTCGCCCGGTTAAACAAGGCAGTCAGTGGCCGTTGCAGCAGATAAGCCGGCGGAAATCCCTTGCCACAACATCGCTGCCAAAAAAACGCCCGGTCTCCCGGGCGTTTTTTGTTTCCTCAGTCTTCCAGCTGGCTGATGTCCCGTACCGCGCCTTTGTCGGCGCTGGTCACCAGTTTGGCATAGGCTTTCAGTGCCAGCGATACCTTGCGCGGGCGGGCCCTGGCCGGCTTCCAGCCGTCCTTGCCTTTGGCATCCATGGCGGCGCGGCGGCGTGCCATTTCATCATCGCTGATCGCGACATTGATGGAGCGTTCGGGGATGTTGATTTGTATTACGTCGCCCTGTTCCACCAGCGCAATGGCGCCGCCGGCAGCCGCTTCCGGTGAGGCGTGGCCAATCGACAGGCCGGAGGTGCCGCCGGAGAAGCGGCCGTCGGTGAGCAGCGCGCAGACCTTGCCGAGACCTTTCGATTTCAGGTAGGAGGTCGGGTACAGCATTTCCTGCATGCCGGGGCCGCCTTTCGGGCCTTCATAGCGGATGATCACCACATCACCGGCGCTGACCCGGCCTTCAAGAATATCGCTGACCGCATCTTCCTGGCTTTCGCAGATATGGGCGCGGCCTTCAAACACCAGAATGCTGTCGTCCACACCGGAGGTTTTTACCACACAGCCATCCTCGGCAATATTGCCAAACAGCACGGCCAGGCCGCCTTCCAGCGAGAAGGCGTGGTTGATGCTGCGAATGCAGCCGTTTTCACGGTCGGCATCCAGTGATGGCCAGCGGGTGGACTGGCTGAATGCGGTCTGGGTCGGGATGCCGGCAGGGCCGGCCTTGTAAAAGGTTTTTACTGCCTCGTCGCCGGTTTGCATGATGTCCCATTGTTGCAGTGCTTCGCGCAAAGTACGGCTGTGTACCGTTGGCACGTCGTGATGCAGCAGGCCGGCGCGGTCCAGCTCGCCGAGGATGGCCATGATGCCGCCGGCGCGGTGGACGTCTTCCATATGGTATTTCTGGGTGTTCGGCGCCACCTTGCACAGCTGCGGCACCTTGCGTGACAGTGCATCGATGTTTTTCATCGTGAAATCGTGGCCGGCTTCCTGGGCGGCGGCCAGCAGGTGCAGGATGGTGTTGGTGGAGCCACCCATGGCGATATCCAGGCTCATCGCGTTTTCAAATGCCTTGAAGCTGCCGATATTGCGCGGCAGTACGCTGTCATCATCCTGCTGGTAGTAACGCTTGCACAGTTCCACCACGGTACGGCCGGCCTGCAGGAACAGCTGTTCGCGGTCGGCATGGGTGGCCAGCAGCGAGCCGTTGCCGGGCAATGACAGGCCCAGCGCCTCGGTAAGGCAGTTCATTGAGTTGGCGGTGAACATGCCGGAGCAGCTGCCACAGGTGGGACAGGCGCTGCGCTCGATTTCGGCCACGTATTCATCCGAGGCGCTGTCGTCGGCAGCAATCACCATCGCATCAACCAGATCCAGCTTGTGTTCGGACAATTTGGTCTTGCCGGCTTCCATTGGCCCGCCGGAGACAAACACCACCGGGATGTTCAGTCGCATCGCCGCCATCAGCATGCCGGGGGTGATCTTGTCGCAGTTGGAGATGCACACCAGCGCATCGGCGCAGTGGGCATTGGCCATGTATTCCACCGAGTCGGCAATAATGTCGCGGCTGGGCAGGCTGTACAGCATGCCGTCATGGCCCATGGCGATGCCGTCGTCGACGGCGATGGTATTGAATTCCTTGGCCACGCCACCAGCTTTTTCGATTTCCCGTGCGACCAGCTGGCCCATGTCTTTCAGGTGCACATGGCCGGGCACAAACTGGGTGAAGGAGTTGGCGACGGCGATGATCGGCTTGCCGAAGTCATCATCCTTCATGCCGGTGGCGCGCCACAGGGCCCGGGCGCCGGCCATGTTGCGGCCGGCCGTGGAGGTTTTTGAGCGGTAATCTGGCATGGTGTTTCCTCATCGCCTTGGCTGGGTGAACAGTGGGCGGATAATAACAAAAAACCGCCTGTGATGCCTGTCTTGCGCGGGTCGTCAGGTTTTGTGAACAAAAAAAGGAGAAGCCGGCCGGCCATTGGTTTTTTGCCGCAATGGCGATACTATCAGCATCGGGTTTTTGTATGTCGCCGGCCGCAAAGGCCGTTGCCGGGGTTGCTGCCGGCCAATCAACAGGGCAGGGGATTTAATCATGAAAAAGCTATGGGTAGCTGCGGCGGTCAGCATGGCAATGGCAGGGCTGACTGCCTGCCAGCAGGATAATAACAGCCATGCCGGCAGCCAGGTGGAGCAACCGGCGCAGGCTGCATCCATGCGTTTTGCGGTGAATTTCCCGGTCAATGAGGTCAGTGCGGCGCTGATCAACAACCAGGCCGCTTCCATTGATTTGCAGGTGTTGCCGGTCAGTGGCTTGCTGACCGCGCTGGAGATCTGCCTGGAACTGTGTGATCCGCAGGCGCTGACGTTTGGTGAGGGCGGGCGCTACTATGATGTTTATGGTCTTTATTATGATATGGCGGACTTGCAGCAGAAATACGCCAGTCTGGTCGGCCCGCAGCTGACAGAAGGCTATCTGCGTGAATATGCCCGGGACATGACCCTGGCAGTGCAGCTGCTGGTCAACAGTGGTGTCTGGTCATTGCTGGATTTGCAGGCCGTGACACAGCAGCGTACGTTGACGCCGGGTAACAACGCGGTGACCATTGATGGCCTGTATACCGGTGCCCACCTGATCCTGGCCGCACAACAGGATAGCGAAATCCAGCAACTTTCTTACGAGGTCCAGCTGGCCTGGCTGGGGCCGGGCAGCAATAGCTTGCCAATGAACCTGATGTCCGGCAGCTGGCGGTCGGTGAATGCGCTGAACCAGCCGGCGCCAATCCAGCTTGGCCTGCTGGGCAGTGATCTGGCCGCCGCCTGGGATTGGGATATCGAGGCAGAGGGGCAGCAGAATGTCATCCAGGCCATCAGTGAAGGCAGCGCCGACAAGGCTGCCTTGAGCGGCATTCATTACCTGAACCATGGTCGTCCGCAAGTCGACAGCAATCAGCCCCTGTTTTACCAGCCGGTCAATTTCCTGTTTGACATGCTGACGGTTAACAATGGTTCGGCCGCACCGGAGCGGCTGCGCCAGTACAACGAATTGTACGATTATTACGGTGAAGGTCCGTCCAGCGGTTCGCTGGTAGAGGGCATGTTTTACCAAGGTTTTGATGCGCGCCTCGGCGGCTTGAGTGTGCAAGGCGGCATGTTCAACCTGGAGCTTGCCACGACGGATGCCAATTACCAGGGCATGGAAGCTGGCGCGTTTATCCTGGATGACATGATGCCGGCGGTGCACGAAGTAAAAGACGGGGTGCGCCGCTACGAGCCGGAACAGCAGGATGGCTGGGAATATCAGTATAGCGAGTTATATATTGACAGTGCCGGTGTTGCACAAACCCTTTATTACATCAACCAGTCGAATTCGCGCACGGTATGGCAGGGACCGTCTGACCAGCTGGATTTGTCCACGCTGAAGCCGATGAAAGTCAGCAATGGCAACCGTATCGACGGCGTGCTGGTTGAGTATATTGCCCGGCGTGCCGGGTTTACGGTTGGCCCGGCGCCGGCCGAACCGGTGCCGACGGTTGAGCCGGGCCTGACCGGCGAGCAGCTGCAGGGGCGTGCGGTGATGGCGCTGGCGATGGATCAGCTGGCGCAGCAGCAGGGCCTGACGGCATCGGCCGCCAGCCACCCGCTGGGCGCCCGTTGTGCAGCTATCGACAGCATTGATATGTACGCCAATGTCACCTATGGCTGGTGGGAGGGCAAATGGCAGCCTGGCCTGATCAACTGGAGCTACCAGGCGACCGAGGGTGTAACCGGCAGCACCGGTTGTGACCTGAACAACGATGGCCAGGCGCGTTTTTTTGAAACCGGTGTGGTGGAAAACTACGGCACGGAATCAATTTACTGTGATAACTGTGACGGCATGCTGTTGCGTTACCGGGTACTGGAGCGGGTGATCAATGATGTTGCCCAGGATTGTGAAAGCCCGGACAAGCCTTTCTATATCAGCGAGGGCGACTTGAATGACCTGCTGATTGCCGGCTGGGAACCGGTTGTGGAAGGGCCGGTTGGCCAGTACACCAATGTTAATGGTGACCTGCTGACCCTGGCGACGGCGTTTGTCTGGGATGATGCACTGGCCAGCTATGTCGAAAAGCCGGTGCTGTACCGTATCAATGATCTGGATGCCGATGGTGTGGTAGAGCAATATGAAGCGGTGCCGGGTTTCAGCGAGAACGATATCAGTGAAATGCATGTCTGTTACCAGCCGGTTCGCCTGCTGGGCAATCAGCTGGTGGTGCCGGCGGATGATTTTCTTTACAACATGGAAGAGACGATTAACCTGGCCGGCCGCACGGCGACCAGTGTGATCAGTGATACTGCCTGTGAGGCGGTACAGCCTGGCCTGACGGCCAGCAAGACCTACCAGTTCACCGAAGCCGGTGTCACCGTCAGCGGCACCGATATTGATAGCGCCGACTGTTTTGAGGCAACGTTGCAGACGCAGAGCTACACACTGCCGGATGCGGGTATGGTGTTGCCGTTCAATTGCCAGGATTATCCGGTGTGTGCATTCAGCGAGCTGAATAGCTATAACTACCTGTTAGATGAGCTGTTGCAGCTGTGGTACGACGAAAGCTTCAGCTTTTACCCGGATATCGGCCAACTGGATTATCAAAAAGTGCTGTATGACGTGACAACAACGAAGTACAGCGAGGTGATCACGCTGCAGCCATGATCGGTTTGAGAGTGATGGATGCAAATAACAAGGGAGACGGCGTCTCCCTTTTTTGTTTGCCGGTGATGAAGCAATGGCTGTTGCTGGCCTTGTTGTTGCTGGCGCTGCCCCTGCAGGCCGGCGGGCGACTGATTGTGCAGTTCAACCAGCTGGCTGCGCAGGACCAGCTGGTAATCGACGGCCTGCAACTGCAAAGCCGTCAGCAGCAGCTGCCCGGTGTGGCGGTCTATCGTTTTGCTAAGCTGCTGGACAGGCAGGCACAATTGCAGCACATCGCGGCGCTGCGTCGCCAGCCGGCGGTGAACTGGGTGGCAGAGGATGAATCCGGCATTCGCCTGCAATGGCAGGGTGATGCCGATCCGGCACTGTTGCAGCAACAGGCAATCTGGCACCAGCCACACCGGCTGCCCGGGGCCTGGGACACGAATGACAGCTGTGCCGGTGTGGTGGTGGCGGTACTCGACAGCGGTGTTGATGCCACGCACACAGACCTTGCGGGCAATGTGTTTGTGAACCTGGCCGAGCAGCCGGGCAGCAGCATCGACAATGACGGCAATGGCTATAACGGTGATTACCAGGGCTGGAACGCGATTGCCAATAACGGTGACAGCCATGATGGTTTTGGCCACGGCAGCCATATTGCCGGCATTATCGCGGCTGCCGGCCAGTCGCTGGGGGTGTGTCGAACGGTTGAAGTGCTGCCGGTGCGTTTTCTGGATAGCTGGGGCAATGGCAGCATCGCCGATGCAGTGAAGGCCATCTATTATGTGCTGGCGCTGCAGCAGCAGTATCCCGATCGGCGTTTTATCATCAATAACAGCTGGGCTGCGGTTGCTTATAACAGCGCGCTGGCCAATGCCATCGCCGATGCCACTGCCGCCGGCATATTGTTGGTCAATGCTGCCGGCAACAGCGGCCAGGATGTCGATCAGCAAGCTGCCTGGCCGGCGGTATCGGCTGCCGACAACCCGGCCAGTATCACCGTGGCCAATGCCGATACCCGTGAGCCGGCACCGTATGCATTGCATGGCCGTTCGGCGTATGGTTTTTACAGCGTCACACTGGCTGCCGCCGGCAGCGGCATTGTCAGTACCTGGCCAGGCCAGGCGCACCGCAGTGAAAGTGGCAGTTCAATGGCGGCGGCGGTGGTCAGCGGTATCGCTGCGCTGGTGTGGTCACAACAGCCGCAGATGAGCGCTGCCGAAGTGCGGGCGGTGCTGGAAACGGCAGTCGATACCTATTTGCCGATGCAATACCGGCTGAAAAACCCGGGCCTGCTGAATGCTGTGCAGGCGCAGCAGCAGGCGGGCCAGCCGCAACCGGTGGCGGTCAGCTTGCAACAACAGGCGCAGGCAGTGTTGCTGCAAGGTGCCTGGTTTGACCGGCTGGTGCGGCTGTTGCAGGACGGTGACGAACTGGCAATAACGGCAGTGTCATCGACACAGCTGCAGATTGCCCGGCCCGACCGCCTGCGCTGTGGCTGGCTGGAACTGCAGGATGCGCAGGCGCGCAGCAGCCGCTTGTATATTGACTGGCAGCCGCGCCCCCCGCAGCTGCTGTCACTGCAACGGCTGGAGCAGGGCGGCGTCCTGACCTTCCAGGCCGATGCGGCCATTGACGAGATTGTAGTGCAGCTGGCCGGCAGCACGGGTGAATTTCACGATCTGGCAAGACGAGATGCCGGCCAGCAAACAGTGCTGCTGGATTATCTGGCCGATGACAGCCGTATTCGCCTGCAGGGCATATCATGGTGCCGGGATCGTAGCGGTGACCTGATTGAAAAAGCCAGCAGCTATTCCGCCGAGCTGGTGCTGGCAGATCTGACAGCACCAGTGTGGCGCACTGTGGCGATCAGTGAGGCGGTGGCAGGAAAAAACTATTATGTGCAGTTAGTGGCGGAACCGGCAGACAGCTTCCGGCTGCAGCCGTTTGCCGGCGATGAATGCCTGCCTGATGGCCTGCAGTTTGCAGATAATGGTGTACTCAGTGGTCAGCCATTACATGCCGGTACATGCACGTTTCGGGTCGCAGCGATTGCGGCAGACAGCCAGCTGCATAGCCTGCAGACATTGCAGATTGATGTAAAGCCGGCCGATGACGGCCACTACCGGCTGCGCAATGGTCAGGGCAATGTGCTGGCCAGTGTGGAAAGCGAGCAGCCTTTGCATGGCCTGGCCTTGCAGCAGTCGGCAGAACAATGGCGACTGAACGGCTGGCAACCGGCCAGCCAGCCGGATTACTCGCTGACCCTGGCAATGCCATCGTTGTATGCGCTGGCGGCGCTGCGCTGGCGTACGGCCGAAGGTGCGAGCCTGCCGGTGTCAGGCAACCACAATGGCCATTACGCGACGGTGCTGGTTGACAGTGCCAGCTATTATGCGCTGCCTGAGATCGACCGGCCGGCCCGTTTTGAACTGGAATTTACCGGCCTGCAACAGCGCCTGTTGCCATTGCGTATGGCATCACCGGATAGCCGCTGTTTTATTGCCAGTGCCGTCTATGGTGATCGCCATGCTGCCGATGTGGTGGCGCTGCGCCATCTGCGTGACCAGGCGCTGGCACGCTGGCCGGCCCAGGTCCAGCCATGGGTGGACAGCTATTATCACCACTCGCCACAATGGGTAGCCTGGATGGAGCGGCATCCGCCTGCGGCACAGCTGGCGCGCCAGCTGCTGAGGCCGCTGCTGCACTGGCTGGCAGGTTTGGCACAAGATGCGGATGACAGGTGAGGCCGGCACAACACGCTGCTTGTGCCTCGTGCGCGACATGCCTGTTTTTGCCGTTGCCGGCAAGGCGGCATTGGGTTGCTACAGGCGCTTGCTGAAGATTTTTGAGTTGCGCTGGTAGTTATACAGCTGCTTTTTCTTTTCCGGCAGGCTTTCCAGGCTGGTTTCGGCAAAACCCTGCTCAAGAAAAAAATGCGCGGTCTGGGTGGTCAGTACAAACACCCGCTGCAGTTTTTCCTGGCGTGCGCGTTTTTCCAGGTAATGCAGCATTTGCACACCCCGGTTGTTGCCCCGATAGGCAGGGTGGGTTACCACACAGGCGATTTCGGCTGATTCGCCATCAAACGGGTATAGTGCCGAGCATGCAATGACCATACCGTCACGTTCAACCACAATAAAATGGTCGATTTCCTGCTCCAGCAATTCCCGCTCGCGTTTGACCAGAATGCCTTTTTGTTCCAGTGGCAATAACAGCTCCATTATGGCGCCAACATCATTGATGCTGGCCGGGCGAATTGACTCAAAACGGTTTTGGCTCAACAGCACGCCGGTGCCATCAGTAGTGAACAGTTCCAGCAACAGCGAGCCGTCCTGGGCAAACGGGATCATGTGGCAGCGTTCCACACCCGCTGCACAGGCATCAAGCAGGCAGGGAAGCAGGCTGTGCCGGTCATCATCGACCAGTTGCCGGGCCTGTTCAGGAACCAGTTCGCGTGGCAAATCCTGCAGGGCCTCGCCATCGGTATAAACAATCAGCTTGCTGGCGCGGATGGCAATGGCCGCCTGTACGGCAATTTCCTCGGCCGCCAGGTTAAAGCATTCGCCGGTCGACGAGTAGCCGATATTGGATAACAGCACGATATTGCCGCTGTTCAGCTGGCCGTTGATTGCCGCCTCATCTACCTTGCGAACACCGCCGGTAAAATGGTAATCGCGGCCTTCATGAATACCTAACGGTTTGGCTGTGATGAAATTGCCGCTGACGGTGCGGATGTTGGCGCCGTGCATGGGGGAGTTGGGCAGGCCGTTGGAAAACAGCGCTTCCAGCTCAAACCGGCACTTGCCGCTGACCTGCTTGATCACATCCAGTGCGGCGGCGCTGGTGATGCGTTTGCCGAGATGGATGTCTGACGGCAGGGTGATGTCAGCCAGCGCGGCCTCGATTTGTGGGCGGATGCCATAGACCAGCACAATACGCACGCCCAGGCTGTTAAGCAGGGCGATGTCATGCACGATGTCCGGCAGCTGGCTGCTGAGCAGTGCCTGGCCGTCAAGCATGATGACAAAGGTCTTGCCGCGATGGGCATTGATATACGGCGACGATTGCCGGAATGCCTGGATAAATGTTGTTTTGCTGTTGCTGGTATCCACATTCATTCTCGTTACGGGTTCAGGCAGTAATGCCGGATAAACTGGCGCAGCAGTGTCACTGCCGGCTTGATCTGGTCAAAGGCGATATATTCATCGGGCTGGTGTGCCTGGTCAATATGGCCGGGCCCCATCACAATGGTTGGCATGCCCAGCTGCTGCAGAAACGGTGCCTCGGTAGCAAAGGCCACAGCCTCAGGTACATGGCCGGACAGCTGCCCGGCCAGCCTGACCAGTTCACTGTCAGGGCTTTCAGCAAAGGCTTCCACCGGTGCAAACAGTGGCTCGAACTGCAGTGCCACCTGGTGTTGTGCAGCCACCGGTGCCAGCTGCTCCAGAATGACCTGACTGATGTTGTCCGAGCTCATGCCGGGCAGGGCGCGCACATCAAAGTGCAGCTCGCAGCTGTTGCAGATACGGTTCGGGTTGTCACCGCCGTGAATGCAGCCGAAATTCATGGTCGGGTAACTGACGGCAAAACCGGGGTTCTGGTAACGCTGTTGCCAGTCGCTGCGCAGCTGTTTCAGCACGCCCAGCATGTCGTGCATGGCATCCAGTGCATTGCGGCCCAGCGCCGGGTTGGATGAATGACCGCTCTGGCCGGTCACCAGCAGCCGTTGCATCATGATGCCCTTGTGCATGTGCACCGGCTTCAGCCCGGTTGGCTCGCCGATAATGGCTGCACGTGGCTGGCTGAAGTCGGCCTCGGACAATGCCCTGGCGCCATTCATCGAGCTTTCTTCGTCGGCGGTAGCCAGCACAATCAACGGGTGCTGAAAATCCTGCTCCAGCAGCGGCAGCACCGCCTCGATAATCAGCGCAAAAAAACTTTTCATGTCAGCGCTGCCGAGGCCGTAAAAGCGGTTGTCCGCCTCGTTGAGCGACAGCGGGTCAAAGCGCCAGCGCGCCTCATCAAACGGCACGGTATCGGTATGGCCGGACAATACCAGGCCGCTACTGCCGCTGCCGTAGCAGGCAATCAGGTTGGCCTTGCCATCAGCCAGTGGCTGGATACGGCAGCGAAAGCCCAGCTGCTCGAACCAGCCGGCCAGCAGGTCGATGACCGGCCGGTTGCTCATGTTCCAGCGCGGGTCGGCAGAGCTGACCGAGGCGGTGGCCAGCAGTTGTTGCAGGCGCTGTTTCAAATCGGGCAATGTCGGTGTCATAATGGCGAAAAGGGCACAATAACAGAGGGTGGCAACCTGCTTTGTAGCAGAAAAGCGCTATGATGAAAACAGTTGTACGCCCATTGCAGAGAATCCCATGAACAGTATTGTCCAGAGTCAACGGCAGCTTGAGCTGCGTGAGCTGTTATCCGAGCTGCGCAAGGATGAGCGCATCAGCGATGATGATGTCGATATGGTACTGCGCAAGCCGCGCAGTAAAGAAGATCTTGCCAAGCACCCGCTCACCTTTATTGCCGAACAGGAACTGGAGGACAGGAAAAACAAGGGGCGGCTGCTGGATGAAACCGCACTGAGCCACTGGCTGGCAGAGCAGGCCGGGCTTAACCACTACGATATTGATCCGCTGCGCGTGAATACTGCCAGGGTCACCGAGGTGATGTCGTTCGCCTATGCCAAAAAATACCGCATCCTGGCGGTTGAAGTGGAGCCGGACAAGGTGATGATTGCCTGTGCCGAACCGTACCTGACCGGCTGGGTCGACAATCTTGAGCATGTGCTGAAAAAGCCGATTGAACGGGTGGTGGCCAACCCGTCCGAGATCAGCCGTTATATCACCGAATTTTATACCCTGGCCAAATCGATCAGCGGGGCCAGCAGCGACAGCGCCTTTGCCCTGCCCAGCAGTGGCAACCTGGAAGCCTTCATGCAGCTGGGCGAGCTGAAAGACCCGGATGCCAATGACCGCCACATTGTCACCATTGTCGACTGGCTGTTCCAGTATGCCTTTGACCAGCGCGCCAGTGACATTCATATTGAGCCGCGCCGTACTATCGGTTATGTGCGATTTCGTATCGATGGCGTGCTGCATACCGTGTATGAAATGCCGGCCCAGGTGGTGATTGCGGTGGTCAGCCGCATCAAGAGCATGGGTCGGATGAATATTGCCGAAAAACGCAAGCCTCAGGATGGCCGGTTAAAAACCAAGACCCCGAAAGGGCTGGAAGTGGAACTGCGTTTGTCCACCCTGCCGACCGCCTTTGGCGAAAAACTGGTCATGCGTATCTTTGATCCCGAGGTGCTGCTGAAAACCTTCAACCAGCTCGGTTTTGGCCCCAACGAACGGGACCGCTGGCAAAACATGATTGCCCGGCCGGATGGCATCGTGCTGGTGACTGGCCCGACCGGTTCCGGTAAAACCACCACCTTGTATACCACGCTGAAAATGCTGGCGACCCCCAAGGTGAATGTCTGCACCATAGAAGACCCGATAGAAATGGTGGAAGACAGCTTTAACCAGATGCAGGTGCAGCATTCGATTAACCTGGATTTTGCCGCCGGTGTGCGGGCGTTGCTGCGCCAGGACCCGGACATCATCATGATCGGCGAGATCCGGGACCGGGAAACTGCCGAAATGGCGGTGCAGGCCGCGCTGACCGGTCACCTGGTTATCTCGACACTGCACACCAATGATGCGCCGTCGGCAATAACCCGTTTGCTGGAGATCGGCCTGCCATCCTACCTGGTGCGCGCCACCTTGCTGGGCATCATGGCGCAGCGACTGGTGCGTACCCTGTGCCCGCATTGCAAGGTGGAGGGTGAGCTGGATGAGGAGTTGTGGAATGAGCTGGTGGCGCCGTGGAAAGCTGAAAAGCCGGCGCGTGTCTACAAGCCGGTCGGTTGCCTGGAGTGCCGCAACACCGGATTCCGTGGTCGCCAGGGCATTTACGAGATCCTGCCGATGAGTACCGAAGTACAAAAATACGTTATCAATGAGTGTGATCTTGCTGCCATGCGCCGCCAGGGCATGAAAGAAGGCATGCGAACATTGCGGCTGAGCGGCGCCCAGAAAGTAGCTGCCGGTGTCACCACTATCGAGGAAGTCATGCGCGTTGCGCCTGCTCCGATCAACCGGTAATTCCGATGAGAGAAAATATCTACCTGCCGGCGGAAGAAGCCGGCATGGCGCTGGAAACCATCCTCAACGCCTGCAGCGATGAACAGCGCTGGCAGCTGGAAAAACACCTGGACGATGCCGTTACCCGCAGCCTGCTGGAAAAAGGCCTGGCTGCCAGCTGTTATCTGCAGCGTATCTGGGCGGCAAAGCCGGCGCTGTTGCTGGCCGTGCTGGAAGACCCGATGCTGCAGCAGGATGCCGGCCATGATGATTTTGTCAGGGCGCTGGCAATGCCAATCGACAGCGAGGCAGAACTTGACAGTTTTTTGCGCCGCCAGCGCCAGTTGCAGATGGGCCGTTTTATCCTGCGTGATGTCAACCGGCTGTGTTCCACCGCCCGGCTGATCAGCGAATTGTCATTGTTTGCCGATGCTGCCATTGACCGTGCATTGCAATGGCATTACCAGGCGCTGGTGGCTCAACACGGCCAGCCTGTCGGTCGTGACAGTGGTGATGTCCAGCAGATGGTGGTGCTCGGTATGGGCAAGCTGGGCGCCGGGGAGCTGAACCTGTCATCGGATATTGACCTGATTTTCAGCTACCCGGAAGCTGGCCAGACCGACGGCCGGCGGCCGCTGGAAAACCAGCAGTTTTTTACCCGGCTGGGCCAGAAGCTGATCAAGACACTGGACAAGATTACCATCGACGGTTTTGTTTTCCGCGTTGACATGCGGCTGCGCCCGTATGGCCAGAGCGGTGCGCTGGCGCTGAATTTTGATGCAATGGAACTGTATTACGAAGACCAGGGCCGTGAATGGGAGCGTTATGCGATGATCAAGGCGCGCTGTGTGGCCGGTGACCAGGTCGCTGGTGCCGAGCTGCTGGCGCGGCTGAAGCCGTTTGTCTATCGCAAGTACACGGATTTTTCCGCAATCCTGGCGTTGCGTGAGATGAAGGCGCTGATCAACCGTGAAGTGCGTCGTCTAGGCAAACACAATGACGTCAAACTCGGTGCCGGTGGCATCCGTGAAATCGAGTTTATCGCCCAGGCCTACCAGCTGATTTATGGTGGTCGGGATGAAAACCTGCAGCAACGCAGTGTTATCAAGGTGCTGCAATACCTGGGTGAGCGCCAGCTGTTCCCCGGCGATGCGGCCAGCCAGCTGGTCGATGCCTATTATTTTTTGCGTAATGTCGAGCACCTGATCCAGGCGGCCAATGACGAACAGACCCAGCGTCTGCCGGAAGATGCCGCCGGCATGGCGCGTATTGCCTTTGCCATGGGCTTTGCTGATGTTGATGCGTTTATGGCGCATCTGGATGAACGGCGCGATATTGTGCGACGCCATTTTGCCGATGTGGTGGCCGACCAGCAGGACGAAGACCAGGAAACCTTCAGCCAGTGGCAGCAAATCTGGCTGGAGCCGGACGAGTTTTTTGCCGAGCACCTGGTGGATAACGGTTTTGATGAGCAGGAAATCGCCACCCTGCTGGCATTGAAGAATGATCCGCGCCTGGATCGCATGGAGCCGATAGCGCTGGGCCGCCTGAATACGTTTATGCCGCATTTCCTTTGTGCACTGGCAGCTACGCAGCAGCGCGGCGACGCGGTCAGCAGTCTGGTGGCGCTGATCGAATCAGTGCTGCGCCGCACGGCCTATCTGCTGTTGCTGAACGAAAACCCGAAGGCGCTGGAGCGTCTGATTACACTGGCGGCGGCAAGCCCGTGGAGCATGCAGCAGCTGGCGCGCCACCCGGTGCTGCTGGACGAGCTGATCACCGATCGCGGCCTCGGTTATGTGCCGGAGGCGGCTGAGCTGAAAGAGCTGCTGCGCCAGCAGGGCCTGCGCCTGAATATTGATGACATGGAAGGGCATATGCAGATGCTGCGTTATTTCCGCCTTGCCCATCATTTGCATATTGTTGCAGCTGAAGCCAGCGGCAAACTGCCGTTAATGAAAGTGAGTGATTACCTTACCTTTCTTGCCGAGGCAATTCTGGAGTACGTGCTGGACCTGGCCTGGCTGCAGATGGTGGAAAAACACGGCTACCCGACGCGCAATGGTGAAAGTCGCAGCAGGGCCGATTTTGCCATTATCGGCTATGGCAAGCTGGGTGGCATCGAGCTGAGCCACAGCTCCGACCTGGACCTGATTTTCCTCTACGACAGTGATGACCTGGGTGAAACCGATGGTGACAAGCCACTGGAAAACCGGGTGTTTTTTACCCGTATGGGGCAGCGCATCATCCACCTGCTGACCACCCGCACCATGCTCGGCCCGCTCTACGAGGTCGATATGCGGCTGCGGCCATCCGGCGGCAAGGGCTTGCTGGTCAGCACGGTGACTGCGTTTGAGAAATACCAGCAAAGCCAGGCCTGGACCTGGGAGCACCAGGCGCTGGTGCGTGCCCGGGCGATTGCCGGTTCGCCAGCGCTGATCGACGAGTTCTACCGTATCCGTAACAGCATCATGACCCGTGAGCGGCAGCCGGCCGTGTTGCGGCGCGAGGTGGTGGAGATGCGCGAGAAAATGCACGAGCACCTGGCGCCGAAGGATGCTCGCGGTGATGATGCCGGCGTTTTTCACCTCAAGCACAGCCGCGGGGGGATTGTCGATATTGAATTCATGGTACAATACGCCGTTCTGGCTTACAGCCATGCACACCCGGCGATTACCCGCTACAGCGACAATATCCGCATACTCGAGTCGCTCAGCGAGGTCGGCCTGATGGCCGATGCCGATGCGCAGCGGCTGATTGATGTATACCGCGAATACCGCGCTGAAGTACACAAGCTGGCACTGTTACAACAAAAAAGCCGGGTGCCTGCCGACCGTTTTGTCGAGCAGCGGCATTTTGTGCAGGATATGTGGAGCCGGCTGCTGGGCAGCCATCTGCAGGACAACGAACACCGACCAGACGGCGAACCGGCTGGCGAACAAGCTTAATCATCCGGGAGAAAATACAATGTCGATGGCAGATCGTGAAGGCGTCATCTGGTTTGATGGTGAAATGGTGGACTGGAAAGACGCGCGCGTGCACGTACTGACCCACACCCTGCACTATGGCCTTGGGGTCTTTGAAGGCGTGCGCGCCTATCACACCGAATCGCAGGGCACCTGCATATTCCGCATGAAGGAGCATACCGACCGCCTGTTCCGCTCGGCGCATATCCTGCAAATGCAGATGCCGTTCGACAAGCAGACCATCAACGAGGCACAAAAGGCCGTAGTGCGGGAAAACGGCCTGCAGGAAGCCTACCTGCGGCCGATGTGTTTTTACGGCTCCGAAGGCATGGGCCTGCGTGCCGACAACCTGAAAACCCATGTCATTGTGGCCGCCTGGAGCTGGCCTTCCTATATGAGCCCGGAAGCGCGTGACAACGGCATCAAGGTGCGCACCTCGTCTTATACCCGTCACCACGTCAATATCTCGATGTGCAAGGCCAAGGCCAACGGCCATTACATCAACTCGATGCTGGCGCTGAAAGAAGCGCTGTCAGCCGGTGCCGAGGAGGCCCTGTTGCTGGACAATGAAGGCTATGTGGCGGAAGGCAGCGGCGAGAATATTTTTATTGTGCGTGATGGCAAACTGTATACGCCGGAGCTGACCTCCTGCCTGGATGGCATTACCCGTAACACCATTTTTGCGCTGGCCGACGAGCTGGGCCTGCCGGTTATCGAAAAACGCATCACCCGCGACGAGGTCTATATCGCTGATGAGGCCTTCTTTACCGGCACCGCGGCCGAAGTGTTGCCGATCCGTGAGCTGGATAGCCGCAGCATCGGTGAAGGCCGCCGTGGCCCAATTACCACCCAATTGCAAAGCATGTATTTTGACCAGGTGAAAGGCAAGCGCAGCCAGCACAGTGAATGGCTGTCGCCGGTAGCCAAATAACCGGTACGATCGGGACAAGCGGCTGCGGCCGCTTTTTTATTGGCCTGGAAAAACAGCCGGACTGCCTATTTCATCACCTTGCGGATTTTCTGGTAGCCATTGCGGATTTCTTCCAGCAGCAGTTGCAGGGCTTCGGCAATGTCCTCGCCGGCATCATCGGCTTCGTCAGCGGCGCGGTGCAGTTTCAGGTTGACATTGTCCCAGTGGTGTTCCACCTGGTGCCACATGTCCTGCATTTCCATGCTGGCCAGGTGCAACTTCAGGCGCAGTTCGTCACGTTCCTGTTTCAGGCTGTCGATCAGTTGGCGGGTATCGGTTTTTACGGCCATGTCGTGCTGCTCCCAAGCTATGTTCAGTGCTGCCAAGCATAGTAAAAAACCCGGCACAACAGGCTTGATGTACATCAATATTGCAGCGAATCAAGGTTGCGCCGGTTCACAACGGCGGGGTATCCAGCAGCACGGTGACCGTTTTCAGCAGTTGATTGTCCGGGGTTTTGATATGCAGCACAAAATCCAGGTAGGGCTCGATAATCGGCTGGCTGGATGTGATCAGCAGCAGCGGGTCGCTATCGTTTTTGCGCAGCAGGGCAAAGCGCAGTTGCTGGTGGCTGTGACTGAATTCCACGCCCAGCTTGCGGTAATCAGCCAGATCAGCAATGGCAATGCTGATCTGTTCATCAGTGAGATCACCGAGGCCGCGCAGCGGCATTTCCAGCATCAGCGGCTGGCCAAGGTGGGAGTGAACCGTGATGGTGCCGGCGCCGATGGCCAGCAGCGGGTTGCTGGCCAGCAACAACAGGCAGAGCAAAAGCTGTTTCATGGAGGGCTTCCTGGAAATGACCAGCACAAAGCATAGCGCATGCCGCTGCGCTGAGGTAGTGCGGCGCTTTTATCGAGCTGGCGATGCGGCTAGAATGTGACGCTTTGCCAAGCAACAGGTGATGATATGACCACAGTATTCAAAACGCCGCACGATCTGGCGGCGAAACAGGGTGAAAGCCTCGGTGCCACAGACTGGCTGATCATCGAGCAGGACCGCATCAACCAGTTTGCCGACGCCACCGGCGACCACCAGTGGATTCATGTGGATCCGCAAAAAGCCAAGGATGGCCCGTTTGGTGCCTGTGTGGCGCACGGCTACCTGACCCTGTCGCTGGTCAATTATTTCCTGCCGCAGCTGATTGATGTGCAGGGCATCAAGATGGGCGTCAATGTGGGCCTGGATCGTGTGCGTTTCCCGTCGCCGGTAACAGTGGGTTCGCGTATCCGCGGTGTGGGCGAGCTGGTCAGTGTTGAGGAAATCAAGGGTGCCATCCAGTCGATTGTGCGTGTCACGGTCGAGATTGAAGGCAGTGACAAGCCGGCCTGCGTGGCCGATACCATTTCCCGCTATTTCCCGGCCGACTGATGCTGGACAAGCTGGCGCTGTCGCTGCTGGATGCGCAGCCGGAATGCACCCTCTGCTGGGTGACCGGCGATGGCATGCCGGCTGCGACAGTGGTCAGCTATCTGTATGCCGACGGCTGCCTGTGGATGACGGCCGAAAGCCATGCGCCGCGCCTGCGGGCGATAGCCCGCCAACCGCAGCTGGCGGTGGTGGTCAGCGGCACCGGCAGCAAGCTGGGCCATACCCGCTGTGTATCGCTGCGCGGTCATTGCGAGATGCTCACCGACAAGGCCACCCGCGACTGGTTTTTCCCGCGTTTTGCCAGGCGGGTGTTGCCGAAAAGCCGTATCGGCGCACGCATGATGGCCGCCTCGATGAATAACGAAAACAACGTGGTGCTGCGATTTACGCCGCAGTGGGTGAAAACCTGGGATGCCCACAAAGCAATGGTAATGGCCAATGCAATGCCGTAACCGTTGCCTGGCAGAATTTCTAACGTCCGTACTTTTTCTTGTCTTTTCGGCTGCGCCGCTGGCTGCCAGCCCGGTATGGCGGCTCAGTGATGCTGATGGCCGGGTGGATTATATCGCGGCCACCATGCATCTGCTGCAGGCAGATGATTATCCGCTGCCGCAAGGCTTTAACCAGGCCTACCGCGAAGCCACCGAGCTGGTCTTTGAAACCGACCTGTATGCAATGCAGGATGACGAGTTTGCCCGCCGTCTGCAGCAGCAGGGGTTTTATCCGGCCGGTACAACATTGCAGCAGGTGCTGGATGAACCCAGCTATGCATTGCTGGCAGACTATGCACGCCGCCAGGGTATGGATATGGCGGCGGTTGCCGGCATGAAAGTAGGCCTGTTGCTGGCCAATATCAGCCTGCATGAGCTGCAGCAGCGTGGCTTGTCATCCACCGGCGTTGACCTGCATTTCCTGAAGCGGGCGCTGGTGGACAAAAAGGCCGTCTACAGTCTGGAAAGCCTGGAGCAGCAGATCGACTATGTGGTGAACATGGGCCAGGGCTATGAGAGCGAGCTGGTCAGCCAGAGCCTGGCGGAACTGGCACAACTGGACGAGCAACTGGAAACCCTGCGCACAGCCTGGCGCAGCGGTGACCTGGAGACGCTGGACAGGCTGCTCAATCGTGAACTGAAAGAAAAATACCCGCCTTTGTACCGGCGCTTGCTGCTGCACCGCAATGCCGAGTGGCTGCCCTTGCTGCGCAGCCAGCTGGCCAGGCCGGGCGTGAGCCTGGTGCTGGTTGGTGCTGCCCACCTGCCCGGTGAGGATGGCCTGCTGCGCCAGCTGCAGGCAGCCGGCTGGCATATCGAACAGTTACCGTAAGCGGAATATCACAGACTGCCCGGAAACCACTGGCCAATCAGTGAGCCAATGGCATGGGTCAGTACGACGACCAGCAAGGCCATGGCAACATGCTCGGCAATAATCGGCAGGGCATGGCGCTGCTGTGAACGGCCGATAAACAGGCTGAGCAGGGTCAATGCCAGCAGGCCCCAGCCAATCGAGGCATATATTGCCAGCTGCAGCGGCAACAGCAGGTGCGGGACAACAAAGCTGATGGTCATCAGCATTTTTGAGCTAAAGGTGGCCAGCGTGATGACCCATACCTCACGTTCGCTGCTGTCGTGTTCGGATTCCTTGCTGATGTGCATGCCAAAGGCATCGGACATGGAATCGGCAATGGCGATAACAATAATGCCGCCCAGCACTGCCGTGCTGGAATGGGTGCTGGCACTGAGACCGGTCATCAGGCCCAGCAGCGTTATAACGCCGGAACTGAGGCCGAAGAAAATGCCGCTGACAGCCGGGTTGGCGCGGATCATGCGAGACCT
>DATCSZ010000414.1:0-12523 GCA_036568205.1 Pseudomonadales bacterium
ATCATGGCCTCGATCTTGACCCGGGCCAATTCGTTTTTCTCCACCAGCCGGGCACGCTCCATCGCCCAGTTGGACTCACGCGACTTGAGAATATGATTCTCGTTGTTCAGCACCTCACACAAGCGGATCAGCTCATCAAGCTTTTTTTCCAGTGCGGCAATCTGTTGCTTGTCCATAACTTGGTGGCATTTGTTAACAAGAATTCTCGCCAATATAGTGCCCCGGCCGGCCAGGGTCAATCACCGGCCCGCTTTTGCCGGACAAATCAGAAGTGCAACAACCAGGCATCAGTGCTAGCATTTGCCCACCGCAGAAACGACACGGAAACACACCATGAGCAAGAAAATCCGGCGCCTGGAGTTCGACGAGGTCGGCGACCTGTTTGTCGAGCTGCGGGCGCACAACTCGCCGGCCGAAATGCACGGCCAGCTGGCCGGCCAGCTGGCTGCCGGCAAACGTATGGATTATGCCCAGTGGCTGAAAGAAGCCCGTGAATGGATAGACACCGATGCCAGTTTTACCGGTGCGCATGAGGAAATCCTGCAATTTGTCTATATGGCCACACTCACCGCACTGGCGGATGAGCAACTCGGCTTTTATCCGCTGCTGCCTGATGACGAGCAACCCATTGAGCAGCGGCTGGGCTGCCTTGGCCAGTGGTGCCAGGGCTTTATGGCCGGTTTTGCGCTGGTGGAGCGCAACCTGACCGAGCTGCCGGAGATCGTCAACGATGCCCTGAAAGACCTGGCTGCGATTGCCCAGGTGGGCATGAACGAAAACGAGGACTGGGATGAATCCGCTGATGAGGATTATTTCCAGATTGTAGAATACGTCCGTCTGGCGGCGATGAATATCTTCCTCGAATACGCTGTCGATGCACTGGAGCAACCGGCAGAAGACAGCGCCGATGACTATCTGTCCGCCCAGAGCCTGTTCAAGACCCGTCAACTGCACTGAAACCATGCTGAAACTCGACCAACAGGAATTTGCCCGACGCCGCAAGGCGCTGATGGACGACATGCTGGACAACAGCATTGCCATTATCCCGTCGGCCCGCGAAGTTATCCGCAACCATGACGCCCATTACCCGTTTCGTCAGGACAGCGACTTTTATTACCTGACCGGCTTTGCCGAACCGGATGCAGTGGCGGTACTGATACCCGGCCGCGAACACGGCCAGTACATCCTGTTCTGCCGTGACCGTGATCCGGCACGCGAATTGTGGGATGGTTACCGGGCCGGGCCGGAAGGCGCCTGCCAGGCCTATCTGGCCGACGATGCCTTCCCGATCGGCGATATTGATGACATCCTGCCCGGCCTGCTGGAAGGCCGCGACTGCGTTTATTACGCCATGGGCCGGCACAAGGATTTTGACGCCCAGGTCATGGGCTGGGTTAACAGCATTCGTGCCAATACCCGCAACGGTGCCCAGCCACCCGGCGAATTCATTGACCTTGACCATCTGCTGCACGACTTGCGCCTGTACAAAAGTGCCGCTGAAATCCGCCTGATGGCCGAGGCCGGCACCATTTCTGCGCGCGCCCACCAGCGGGCCATGCAATTCTGCAAACCAGGCGTCATGGAATACCAGCTGGAAGCCGAAATCCTGCATGAATTTGCCATGGCTGGCGCCCGCCACCCGGCCTACAGCAGCATTGTCGGTGGCGGCAGCAATGCCTGCATCCTGCACTACATCGACAACAACCAGCCGCTGAAAGATGGCGACCTGGTGCTGATTGATGCCGGCTGCGAGCTGGATCATTACGCCGCCGACATTACCCGCACCTTCCCGGTCAACGGCCGCTTCACTGACGAACAAAAAGCCATTTACCAGATTGTGCTGGATGCCCAGCTGGCCGCGATTGACGAAGTCAAACCCGGCAACCACTGGAATGCACCACACGACAAAACCGTCAGGGTAATTACTGAAGGCCTGGTGCGTCTTGGACTGCTGCAGGGCGATATCGATGAACTGATTGCCCATGAAGCCTACAAGCCGTTTTACATGCACCGCGCCGGTCACTGGCTGGGCATGGATGTGCACGATGTTGGCGATTACAAGGTCAACGGCCAATGGCGGGTTCTGGAACCCGGCATGGTGTTAACGGTAGAACCCGGCATTTATATTGCCAGCGACAACACCAGTGTTGATGCCCGCTGGCGCGGTATTGGCGTGCGCATTGAAGATGATGTGGCTGTTACCCGTAACGGTCACCGGGTGCTGACCGACGGCGCGGCAAAAACCGTCGCCGATATCGAAGCCCTGATGGCCGGCCACTGACATGGCACACGATGCGGATGTGGTGATTATCGGTGGCGGCATGGTTGGCGCCAGCCTGGCCCTGCTGCTGCCGCCGCAGCTGAATATCATTGTCGTGGAAAGCCATCCGCTGCCGGACAATCCGAACCCCAGCGACTACCAGCCCAGCTACGACGCACGCTCTACCGCCCTGTCATACGACAGTTACCTGGCCCTTGCCGAAGCCGGGCTTTGGCCTGCACTGGGCCAGCGTGCCCAGCCGATCAGCGATGTACATGTTTCCGATCGCGGCCACTGGGGTTCCACCCATATGAGCCGGCAGCAGCAGCAATGGCCGGCGCTGGGTTATGTGGTGGAGAATGCCTGGCTGGGTCGCTGCCTGCTGGCGGCGCTGCACGAGCGCAGCAATATCACCCTGTTGTGCCCGTCCACTGTCACCGGCATCAAGATCGGCAGCAGCGGCCCGCAGCTGTGCATCGACAGTGCGCAGGGTGAACAGCAGGTCAGCGCACAACTGGCGGTGATTGCCGACGGCGCCACATCGGCCAGCTGTCACATGCTGGGCATCGGCCACGCGGTCCGCGATTACGGCCACACGGCGATTGTTGCCAATGTCAGCACCGCTGCGGCCCATCGCGGTATTGCCTGGGAACGCTTTACCGACAGCGGGCCAATGGCCCTGTTGCCACTGATGGCCGATGCCGGACATGCCCACCGCTCGGCGCTGATCTGGACGCTGCCAAGCGGCCAGGCAGACGCGCTGATGGCACTGGATGACGCCGCCTTCCTGCAACAGCTGCAACAGCGATTCGGTCGCTGGCAGGGCCGCTTTATCCATGTCGGCCAGCGCAGTGCCTATCCACTGAAACTCAGTACTGCCATTGAGCAAATTCGTCAGGGCATTGTGGTACTCGGCAATGCCGCCCACAGCCTGCACCCGGTGGCCGGCCAGGGCTTTAACCTGGCCCTGCGAGATGTGCGCGAACTGTGCCGGCATATTGCGCTGGCGCTGCAGCAACAACAGCCGATCGGGGGTCTTGCCGTGCTGCAGCCGTATCTGGACGGACAGCAGCAGGACCAGCTGCTGACAACCGTTTTCAGTGATGTCCTGCCATCGCTGTTCAGCAGCCGCCAGCCAGCCCTGCAGCTTGGCCGCAATCTCGGCCTGCTGGGGCTGGAATTGCTGCCGCCACTGAAATCCTCGCTGGTGCGTTTTGCCGCCGGCATTCGTCACAGGACACGCCATGACAAGCAAACGCGCGGAATTTGATATTGCCATTATTGGTGCCGGCATTGCCGGCCTGGCACTGGCCAATGCCCTGGATAACAGCGGCCTGCGGGTGATTGTGCTGGAGGCGGCCGGCTTTCCCGCCAGCCCGCCGCCAACGGATGCCGAGGGCATCGACAGCTTTGATGCACGGGTCAGCGCACTGACGCTGGGCAACATCCGCTACCTGCAACAGCTGGGGGTGTGGCAGGCGATCAGTGAACTGCGTATGCAGCCGTTTGACAGCATGTATGTCTGGGATGGTGAAGGCACCGGCGACATCCACTTTGATGCTGCCGAACTGGGCGAAAACACCATGGGGGCGATTGTTGAAAACCGTGTGCTGGTTTACAGCCTGCTCGACAACCTGTCGATGAGCAGCAACGTACGCCTGCTCGATCATGCTGCCATTACCGGCATTGAGGCCATTACCGAGGCCGATGGCATAAAGCAGCAGATCATCCTTCCTGACAAAAAAATCGTGGCGCGTCTGCTGGTGGGCGCCGATGGTGCCAACTCGTTTGTCCGTGAGCATTTTGGCTTTCGTACCCGCGAATGGGATTACGGCCACAATGCCATCGTCTGCACCATTCACACCGAACAGACGCACCGGCAAACCGCCTGGCAGCGTTTTATGCACAGTGGCCCGCTGGCACTGCTGCCACTGCCCGGCGACAGACTCTGCTCCATTGTCTGGTCAGCCGATACCGCCCGTGCCGAACAACTGATGCAACTGGACGACGACGCATTCTGCCAGCAACTGACGCTGGCCAGCGAGGCACGGCTGGGTCGGGTACTGGCTGCCAGCCGCCGTTTCAGCGTGCCACTGCGCCAGCGCCATGCTGTCGATTATGTGCAGCCCGGTGTAGCACTGATTGCCGATGCCGCCCACACCATTCACCCGCTGGCCGGGCTTGGCATCAATCTCGGCCTGCAGGATGTACAGGTGCTGGCCGAGGAACTGCAGCGTGCCAGGCAACGCAACTACCCGCTGTCTGACATCCGTGTTTTGTCGCGCTACCAGCGCCGGCGCAAGGGCGAAAACCTGCTGGTGATGGCGGCGATGGAAGGTTTCAAGCGGCTGTTTGCCCAGCAGGCCCTGCCATTGCTGTGGCTGCGCAACAAGGGCATGAGCGGGGTCAGCCGGCTTGGCCTGTTGAAGCAGCAGCTGATGCGCCAGGTGATGGGCGTCTGATACCGTTTATGCTATCCATCCATGACCTGCACGGCGACTGCCTGGCCATTGACCGGCTGGACATTGCTGCCGGCGAGATTGTCTGCCTGTCCGGCCCGTCCGGCAGCGGCAAAAGCCGGCTGCTGCGCGCCATTGCCGACCTTGATCCGCACAACGGCCTGATTTCCCTGAACCATCAGTCACAGTGCAGCATGCCCGCCCATCACTGGCGCCGGCGGGTGATGCTGGTGCCGGCCGACAGCCAGTGGTGGGCCGACACCGTTGTCGAACATTTTGCTGATGGCGCGGTGGATCTTGCCGCACTGGGCCTGCCGGCCGATGCCGGCCAGTGGCCGGTCAGCCGCCTGTCTGCCGGCGAACGCCAGCGGCTGGCGCTGGCGCGCGCCATCAGCTACCGGCCACAGGCACTGCTGCTGGACGAACCAACCGCCAACCTCGACCCGGAAACCACCGCAATGGTCGAGCGCTGGCTGCAACAACAGATTGCCACAGGCCAGCTGCCGACCCTGTGGGTCAGCCACGATACCGCCCAGATCGCCCGGCTGGGCAACCGCCACCTGCGTATTCACCGGCAACAACTGGAGCCAGTGGCATGATTATCGCGCTCGCCTGGTGGCAACTGGCGCTGGCATCCTGCCTGGTGTTGCTGCTGGCATTCGCCAGCTGGCAGACGCAGCTGGGCACCGGCAAAAGCCTGCTGATTGCCGCACTGCGCACCACCGTGCAGCTGGCCTTGATCGGCCTGGTGCTGGAAAGCCTGTTTGCCGCCGCCAGCCTGCCGTGGATAGGCCTGATGGCGCTGGTGATGCTGCTGATGGCCGGCCGCGAAGTCATGGCGCGCCAGCGGCGCCGGCTGGATGGCCCGTGGGCATTCGGTATCGGCAGCGGCGCGATGTTTGTCTCGTCATTTTCAATTACCGTGCTGATGCTGGTGGTCATCATCGGCCCGACACCGTGGTATACCCCGCAATATGCCATACCGCTGCTCGGCATGATGCTGGGCAATACCATGACCGGCGTGGCCCTGTCACTGGACCGGCTGACCGATACCGTCTGGCGCCAGCGAGCGGTGATAGAAAACCGGCTGATGCTGGGCCACCGCTGGCAACAGGCGCTCGACGACATCCGCCGCGACGCCATGCGCAGCGGCATGATGCCAACCATCAATGCCATGGCCGCTGCCGGTATTGTCAGCCTGCCAGGCATGATGACCGGCCAGATACTGTCCGGCACCGCACCGGCCATCGCGGTGAAATACCAGATCCTGATCATGTTTGCGATCAGCGCCGGTACCGGCTTTGGTGTGTTGTTTGCCGTCAGCTGGGGCAGCCGCCGGCTGTTTGACGAACGCCAGCGGCTGCGGCTGGACCGGCTGCGCAAGGCCTGAGGGCCCTATCCGCCAGAGGAGATCTCCATGCCAACCGATGAATTCCTGCTGACCCTGGGCGGCATCCTGCTGCTGGGCCTGGCCACCGATGTGCTGGGCCAGCGCAGTTTTCTGCCACGGGTAACACTGCTGCTGTTGTTTGGCACACTGATCGGCAAACAGGTGTTTGACCTGATACCGCCCGGCTTCACCACGCATTTTGACGTGATTGCCAACATGACCCTGTTGCTGGTCGGCTTCCTGCTCGGCGAAAAAATCACCCACAGTTTTCGCCAGCGCATGGCCAGGGCTGTGTTCTGGGTATCGCTGCTGGCCGTTCTGGTTACCAGTGGCCTGGTGCTGCTGGTGCTGTTGCTGGCTGGCGTCGAGCTGCCGCTGGCGATCTTGCTGGCCTGCATTGCCAGTGCCACCGCACCGGCCGCCACCGTCGACGTGGTACTGGAATCATCCAGCGACAGCCCCTTTGCTGACCTGTTACTGGGCGTGGTTGCAATAGACGATGCCTGGGGGCTGATCCTGTTCAGTCTTGGCCTGGCGATGGTGATGAGCCTGAACGGCGGGGTTGATCACAGCCTGGCCGATACCCTGCTGTACCTGCTGCGCGATATTGGCGGCGCCACCGTGCTGGGGGCCGCCATCGGCCTGCCGGCCGCCTTCCTGACCGGCCGTATCCGTGATGGCCAGCCGGTGCTGATGGAAGCGCTGGGGCTGGTGTTCCTGTGTGGCGGTCTGGCCATGCAATTTGACGTATCCTTCCTGATCAGTGCGATGGTAATGGGCGCCTGTGTTGCAGCGTTTGCCCGCCACCACGACTACCCGTTCCACGCCATCCGCCATATTGAATGGCCGTTTATGAGCCTGTTTTTTGTCCTCGCCGGCGCCATGCTGGAAATTGCCGCGCTGAAAACCCTGGGACTGGTTGGCCTGCTGTACATCATCAGCCGCATTGCCGGCAAGCTGGCCGGCGGCTGGCTGGGCAGCACGGTTGCCGGCTGCCGGCCCGTTGTCCGCCGCTGGATGGGGCTGGCACTGTTGCCACAGGCCGGTGTCAGCATCGGCATGGCAATTATCGCTGCCAACCAGTTTCCCGACTACCGCCAGCCCTTGCTGACACTGATCATCAGCGCCACCGTTTTTTTTGAAATCATCGGCCCGGTCTGCACCCGCATGGCACTGAAGGCCACCCGCCAGCAACTGCCGATCGACTCACTGTAAGGAACCGTCATGGCACTGAAATCCACCATCTTCAAGGCCCAGCTGCAGATCGCCGATCTTGATCGCCATTACTATGCCGACCACAGCATCACACTGGCACGCCACCCGTCCGAGACTGACGAACGCATGATGGTGCGGTTGCTGGCCTTTGCCCTGCATGCCGATCCGCAACTGGCACTTGGCCAGGCCATCTGCAAGGACGACGAGGCCGACCTGTGCCTGAAAGACCTGTCCGGGGTCATCCGTTTATGGATAGATGTTGGCACACCGGATGAAAAAAACCTGCGCAAGGCCTGCGGCCGCGCCGACCAGGTAGTACTGTACTGTTACGGCGGGCGCACCGTGGATATCTGGTTTGAGCAGAACAAAAAACAGCTGGCAAAACAGCAAAACCTGACCGTGATCAACCTGGCCAGGGACGACACCAGCGCACTGGCGGCGCTGGCGCAACGCACCATGCAACTGCAATGCACCATCCAGGATGGCCAGCTGTGGTTCAGTGATGGCACCACCAGCGTGGGGGTGCAGCCGCAGGTGTTGCTGGGTGGGTGATGGTGGAGCGTGACCGGTTAGGCGGCGAAAAACACGGCCTGGCCGATACGAGAAGGCTGAAAAATTGATAACCGCTGTATATAATTGCCCGCTACCAATACTACCCGGCTCTTCTGGATTAATGGACAAGGACTTTGTATGAAACAACTGGTACTGCTGATTTCCATAAGCCTTTTTATTTCATCATGTGGCGGTGGCAGTGGTTCTGGCCCGGCCACTTCAGTCAGTGCTGACAGAACAGCACCGCTATTGACGGAAGTCACCCCTGTTGCATCGCCGACAACAAAGGCCACACCAAGCTATACATTTCACAGCAATGAAGCAGGCAGTATTGTCTACGATAATGCGCTCTGTACAGCTGCAGAAACAGAGGCTGCTGAAGGCAACAACACCATTACTTTTAATACACTGAATCCCGGCACGTATCGATCCTGTATGCTCAGGGTCGTTGATCATGCAGGTAATACATCCAACAGGCTTACAGCCAGTCCATTCACCATTGATCCGGCGGTTACGGTAACCGCCTTGACACCCGATGGCACGCTTCTGCCGGGACATGAAATCAAGTTATCCGGCCATTACCTTGATACGGTTACAGTTACCATCAATGGCTCTGCAGTCTCACCAACTTTGCAGACGGCACATGAGCTGCGTTTTATATCGCCATCATTGCCTGTTGGAAATTACGATCTGCATGCCTATAACAGTGATGGCTCTGCCACCATGACGGTCACGATAAATGACTCTCTCCGCGCAGTGGCTATGGATGGCAATCTCGAACACGCCTGTGCATTACAGGCAAACGGCGCAGTAAAGTGCTGGGGATATGGCGCTCTTATTGGCGTTGCCCGTGATGGCGCACCTGCATATTCGCACATTCCAGTCACTGTTTCCGACATTGATTCGGCAAAGCAAATTGCCACAGCTCGCAGCCACAGCTGTGCGCTTTTGGAAAACGGGAAAATAAAGTGCTGGGGGTACAACAGTTATGGTGAACTCGGTGATGGCAGCACGACTACAAGATATACGCCGGTAACTGTTTCAGGTATCGACAATGCCATTTCAATTGCAACTGGCAGAAACCATAGCTGTGCCGTGCTTATTGACAATACCGTTAGGTGCTGGGGATACAACCGTTATGGAAGACTCGGGGATGGATCTGAAACAAACAGCAGTATTCCCGTTATTGTCACTGGCATTGATTCGGCAGTTTCCGTGGCTGTTGGCGACTCTCATAGCTGTGTCTTGTTGGCGGATAATACCGTGAAATGCTGGGGTGGCAACAGCCTGGGCCAATTGGGTGATGGAACCATAAATGACAGCCACACCGCCGTAACAGTCCCGGGAATAAGCACAGCAATATCGATAGCATCACGCTCCGTCCGCTCGTGCGCAGTATTATTAGATAACAGCGTGGTGTGCTGGGGATATAATGCTCGTGGCCTGGGTAATGACACAACGAACCTGAGCAGAAGCCCTGCCAAGGTTTCCGGCATCGACAATGCAGAATCTGTTTCCATCGGCATGGAGCATATCTGTGCAATGCTTCTGGACGAAACGATTTCATGCTGGGGTGATAACACTTCTGGTCAGCTCGGGAATGGAACATTTTCCGACAGCGCAAAACCGGTAAAAGTCACTGTTATTCCTGCTGCAAAAAAACTGGCCACCGCAGGTCATCGAACCTGTGCCATTATGCATGATGACACATTGCGATGTTGGGGTTGGACAACAGCCGAGAAAACGGTTAATGGCATTCTTTCCTCCAGCAAAACGCCTGTAACAATTTCCGGTATTGATACGGCATCAATGATTTCGACGGCAGGCACGCATTCTTGTATTTTACTGCTTGATGGATCTGTAAAGTGCCTTGGAAAAGGCTCTGATGGGCAACTGGGAAATGGCACAGCATCTGATAGCCCGACACCCGTCAGCGCAAACAGCATTGTTAATGCAAAATCCGTGTCTGCAGCAGCCTCCCACAGCTGCGCCGTAATGCATGACAATACCATCAGGTGCTGGGGATCCAATCAATATGGAGAACTGGGCAATGGCAGTTATGCAGATTCCAGTGAGCCATTGACTGTCAATGGCATAGATTCTGCCATATCTGTAGCAACCGGAGTTCACCACAGCTGTGCACTTATCACAGATGGCAGCATTAAATGCTGGGGAAGCAACTTATACGGCCAGCTGGGTGACGGAACAGGCAGTGTGAGCAATATACCTGTTGTTGTTAATGGTATAGACAATGCGACACACATTGCGAGCGGCGATTACCATACATGCGCCATTCTTTCAGACAAAACGATAAAATGCTGGGGTGCCAATGAGTCCGGCCAGGTTGGCGACGGCTCACTGACGGACAAACAATCGCCCGTCCTTGTATCAGGAATCAGCCTGGCAACAACTATACATCTTGGCAGCAAGCACAGCTGTGTTTTGACAGCTTCGGGAAGTGTTTACTGCTGGGGGCTCAATCAGCATGGACAGCTGGGAAATACCAGCACCGAAAACAGCAACGTGCCGGTACGGGTTTCAAAAATACAGAATGCGCTGGCAATTGCTGTTGGCAATAACCACAGCTGTGCGCTTCTGCCTGACAACAAGCTGCAATGCTGGGGATCAAATGGCAATGGCCAGATAGGCAACATCAAGGCATATTCAAGCATTGTGCCGGTCGATGTTGTTGATACTGGCGCCATATCTAGCATTGCCGCCGGCGGTGACTTGACTTGCACACTGTTGGCAGACGGTTTTGTACAGTGTTTTGGCAGTTTGCCGGAAATGAAATTTGGCTATTTATCTCCTGCTTTGCCAATTGTCACCAATTAGCAGAAACCCTCTGCAATCACCTGGTTCTTTGAATAGGCTATTAACCCGAAATTCATCAATGCCGGGTTAATATGCCCGCATGCTGAACTTCTGCTTTATTCAACATTATCAAAGTACCAGGCGATCGCAATCGTATTGGATAAATCATCATCCGGCTCATCACCGATCGAAACATAAACCCGGGTACCAGATGAATCGTCAAGAAATTCTTCTTCCGGGTTTGAAGTTTTCAGGTTGCCGACTTTCAGAACACCATTCTCCACACAAAACGCGTCATACCATATCGACACGTCATTAATGCCATATGAAGTCACCATAACTACAAAGTACGTTAGCTCATCATTATTGGGGTCTGACGAAATTGTTGTAAGGTCTATAACCGTCTGTAATTCATCTGTTGCATCATTGACAGTGACACCGCTGTCATATTCAGCAAATGCCCATTGTGGCGGCATATTTTCTTCAGGCGGCGTACTGTTGGCATCGTTTGCTGGCACTGTCTGGCATGAGTGGGCAACGATATTGTTGTTTTCCTGCTGATTGATTGTAATGTCAAAAGGTTTACAGGCTGCCGCCAGCACTGCTACTGCCATTAAACAGAAATTTTTTGCCTGCATAAAAATCCTCCTGGTCAGTCATATTACCGGCTAATCCGGCTTCTTGCCTGTCAAACCTTTTTCTGTCATGCATTAACAAATCAATGTTATTGTTTATGGTACGTGAGCCCATAATACACCGTCGGCGTTTCCCCTTCGGTAAATGCACCAAAATACAGCTCCATTTCTGTCTTCCTGTACACAAGCTCTACAACACCTTCCAGACCCACTGCGACGCCGCCAGTATCAATATCAAAGCTTGCTCTTTGAGCCATTGCGCCATCCGTTGTGATAACATCATCGTAGTAGGTGATTTCTCCCCAGGTGTTCAAAACACCATCAATGGAGGAAGAGCAGTCAACTGCAGAATACTGATTGATGGTATTTGTATATGTATCCTCGTCGTACTCAATATTTTCTATAACGAATTTTGAGAGCTGCGGCGAGTAATAACAATCACTTTTATAAGCGCCTTTAAGGAGCAATCCGTTTTCAGGCTGCGGAGTGCTTGCCAGGCTGGTTTCATCATTACAGGCACTCTGGATAATCGCCAGAAAACTTATTATTGCTAATGTTATTGCTTGTCTTTTTGGCATATATAAACTCGCTTGTAATAAAAAAATTCCAACACCCGGCTGGAAAGCCAGCTGTTGTTTGAAAAAAATTTATCAGGGAAAGGTTTTGCAGGCAGCATTCATCCTGATTCGCTTTGCGTGACTCACCATAATTGCTTGCTTTTTGTTTGTCAAACTGATTATCCCCGCCAGACTGGATACGGCAATATGCCTCATTGTCGCTATGGCACTGCATGCCATAGCCACCAGTCTGGCTTGATGGTTCCCGCTTTTTTGCAAGCCCGCCGCCGGCTGCTATTATCACTGTTCATCCATTCACCATCGCCGCGAGGTTGATCATGACTGTCTCTGTCTCCCCTTTTGATCCGCTAAGCATCGGCCCGTTGACCTTGCGCAACCGGTTTATCAAGTCTGGCGCCAATGAAGCGATGTGCCTGGACGGCAAGCCGACCAGGGCACTGGTCAAGCATCACCGTGAGCTGGCTGCCGGTGGTGTGGGCATGACCACGGTGGCCTATATGGCGGTGGCACCGGAGGGCCGCACGCTGCCGAACCAGATCTGGATGCGCGAGGAGGCATTACCCGACTTGCGGGTGCTGACCGATGCCGTGCATGCCGAAGGGGCGGCGATTTCCGCCCAG
>DATCSZ010000415.1:0-2929 GCA_036568205.1 Pseudomonadales bacterium
ACGGCTGTTGCCAGGACGGGTGTTGCGCCAGCACATCGGCCATGTTCAGCTCCGGTAGAACGGTTCGTCAGGCCGTGCGGTAAATACCTCAGCGCCAGTGTCGGTGACACCGATGGTGTGCTCCCACTGGGCCGAGGCGCGGCGGTCCTTGGTGGTGACGGTCCAGCCGTCCTTTTTGTTCAGCTTGGTGTGACGGGCACCGAGATTGATCATCGGCTCGATGGTGAACGTCATGCCGGCCTGCAGTTCCAGGCCGGTGCCTGGCTTGCCGTAATGCAGCACCTGCGGTTCTTCGTGGAATACCTTGCCGATGCCGTGGCCGCAGTATTCACGCACCACCGAGTAGTGATGGCTTTCGGCCAGCTTCTGGATATGTGCGCCGATATCACCCAGGCGCAGGCCGGGCCTGACCATGGCGATCGCCTCGTACAGGCACTGTTGTGTTACTTCCACCAGCTTTTTGTTGTGTGGCTGTGCCGTGCCGACAAAAAACATCTTGCTGGTGTCGCCGTGGTAGCCATTTTTGATCACGGTGATGTCGATATTGATGATGTCGCCGTCTTTCAGGATCTTGTTGTCGGATGGAATGCCGTGGCAAACCACTTCATTGACCGAGGTGCAGATCGATTTCGGGAAGGCGGCCGGGTCGGCCGGATCGTAACTCGGGTAGTGCAGCGGTGCCGGAATCGCCTGCTGGGTGTTGACAATATAGTCATGGCAAATGCGGTCCAGTTCGCCGGTGCTGATGCCGGGCTGGACGTGCGGGGCAATCATGTCCAGCACCTCGGCGGCCAGCCGGCCGGCAACACGCATATGGGCAAAATCTTCGGCGGTTTTTATCGAAACGGGCATCAATCCGGGCCTGTAAACATAATGGAGGGTTGCAGGGCCGGCATTGTAAACGATTGTCGTCCGGCGCGAAACGTGGCCGGTCGCCTGCGCTGGCCGGGTGGCGGGGTTTTGTGGCTGCGCCCAAGAATTTCCTTTTCGTTGCCGGGCGCTTTGTGGTATAAAGCGTCGCGGTATTTCCATGGGCTATACCGCATTAACTGAAACCCACACACATACCGGCACGTGGTTTGGGGTGCGCCTGAAAGGGCGTCGAACCATGGGGTATGTGGAGGCCTAACCCTTAATTGAGGAAACTATCATGGCAAGTGTATCCATGCGCGATATGCTCCAGGCGGGCGTGCATTTTGGTCACCAGACCCGTTACTGGAACCCGAAAATGAACAAGTACATTTTCGGTGCGCGTAACAAAATCCATATCATCAACCTGGAAAAAACCGTTCCGGCCTTTAATGAAGCGCTGGGCTTCATCCAGAGCCAGGCGGCTTCCGGCAACAAGATCCTGTTTGTTGGCACCAAGCGTTCCGCCGGCAAAATCATCAAGGACGAGGCCATCCGTGCCGGCATGCCTTATGTCAGCCATCGCTGGCTGGGCGGCATGCTGACCAACTACAAAACCATCCGCAAGTCGATCAAGCGTTACCGTGACCTGGAAGCCCAGAGCCAGGACGGCACCTTTGCCGCCCTGACCAAAAAAGAAGCGCTGATGCGCACCCGTGACATGGAAAAGCTGGAGCGTTCCATCGGTGGTATCAAGGACATGGCTGGCCTGCCGGATGCCCTGTTTGTGATTGATGTTGATCACGAGCGCATTGCCATCACCGAAGCCAACAAGCTGGGTATCCCGGTCATTGGTGTGGTGGATTCCAACAGCAACCCGGATGGCGTTGACTACATTATCCCCGGCAACGATGACGCCATCCGCGCCATCAAGCTGTATGTCTCTGCCGTGGCGGATGCCTGCCTGGAAGGCAAGTCCAGCAGTGGTGCCAGCGTCAGCAAAGACGAATTCGTCGAAGTCGGCGAAGAGCAGGAACAGCAGGCTGCCGAATAAACCGGTAGTGGTGCCGGCGTGCACACGCCGGTCCATGCTGCTTGCGCCGGGCAGTTTCTGATTGCCTGGCGTAACCCCTGAATGAATTCAGACAGGATGCCTGCGGGCATCCTTGCTTTTACCGCATCAAGAGGAAAAACCGATGACAGCGATTTCCACCACTTTGGTCAAAGAGCTCCGTGAGCGTACCGGTCTGGGTATGCTGGAGTGCAAAAAAGCATTGAAAGAAGCCAATGGCGATATCGAACTGGCGATTGAAGAGCTGCGCAAGTCCAGCGGCATGAAAGCGGCCAAAAAAGCCGGCCGTATTGCTGCTGAAGGTGCTGTGGCCGTGCGTGTTGCCGATGACAACAAACGCGCGATGATTGTTGAAGTAAACAGCGAAACCGACTTTGTTGCCCGTGATGCCGGTTTCCAGGCCTTTGTCGCCCAGGTGGCTGACAAGGCGTTTGCCGCCGGCGGTGACGATGTGGCGGCGGTGATGGCCGGCGAACTGGAATCGGCGCGTGAGGCGCTGGTACAGAAAATCGGCGAGAACATCGGCGTGCGTCGTATTGCCTCGTTGCAGGGCGATGTGATTGATGCCTATGTGCATGCCGGTAGCCGCATTGGTGTGCTGGTGGCGCTGAAAGGCGGCAGCCCTGAGGTGGCGCGTGATGTGGCCATGCATGTGGCAGCAGTCAATCCGCAGTTCACCACACCGGCGGAAGTGCCTGCCGAAGTGATTGAGAAAGAAAAGGAAATCCTGACTGCCCAGGCACAGGACAGCGGCAAGCCGGCCGAGATTATCGAAAAAATGATCGGTGGCCGTATCCAGAAGTTCCTGGCCGAGATCAGCCTGTCCGAGCAGGCCTTTGTCAAGGATCCGGATGTGACGGTTGGCAAAATGGTCAAGGCTGCTGGCGCCGAGCTGGCCGGATTTGTCCGTTTTGAAGTGGGCGAAGGCATCGAGAAAGAAGAAAAGGATTTTGCCCAGGAAGTGGCCGAGCAGCTGGCCAACAAGTAAACCGTCGGGGCCTGCCGTGT
>DATCSZ010000416.1:0-5490 GCA_036568205.1 Pseudomonadales bacterium
GGTTCAGCTCACGCCAGAACAGTGCAATATGATTGACTGACACTTGCCGTGGCTCTGCCGGCACCTCATCAACCAGCAGGCTGGCCAGCCAGATGGCTGCCAGAATCACCGCCAGCACCAGTGGCAACCAGCGGATATCCACCACATCAAACAAGGCACCAAGGCCTGCCACCGCCACAACAAAACCGACTGACCCCCACAGCCTGACCTGGGTATATCGGTGGGTATGTTCGCGCAGATGGCGCAGCGTGATCACTTCAAACAGCGACAGCACCGCATTCCAGAAAAAACTGTACAGCGCCACAATCACCAGCAGTGCCGGGAAATCCTGTCGCCAGAACACCGCCAGGAAACTCAGGAAGGCCAGCAAGGAGCCGACACGCACAATCGGGATGCGGGTACCGAAATAATCCGCCAGCCAGCCCCACAGGTAGGGCCCCAGCATTTTTGTCGCCAGCACCAGTGCTGCTATATAACCGATCGCCTCAGGGGAGAACCCGAGGTGCTGCTCCATATAGAGGTTCCAGAACGGCACCCAGCTGCCGACAAAGGCAAAATAGAAAAAATAAAAAGACGACAGCCGCCAGTAAGGAATATCGTTATTTTTCCAGAGCAAGATCAGCTCCGGCAGGCAGGCACTATCGGTGTATCAACCCGTACATCGGCATTCTGTGCCCGCTGGCGCAGTTGGTGATCCAGCAGCACAATCGCCAGCATGGCCTCGGCAATCGGGGTGGCACGGATACCGACACAGGGGTCGTGTCGGCCGGTGGTCACCACCTCAACCGGCTGGCCATTCACATCAATACTGGCACCCGGCAGGCGGATGGATGAAGTGGGTTTCAGTGCAATATGGGCGACAATATCCTGGCCGGACGAAATACCACCCAGAATGCCACCGGCATGATTGCTGTGAAAACCGTCCGGCGAAATCTCATCACGATGTTCGGTGCCTTTTTGCTCCACCACGGCAAAGCCGTCACCAATTTCCACACCTTTCACTGCGTTGATGCTCATCAACGCATGGGCAATATCGGCATCCAGCCGGTCAAATACCGGCTCACCAAGACCCGGCTTGACACCACTGGCCACCACGGTGATACGCGCACCAACCGAATTGCCTTCCTTGTTCAGGGCAGCCATATAATCTTCCATCAGCGGAATCTTGTCGGCATCGGGGCAGAAAAACGGGTTGTCATTGACAATCGACCAGTCCACCTTGTCGACCCGGATCGGTCCCAGCTGCGACAAATACCCGCGCACCTCAATAGCAAAGCGTTCGGCGAGGATTTTTTTGGCAATCGCCCCGGCTGCCACCCGCATCGCGGTTTCGCGTGCTGACGAACGACCACCACCACGGTAATCACGCAGGCCGTATTTATGATGATAGGTATAGTCGGCATGGGCCGGGCGGAACTGGTCCTTGATTGAGGCATAATCTTTTGAACGCTGGTCGGTATTCTCGATCAGCAGGCCAATTGACGTGCCGGTGGTACGCCCGTCAAACACGCCGGACAGGATACGCACCTGGTCCGGCTCACGCCGCTGGGTGGTAAAACGTGAGGTACCTGGCCGGCGCCGGTCCAGCTCATGCTGCAGGTCGACTTCTGTCAGGGCAATGCCGGGCGGGCAACCATCAACAATACAGCCCAGTGCCGGGCCATGACTTTCACCAAAGGTGGTGACGGTGAAAAGTTTGCCGATGCTGTTGCCTGCCATTTGCCTCTACCTGTTGTCTGTTGCCTCACCAGCGCCGCTGGCGACCAAATCGGCGATTATACGTCAAAATCACCGGCGGTTTCATTGCCCGGTGGCGGCAAGGCCAGCTGGTCGGCATAATTTTCCAGCTCCAGCCGGCTGATCACCAGCACACCATGACCGCCGCGTTCAAACTGCACCCAGTTGAAATCAATGCCGGGATAGGCCTGCTCAAGAAACTCGCCGCTGTTGCCAACTTCCAGCACCAGGATGCCATCCTCGGTCAGGTATTCCGCTGCCTGGCGCAGGATGGCCAGCGGATGATCCAGGCCATGGCGGCCGGATGCCAGGGCAGCCGGCGGCTCGTGCCGGTATTCGGCCGGCATGCTGGAAAAATCCTGCTCATCAACATAGGGTGGATTGCAGACAATAATGTCAAACAGCCCGGCCACATTATCAAACAAGTCCGATTCGCAGACCGACACGGTATCCTGCAGCTGGTGACGTTCGGTATTGATCCAGGCAACATCCAGCGCATCGGCAGAAATATCCGACAATAACACCTCGGCTTCCGGGAACGCATAGGCGCAGGCAATGCCGATACAGCCGCTGCCACAGCACAGGTCCAGGATACGGTCGGGATAATCCCCCTGATACCACGGCCTGAAACGCGCCTCGATCAGCTCGGCAATCGGTGAGCGGGGAATCAGCACCCGTTCATCAACATAAAAGGACAAGCCGCAGAACCAGGCTTCACGGGTCAGGTAGGCAACCGGTATGCGCTGCTCAATACGCTGGCGAAAGGCATCCAGGATCGCCATCTTCTCATCCTGCAGCAGCCGGGCATCCAGCACCTCATCACCAATATCATGCGGCAGGTGCAACTGGTGCAGCACAATCACCAGCGCCTCATCCCAGGCATTGTCCGTACCGTGGCCATAATACAGGCCTGCCTGGCGAAAACGGCTGACCGCGAAACGCATCAAGTCTCGAATGGTTTCCAGCTGGCTGGCAATGGCAGGAATATCCACAGGTGCGTCCTCATGCAGGGGCAGAAAAATACCGCACGGCGCGGCTGCAGCCATTATAGCCACTGGCGCGATGAAACAAACCATTTTCACCCGGCTTGCGTATAATGGCCATTGTCGTCGCCTGCGTGCCGGCAATGTTCTCAAATCCGCTGGCGCTTTCTGTTACACTGGCGGGCTGTTTTGCGCAACCCATTGCGAGGATTATCATGCAACTCAAAGACGCATATGCCGCCATTATCGAAGGCATTGGTGAAGACCTGCAACGCCCCGGCCTGCTTGACACACCACAGCGGGCGGCAAAAGCCTTCCAGTTCCTCAATCGCGGCTACCAGCAAAGCGTGGAAGAAGTGGTCAATGGCGCACTGTTTCCGTCCGATTGCAACGAGATGGTGGTAGTAAAAAACATTGAGTTGTATTCAATGTGTGAACATCACCTGCTGCCGTTTATCGGCAAGGCCCATGTCGCCTATATCCCGACCGGCAAGGTGCTGGGCCTGTCCAAGGTGGCCCGCATTGTTGACATGTTTGCACGGCGCCTGCAAATCCAGGAAAACCTGACCCGCCAGATTGCTGACAGCATTGCCGAGGTTACCGAAGCCAAGGGGGTCGGCGTGGTGATTGAGGCACAGCACATGTGCATGATGATGCGAGGTGTGGAGAAACAGAACTCCTCGATGACCACATCAGCCATGCTGGGGTCGTTCCGCAGCAACCAAGCAACCCGCGCCGAATTCCTGTCACTGGTTAACGGCTAGGCTGCGGCAGCAGCTCCAGCAGGGTGGCAGACACCGGCTGCCAGTACCGATCATAACCACCCAGCCCCAGCGCATGCAGCGGCCGGCCGGCGAAACGCTGGCGCAAACTGGCAGCGCACCGCGCTGCCAATGCCAGTGACTTGCCCTGTGACTCATCACCGGCCACACTGGCCAGCAACAACAGTGGCTGCTCGTCAGCCATACTGCTGACAAATGCTGTCAGCTGCGGATGGTCACAGCCATCATCCAGATACAGTGATTCACGGATAACGGCATTGGCCGTGACCTGGCTGATATTGACAAACAGCTGGCCATTGCCACGCTCAATCAAATACAGCATGAAAAAATCATCCTGCCGGCGCAGCGCCCAATAAAACTGGTTACTGTCCGGGCCGTACAGACGCCGCTCAGCAAACAGGTTATTGGCCCAGACATTGCTGGAGCCACAATCACGCCCGGCGCAGTGATACAGCACATCCAGGCCGGCATCGGCAATCCACTGGCGGTAGAAGGCAGCCACCTGCGCCAGGCTGTCAACGGTATCCAGCTGGTAAATGCGTTGTTGCATGAACGCATCAAGCCGAAGCTCACTGGCAAACTGCCAGTGGCCCTGTACTTTCTGGTTTTTTCCGGTAATCACCCGCTGCTCACCAGGCCCGGCCTGTTTTTCCTGCACCAGCCCGGCACCGTTATACAAGGGTACGGAAGCCAGTGCGGCGGCGGCCAGCCAGCCTGTCAGCAGGACAAGGATGCGAGACATTGTGCAGCGATCTCCCCGGCGCTATCGGTCATGTGCAGATGATGATGCCCATCCAGAATGCGCCAGTCAAATCCTGGCCAGCGTTGCTGCAATTCCTGCATCGCCGGATGGCTGCCCAGCCCACGACTGGCAAGAAAAATAGTGACCGGACAGCGTATGGCCGCCAGCAGTGCGTCATTGTGCGCATCGGTCATTTTGACAGCCGAGGCCGCTTTCAGACGCTGATCGACGTGCCAGTACCAACCATGCGGGGATTCGCGCAACTGGCGTGAAGCCAGAATCTCTGCCACAGCTTCACCGATACCGCCAGTTTCGGCACGCCAGTGGACGGCTTCGCTGCGACTGGCTGCATAACGGTGTGATCTCTCACGCCGGTAACCCTCAACATAACGACGCAGCTGCTGTGCAGTATCACTGGTAGTGACCGGCAATGGCAGCACACCATCAACCAGGAATAGCTGCTGAACCCGCTCAGGAAAGGCAGCCGCCAGCATCACCGACAGCATGGCGCCGCGCGAATGGCCCAGCAGGGAAAACTGCTGCCAGCCCATAAGATCGGCCAGCAAGACAATATCCAGCAAGTCATCCCACAGGTGGTAGGTCGCCGATAACGGCCGATGATCACTGAAACCCTGGCCGGCAAGGTCAGGGGCCAGCACCTGGTATTCCTGCAGCTGTGGTGCCAGCACATCAAAGCTGGCGGCATTATCAAGCCAGCCGTGCAAGGCAATCAGCGGCCGCGTTGACGCAGGCTGCCACAGTCTGGCGGCAAGCTGCAGGCCGCGAACCGGGAAACGCCGTTCCTGTACCTCAGCGCTCATACGGTGGTGACAGCAGCTTTTCCAGCCGCCCCTGCCCTGGCGCACACACTGGCAAATCAATCACCGCCAGGCTGCCTGGCGACATCGGGTAATGGAAGGCAAAATCACTGCGGCCATCAACCAGCAAGGCCGTCAGCGCTGAAACCAGCGGCTGGTGACTGACCACCAGCAGCGAGTGCTGCTCATCGCAGGCTGACAGTATCTGCAATACATGCTCAATCACGCTGTCCGGCGTCACCGCCTGCTCAATCATCGGCTCAACCTGCCAGGCATTGTGTTGTTGCAGCAGCTCACAGGTTTGCCTGGCACGTACATAGGGACTGACAATAATCTGGTCAACACGCACATGGTCAAGAGCCAGCAGGTTTCCGAGCGCACGAATATCAGCCTGGCCACGCGCAGTCAGCTCACGAGCCGCATCATCG
>DATCSZ010000417.1:0-16712 GCA_036568205.1 Pseudomonadales bacterium
CCACCATTTGCCGGTGGCCCAGCCGTTACGTGATGTCGATGGCCATGCAACGGGCCTGCTGCGTGGCAAGCCGGCCCTGCTGACGCCGAAGCTGTCCGGCGGCCATGTGCAGCAGCCGGCCGCCAGCCATTGTGTGGCGGTGGGCACGTTCCTGGCAGATATGCACCTGGCCGCGGCCGAGCTGCCGGATGAGCATTCCGGCATTCGTGACCAGGCCTGGCTGGAGCAATGTGTGCTTGATGCGTCGGCGCACCTGGATGATGCCGACCGGCAGTGGGTGGACAGTGTCTATCGCCGCTGGCTGCAGCTGGACCGCCGCCAGCTGCCGCGCGGTATCATCCATGGCGACTTGTTCCGCGACAATGTGTTTTTTGACGATCAGCGGCTGACCGGGGTGATTGATTTTTACAATGCCGGCAGTGGCTACCTGCTGTTTGATGTCGCGGTGGCGGTCAATGACTGGTGCCGCAGCGCCGACGATGCGCTGGACATGCCGCGCTGCCGGGCCTTGCTGCAGGCGTATGGCCGCCACCGGCCGTTCACAGCCAGTGAACAACAGGCCTGGCCACAGGCACTGCAGCTGGCGGCACTGCGCTTCTGGCTGTCGCGGCTGCTGACCAATGCAGCGGGCAGCAACGATCGTCACGAATTGTTTGTGGGCAAAAATCCGGCCGAGTTTCGCCGTCTGCTGGCCTGGCATTGTGAGCACTCACTGGCGATGGATTGACCGGTTTTGATCAGTGGTGGCCGAAGGCCAGTACCTGGCTGATATGGCGCTGGCCGAGTTTCAGCATCAACAGCCGGTCAAGGCCAATGGCCACGCCAGCGCAATCCGGCAGGCCATGTTGCAGTGCGGCCAGAAAAAGTTCATCCACCGGCATGGCGTGCAGGCCCATCGCCTGGCGCTGGTGATTATCTTCTGCAAAACGGCTGCGCTGCAGTCCGGCATCGGCCAGTTCGTGAAAGCCGTTGGCCAGTTCAATGCCGTGGATATACAGCTCAAAACGGGCGGCGACCGGCTGGCCGCTGTCATCCTCGCTGATACGGGCCAGCACGGCCTGTGAGGGCGGAAAATCATAAACAAACAGCGGCCCGCGTTTTTTCAGCTCCGGCTCGATCAGGTGGCTTAACAGCAGGTTCAGCCAGTCATCAACGCTGGCGCGGGGCATGTCGATATTGATGTGCTGGCGGGCCTCGAACTTCAGCTGTTCCAGGCTGGCCCGGTGCGGATCAAACCCGAGGTATTCCTGGAACAGGGTTCGGTAGCTGATGTGTTCAAAATGACGATAGCCAAGCAGGCGCTCAATCAGGTCGGCGACCTCAGCCATCAGCGCCCACTGGTCAAAGCCCAGCCGGTACCATTCCAGCAGCGTGAATTCAGTGCTGTGCAGGCGCCCCTGCTGTTCCTTGCGGAACGCCTTGCAGACCTGGTAGATGTCGCCGGCACCGGCAGCCAGCAGGCGTTTCATGAAATATTCAGGTGAGCTTTGCAGCCACCGGCCATCGGCCAGTTGCAGGGATTCGATATACGGGTCGGTAACGCCGTAATCGCCGGCCAGCGGGGTTTCCACTTCCAGCACCTGGCGCTGGGCAAAAAACTGGCGGATCTGTTGCAGCAGCCTGGCGCGCTCGGTTAACGCGGCCAGGCTGGCAGTGGGATGCCATTGCATTGGCTGGCGGGTTTATGACTTGGCGCGTGAGACGTATTCGCCATTGCGGGTATCCACCCGGATCACTTCGCCCTGGTCAATAAACAGCGGTACCCGCACCACGGCACCGGTGGTCAGCGTGGCCGGTTTGGAACCGCCCTGTGCAGTATCGCCTTTCAGGCCGGGATCAGTTTCAACGATTTCCAGCTCGACAAAGTTGGGCGGGGTGACAGACAGTGGTGCACCGTTGTACAGGGTGACTTCAACGCTGTCCTGTTCTTTCAGCCATTTGGCACTGTCACCGACGGCGGCGGCATCCGCCTGCACCTGTTCAAAACTGTTCGGATCCATGAAGTGCCAGAACTCGCCATCGTTGTACAGGTATTCCATGCTGCGGTCGACAACATCGGCACCGTCCAGCGATTCGCCGGATTTGAACGTGCGCTCCCATACCCGGCCGCTTTTCAGGTTGCGCAGCTTGACGCGGTTGAAGGCCTGGCCCTTGCCCGGCTTGACAAATTCGTTGTCCAGGATGGAGCACGGATCGCCGTCGAGCATAACTTTCAGACCCGGGCGAAATTCGTTGGTAGAATACGATGCCATGAGAATCCTCTCGGAAGTAAGGTGTTAACTAAAAAGGCGACCATGATAGCGCGAACCGCAGCAAGATGGCAGACCAGCGACTGGCAACAGGTGATGAAAACCATGATTCGTTCGGTCGACGAATTGTGCGATGCGCTGGCGCTGGATCCGGCCACACTGGATCTGGACCCGGCGGCGCAGCAGGCCTTTGCATTGCGCGTGCCGCGGCCGTTTGTGGCACTGATGGAAAAAGGCAATTCCCGCGACCCGCTGCTGCTGCAGGTGCTGCCGCAGGCGCAAGAGATGCAGCCGGTGCCGGGCTTTGTGGCCGACCCGTTGCAGGAAGCTTCCTTCAACCCGGTGCCGGGGCTGGTGCACAAATACCGCGGCCGGGTGCTGCTGATCAGCAGCCCGGCCTGTGCGGTACATTGCCGTTATTGTTTTCGCCGCCACTTTCCTTACCAGGCCAACACGCCGGGGCTGGCCGACTGGCAGCAGGCGCTGGATTACATCGCCGCCGATCCGTCGATTGTCGAGGTCATCCTGTCCGGCGGTGATCCGCTGTCGGCCAGCGATGACTATCTGGCCGGCCTGATCAGCCGGCTGGCGGCGATTGATCATGTGTCGTATCTGCGCATCCACACCCGCCTGCCGGTGGTGGTGCCGCAGCGGGTCACCGATGGCTTGCTGCAGGCGCTGACGGGCAGCCGCCTGCAGCCGACCATGGTGATTCATGCCAATCATGCGCAGGAGCTGTCTGCCGATGTGGCCGAATCGCTGGCGTTGTTGCGCCAGGCCGGTATTCGGCTGCTGAACCAGAGTGTGCTGCTGGCCGGTGTCAACGACAGTGAGGCGAGTCTGCGTGCGTTGCTGGAACGCTTGCACCAGATCCAGGTGGAAGCCTATTACCTGCACCTGCTGGATGCCGTGGAGGGCGCGGCACACTTTCAGCTGCCGCAGGCGCGGGCGCTGGCCCTGTATGAGGCCTTGCGACGCCAGCTGCCGGGTTTTATGCTGCCCCGGCTGGTGCGTGAGACACCGCATGCCCCGTACAAGACCTGGTTATGACAAAAACCAGCAGTCAGAAACCGTTGGTGAATTTTTTGTCATATCCCGTATACTACAGGGCGTTATTCCGGGGCTGTCATTGTTATGAAAAACCAGAAAGTTGAGCAGCTTTTCCAGTTGCCTGCCCGTGAGTTGAAGACATTGTCATTCAGCAAGGCGGATCGCTTGTCGGTGGAGCATTGGGTGAAAAACCTGCCGATGGCCGACATGGGCAAGTCCACCCGCTATTTGTATCTGGCCATCAAGGAGGTGTGTGAGCTCGACACCAGCCCGGCGGTACGCATGGAACTTGCCGAAGCACTGCGACCTGCCATTCATTACACCTGTGCCGGCCTGCGCAAGAACTACCTGAACCAGCAGGTTATCCTGCCAGAGCAGCCGCGCAAGATCGCCAATCTCAGCCAGGCCCTGCAAACCCATCTGGCGACTGCCTATCTGATTACCGCCTGCCAGTGCAGTGAAAAAATGGGCAGCCTGCTGAAAAAACCAACCGCGCTGATGGGCCAGGCCATTTACCATGCGCTGATTGAATTTACTGATATCCTGGTACGCAATTACCTGTTGTACCGGCCGATGCAGAATGGTTTCTGGAAAAACATCCATCGCCTTTACCAGCTGGCACGTCATTACAAGCTGAATGCCCTGCCGCAGGTGGACAAAGAACACGATGAGCAGCCATCCAGTATTGATCATGCTTATCTGCACCTGCTGCTGTGGGGCTGTATCAAGGCCAACCAGTTGCGCCAGGACGATATTGGCAAGCTGGAAGGCCATTTGTGGGAATGGGCGCGCCATGTGCGGCTGGCCGAGCTGGACAGGCATCAGGAGTCTGCCTTTGTGGTGGACCCGGAAATGGATACCCCGCCGGTATACCAGAAATTCTATCGCGGGCGTTACCATCCGGCCTGCCAGTCGTTGAATACCGATGAACTGATCAAGAAACTCAAGGAGCTGTCCGCGCCGCTGTTGCAGAAAAAAAGCGGCCTGACGCAGAACCTGATCAACCACCTGATTCTGGCCTGGGGGGTGTTTACCGGTCGCACGTTCATGCGTCTGGAAGCCAACTCCCGCCTGCTGCTGTGTGTCGGCTTGTCGACCACCCACTTCTACCTCAGTGAGCGCCAGCCGTTTGCCGATTTTGTTTTTGGCGACAGCCAGCAACCGAAGACCGGTGCCGGTGCGGCCCGCTTTACCGAGCAAAAGCGCCGCAGTGAAAAACTCGATGTCTGGGACGAGAGCATATACGGCACTACCGACAAGTCGGAAGCCCAGATCACCATGGAGTCGATTGACTACCATATCCGCAGTGGTGGCAACTCGATGATGACCATGACCGGCTCGGATGCCGAGAAATACCAGAATTTTGAGGTGGATGTGGTCAACATGAGCCCCGGCGGCTATTGCCTTGAGTGGCATGAAGAGGCACCGGCGGCGATCAAGGCCGGTGAGCTGATCGGTGTGAGGGAGCAGCACCACAACAGCTGGAATATCGGTGTGATCCGCTGGGTACGCCAGAGCAAGGAAAAATCCCTGCAGATCGGTGTTGAACTGCTCAGTCCCAGTGCCGAGCCTTACGGCGCCAGAATCTCGGACCATGAAGGCAATCCGCAGTCGGATTTTATGCGGGTGCTGATGCTGCCGGAGATCAAGACGGCCGGCCAGGCCAGTACCTTGCTGACGCCGGCAGTATCGTTCAAGCCGGGTCACTATGCATTGCTGGCGCGTGATGGTCGTGAAATCGGTGTGCGTCTCGGCAAGCTGATGGCATCCAGCGGTAGCTATTTCCAGTTTGCCTATGAGCCGGTGGAATCATTGGCGCCGGCCGGTGCATCAGGTAAGATGGCAGGCGCTGATGGCGAAAAAGACACGGATATCGATTCTGTCTGGGATTTGTTGTAGGCAAACAGACCGGCAATAGCACGGACGGGCCGCCGGCCACAGACGGACACAGCTATTGATGAAATTTTTAAATGTTTGCTACATAAGATAAAAACACGCCCATGAGTGCAGCCAAGAATAATTACAATGTCCTGATCCAGGTGCAGAACCAGAACGAGTCGGAGCGCCTGATCAGTCTTTTTCGTGGCGCCGGCTATGCTGTGCGTGCCCACCGCATTACCTCCGAACCGGATTTTCGCGAGTCGATTGACGACGGCAACTGGGATTTGCTGGTCGCCGACAACCGGCATCCGGAAGTCAGCCTGCAATTCAGCCTCGATACCCTGAAGAACATGCAGGCCGATGTGCCGCTGGTGCTGATCACTGACGATGTGTCGGACGAGACCCGTGAGCAGGCGTTCAAGCTGGGGGTTCAGGATGTGATCGACAAGAACAACGGCAACCATTTTGTCCATGTGGCGATCCGCGAGATGGACAATGCCCGTCAACGCAACCTGTGCCGCAAGCTGGAAAGTGACTACCAGGAGCTGAAAAAGCGTGCCGACATGCTGATGGCGGAGTCCGATGATGCCATTGCCTATGTGACCGATGGCATCCTGATGAAGGTCAATGACAATTTTGCCCGCATGTTTGGCTACGTGGCCGATGAACTCGATTGTGCCTCAATCATTGATCTGGTCAGCGAAGCCGACCAGGACAAATTCAAGAATTTTTTCCGCCATTTTGCCAAACAGGGACAGCAGCAGGCCGAGCTGACCTTCAAGGCGCTGAAAAAAGACAAACAGGAATTTGAAACTTTTATGACCCTGGCGGCGGCCACGATTGATGGTGACCCCTGCACCCAGGTGAATATCGGTGTCGCCTCGCAGGGTGCAAGTGCCACTGGCGGTAGTGGCATCATCGATGCTGCCACCGGCTTGCACAACCGTTATTACCTGGCTGAACAGGTCACCTCGACGGTGATGCAGATCGGCAAGGGCATTCCGGCTGCATCACTGCTGGTTTACCGGCTGGACAATGCCGAGCGGTTGCTGGATGACGTGCATTTCAGTGGCATTGACAGCCTGATTGCTGACCTGGCCACACTGCTGCAGGACAAGCTGGGGCAAGATGCGGCGATTGGCCGATTTGGCACGGATGCGCTGGGAGTCATCCTGCAGCAGTCCAGTGACAAGGCGCTGGAACTGGCCAAAGACAGCCTGAAAGTGATTGAAGACCATATCTGTGAGCTGGACGATCGCACCGTGCAATATACCTGTACCTGTGCGGTGCTGCAGCTGAACAACAAGGATGCCAGGCTGGTACTGGATAACGCGATGGATGGCATCGGTCATATCCGTATGGACAAGGAGAAAAACAGCGCCGGGATCTATGTGCCGCCGGTCAAGCTGGCACCAAAACCGGGCGCCGATGATGTCGCCAGTATTGACGAGGCGATGGAGCAGAACTGCTTCCGCCTGTTGTACCAGCCGATCATGAGCCTGCAGGGTGATGACCGCGAGAACTACGAGGTGACGCTGTGGTTCAATGATGGTGACAACGATGTGTATCCGGCCGAGATGATCCGCGCCGCCGGCCACTCCAAGCTGGATCGCTGGATGGTGCTGGAAGCTACCAAAACCTTATCGGTGCATCGCACCCAGGGTCATAATACCCGGCTGATTATCAACCTGACCATGAATGCCCTGCTGGATGAAAGCCTGCCCGGCTGGCTGGCGGTTGCGGCCAAGGCGGCCAACCTGTCTACTGATACACTGGTGTTCCAGTTTGATGAAGAAGACGTCAAAAATCACCTGAAGGCAGCAATCACCTGCATTACCGCGCTGCGCAAGGCGAAATTTTTTGTCTCGATCGGCGGCTTCGGCCGTGACGATGAACCGTTCAAGCTGCTCAAGCACCTGAAGCTGGACTTGGTAAAACTGGACAAGCAGTTCTCGGCGATGGTCAGCAGTGGTGACAGCAAGGCGGCCAAGGCCATTATTGATGAGGCCAAGGAACATGAAATCGCCACCATCATGACTGATGTCGATAATGCCGGCGCACTGGCCACGCTATGGCAGCTGGGCACCCATTATATCCAGGGCAGTTATCTGCAGGTGCCGAGCCCGGTGATGAACTACGAGTTTGCCGAAATTGCCTGAGGCGCCGGCTGATGCAAAACAGGCGGCTGCGGCCGCCTTTTTTATTGCCCGGCCAGCCAGTCCAGTGCGGTCTGTTTGGCCCAGGGATAATCCGGTTTGCCGCTGGGCGAGCGTTTGATGGCATCAACAAACAGCAGCCGGCGTGGCAGCTTGTAGCGGGCGATATGTGCTTCACAGGCGCTGTGTATCGCGGCCAGGTCGGGTGTGGCCGCGCCGGGACGCAGCTCGATCAGGGTGGTCACGGCACTGCCAAAGCGTTCGTCCGGGGTGCCAACCACCAGGCAGTCAAATACATCCGGGTGGGCCTTGACGGCCATCTCCACCTCTTCCGGGAAGATTTTTTCACCGCCGGAGTTAATGCACAGTGAGCCGCGCCCCAGCAGGGTGATGCTGCCGTCAGCATTGTGGCGTGCCATGTCGCCCGGAATCACATAACGCTGGCCGTCACTGGCGGTGACAAAGGTTTTGGCGGTTTTTTCCGGATCCTTGTAATAGGCCTGCGGGATAAAGCCGCCCTTGGCAAGAAAGCCCTGGCGCGGATCGCCGGCCGGTATCAGGCACAAATCCTCATCCAGCACGACCGTGCCCTTGCCGGGGTTCACCTGTGGGCCGCCGACATTGCTTTCCGCCTTGCCTTTTTCGTGTACGGTGGCGCCGGTATAGCCGCTTTCCGATGAGCCGATATTGTCCATGATGATGACATTGGGCAGTAGCTCGGCATAACGGTCCTTGAGTACCGGCGAAAATACGGCGGCGGAGGAGGCAAACACAAACAGCGAGGTGACATCGTAGTTGCCGTTTTCCAGTGCATCCACCATCGGTTTGGCCATGGCATCGCCGGTGACCAGCAGGGTGTTGATTTTTTCACGGCCTGCCAGTTGCCAGACTTCGTCGGCATCAAACGAGGTTTTGTCCGACATGACCACGGTATGGCCTTCAAACAGCGCACGCAGCAGGCCCCATTGGGCAGCACCGTGCATCAGTGGGGCCATTTGCAGCGAGCGCATGTAAAAGGCGTTGTCCTGGATGCAGCGGTCAGCCATGATCTCCGGGCTGGCAATCGCCTGCTGGCTCATCATGTCAACACCACCGCCGAGGCTCATGATCACATCGTGCTGGCGCCATACCACCCCCTTGGGCATGCCGGTGGTGCCGCCGGTATACAACACATAGAGGTCATCACCGCTGCGAGGCGGGAAGGTAACGGCCGTCGGGTCGGCATGACAGGCATCAGCAAAACGGTGGCTGTCCGGCAGCGCTTCGCCGGTGTCATCATCAAAATGCACAAACAGCTGCAGCAGAGGCAACTGCTGGCGGATGGCCGCCAGCCGGTCGGCAAACTGTGGCTGGTAGAACACCGCCTTGATATCGGCATCGTTGAAGATGTACAGCAGTTCGTTCTCGACATAACGGTAGTTGATATTGATAGGTACCGCGCCGATCTGGTAACAGGCCAGCATGGCCTCTACCCATTCAATGCTGTTATAAGCATAAATGGCGACATGATCACCCTTGCTGATGCCGTGCTGCAGCAAAAAAGCGGCCAGCCGCTGCGATTGCTGCTGCAACTGGCCGTAACTGGCGCGTTGTGCACCGCAGACAATGGCCTCGCGTGCGGGAATGTTGGCAGCAACACGGCTGATCAGGTCGGCGACATTGAATTCCATGCGGGACTCCTGTGGGTTATTGCCGGATACAAACAAAAAGCCCTGCACAGGGCAGGGCTTGAAACAGAACAGCCAGCGTCAGGCCTTATACTGCAGTGCCGACCACATGGTGGCCGGCCTTGTAGCCAATGGTCATGGCCGGCCCCAGGGTACAGCCGGCACCGGGATACTTGCTGCCCATGATCGAGGCGGTGACGTTGCCGGCGGCATACAGGCCATCAATCGGCTGGCCGTTTTCATGCATGACCTGGCCGTTGTGGTTGATCACCAGGCCGCCCTTGGTGCCGAGGTCGCCCAGCAGCAGCTGGGTGGCATAGTATGGTCCCTTGTCCATCGGCCCCCAGCACGGGTTGGGTTTGACTTCCGGATCGCCGTACATGGTGTCATGGTCATCGCTGCCACGGCCGAAATCCTCATCAACGCCGCTTGCAGCGAACTGTTTTACCCGCGCCATGGTGTCTTTCAGGCCGTTATAATCAACGCCGATTTTCTGCGCCAGCTCTTCCAGCGTGTCGGCCTTGATCAGCATCTTGCCGTCGCCAATCATGTCCTTGCTCATGAAATCCGGCATTGCTTCGCCCTGCACCACACCGCCAAACATGTATTTTTTGCGATAGTGGGCATCCAGGATGCAGTAGGCCGGGAATACGTCATAGCCTTTTTCGGCAGCGCCGTAGAAGCAGTCACCGTAGGAGTTATAGGTGATTGACTCATTCATGAAACGGCGGCCCTTTTTGTCAACAATAATCAGGCCGGGCTTGGATTTTTCCGAGAACAGCACGGTTGGGCCAAACGGTGTCATCGCCGTTGGCGCCCACCAGGCTTCGTGCAACAGGCCGGTGGCAGCACCGAGCCTGGTAGCCGCTACCAGCAGGTCGCCGGTATTGGTCTTGACGCCCGATGAGTTGTGCGGGTTGGTCGGGTTGGGCAGGTATTTTTCGCGCAGTTCCTTGTTGTGCTCAAAGCCGCCGGCAGCCAGGATAACGCCCTTGCCGGCATGAATGGTTTTGCCGCCATTGACGACAACGCCGGTCACGCGGCCGTCGCTGGTGGCCAGGTCATTGACCGGGGTTTCCAGCACCAGCTCGACACCTTTGGCCTTGCAGGCCAGGTACAGGCCGGCCACCAGCGCATTGCCCTGGCACAGGCGACGGTCACGCGGGCCTTTCAGGCGGCCGGGAATGTCCTTGAAGTAGCCCCAGATAATGCCCATAAAAATCTTTTGCCAGCCGGGTGTCTTGGCAAGAATCTGCACACCTTCAAGAATGCTCATCGAAAAGCGGCTGAAGGCCTTGGACGCGCGCGGTGAGTCAACCAGCTTCAGCAGCATGTCGTAATCAAGCTGGCGGCCATCAACCGGTGACGGGTCCATGGTCCGGCCGCCGGCTTTCCAGCCCTCGACATCCGGGTAGTAATCGGCATAGCCGGGCACTGGCGTGTAGGTCAGTCCGGTGTTCTGTTCCAGGAAGTTGACCATTTTGGGTGCGTATTCGATGTAGTTGCGGATGGTGTCGTCATCCACCTCACTGGCCGGGATAACCGCACGCATGTACTTGAAGGCATCTTCAGGACTGTCGCTGACACCGGCGCTGGCAATATTGCGGTTGTTCGGAATCCAGATGCCGCCACCTGACTTGGAGCTGGTGCCGCCCCATTCGCGGCCTTTTTCGATAACCAGCACGGAAGCACCCTGGTTGGCTGCCGACAGGGCGGCCATAAAAGCGCCGGCGCCGGAGCCGACCACCACCACGTCATATGTATCTTTCATGATTTACCTCTGAAACTGTCAGGTTATCGTTATTGGTCAGCGTTTGCCTGCGGCGGCATGGCCCGGCAAAAGTCATCGTCCCGGTAGTCGGGCAACAGTATAGAGCGGCAGCACGGGCGAAACAATTGTTGCCGGCGGCAACAAAGCCGGCCTACTTGCGGCGTACCAGCAGCAGGTAAAGGCCGATGGCGATACAGGCGCCGGCACCACTGTAGGCGGCAACCACCTTGTTGCGCCGGCTTTCATCCAGTGCCTTGAGCAGCTCATAGCCAGGCTGGCTGGCGGTGTCATAGGCCCAGTAGCCAAGGCCGGCGCCGGCGGCCAGCAGCAGCAAGGCAATGATGGTCAGCAGGGTCTTGTTCATGGGCTGTCCTTGGTTGTCCTCAAAAGCAGGGGCGTTTGATAATGGTTTCGTTGCGATCCGGGCCGGTCGAGATAATATCCACCGGCGCGTCTATCGCCTGTTCCAGGAAGGCGATATACGCCTTGGCATTGGCCGGCAGATCATCCAGCGATTTGGCACCAAACGTACTCTCCTGCCAGCCAGGCAGGGTTTCATATACCGGTTTCACCTGGTCAAACAGGGCTACATCGGCATCACTGATGCGGCTGCCGTCCGGTAGCTCATAGGCAATACAGACTTTGATGGTGTCGAGGCCGTCCAGCACATCCAGCTTGGTCAGGCAGATACCGGACACACTATTGACATGGACGGCGTGCTTGACAGCTACCGCATCAAACCAGCCGCAGCGGCGCTTGCGGCCGGTGGTGGCACCAAACTCATTGCCCTTGACGCCGAGATGGTCACCGATCTCGTCAAACAGCTCGGTCGGGAACGGCCCGGAGCCGACACGGGTGGTATAGGCCTTGGTAATACCCAGCACATAGTCCAGGTACAGCGGGCCAACACCGGTGCCGGTGGCAGCGCCGCCAGCGGTGGTATTGGAGGAGGTGACATACGGATAGGTGCCGAGGTCAATATCCAGCAGCGTGCCCTGGGCGCCTTCAAACAGGATATTGTCGCCCTGTTTGCGCGCCTGGTGCAGCAGGGCGGTGACATCGGCAATCATCGGCTTCAGTTTTTCCGCCATTGCCAGCATGTCGGCCAGGGTCTGGTCAAAATCAACCGCTGCAACCTTGTAATATTCGGTCAGCATGAAGTTGTGGAAGGCCAGCAACTCCTTCAGTTTGATGGCAAAGTTGTCGGCATTCAGCAAGTCGCCTACCCGCAGGCCACGCCGTGACACCTTGTCTTCATAAGCCGGGCCGATGCCGCGACCGGTGGTGCCGATCTTGGCTTCGCCACGGGCCAGTTCACGGGCCTGGTCCAGTGCCACATGCACTGGCAGGATCAGCGGGCAGGACGGGCTGATGCGCAGGCGCTCGGTAACCGGCACGCCACGCGCTTCCAGCTCTGCCATTTCCTTCAGCAGGGCCGTCGGGCACAGTACCACGCCATTGCCGATCAGGCACTGCACATGGCTGCGCAGGATGCCGGACGGAATCAGGTGCAATACGGTTTTTTCGCCATCGATGACCAGGGTATGGCCGGCATTGTGGCCGCCCTGGTAGCGGGTGACATAGCTGGCCTGTTCTGTCAGCAGGTCAACAATCTTGCCCTTGCCTTCATCGCCCCATTGTGTGCCCAGCACAACAACATTCTTGCCCATGGATTGTCTCTCTGTTGTTTACAGCGGCACAACGTGCCACTGACCCTTGTCATTGATTAATTGAAAGCGGCAGCCGGCCGGTGTTTCGTTGGCCGGCAAGGCCTGCACCACCCGTTTGCCGGCTGATCGCAGCTGGTCGATGGCCGCCAGCAGCTCTGCGTTATCGCCAGCCGGTGCCAGAATCAGCGGGCTGTCATCAGCGGCCCTGCTGTGTGCCAGCAATGCATGAACATTGGCGCTGAAGCCGGTAGCCGGGCGGCTGCGGCCAAACTGCTTGCCAATGCCGTCGTAACGGCCGCCATTGGCCACCGAATGGCCGATACCGTTGATATAGGCGGCATACACCAGGCCGGTGTGATAGCGGTAGCCGCGCAGCTCGGCCAGGTCCAGCACAATCGGTGTGCGCGGATAACGTTTGCGCAGCAGTGCGGCAATCTCGGTCAGATCCTGTAATGCCTGCTGCACAGCGGCCGGTGCCCCGGCCAGCACCTGCCGGGCCTGATCCAGCACATCCAGGTCACCATGCAGGTCGATCAGTGCGCGGATCATGCCGGCCAGGGCGTCATCGTGCACATTGGCCTCAAGCAACGCCGCCACTTCGCCGGCAGCCTTGCGTTCAAAGGCATCATCCAGTGCCGAGATCGCATCACTGTCGAGGCCGGCAGCCTCGACCAGGCCACGGTAAATACCGATGTGGCCAAGATCCAGATGTACCCGTTCAATACCGGCTTCGGCAATGGTGGCCAGCATCAGGCTGATAATTTCAATATCGCTGGCCAGGCTGGCATCGCCGTACAGTTCGGCGCCCACTTCCAGCGGCAGGCGTGAGGCCAGTTGTGAGCGGGGGCGAGTGTGGACCACAGTACCGGCATAGCACAGCCGGGTCGGCCCCTGTTGCTGCCAGCTGTGGGCATCAATACGGGCTGTTTGCGGGGTAATGTCAGCGCGGATTGCCAGTGTGCGGCCGGATAACTGGTCGGTGAGCTTGAACGTTTGCAGATCCATGTCACTGCCCATGCCGATCAGCAGCGACTCGCTGTATTCAATCAGCGGCGGGATAACCAGCTCGTAACCCCGGCTATGATACAGGTCCAGAACCCGGCGCTGGAAGCGTTCGATCTGCCAGGCCTGGCCTGGCAGGATTTCCTCAATGCCTTCCGGCAGCAGCCAGCGATTGTTGTGCGCCATGTCTGTCAGCAACCGTTGTTAGTGAATGATATACAGCAACACTGTGCCAGCCAGCATGCTGGCCAGGCCAATCATGCGCAGTTGCCGGTCAGGCAGGGTGGTGGCCGCCTGCATGGCATCACGCCAGAGTCGTGGTGCCAGAAATGGCAGGATTCCCTCAATGACCATCACCAGGCACAAAGCAATCAGGAATGTTTGCCACATGGGTATCGACTCAAGTCTTGCAGGTAACGCGCCTGCCCGTCATGACAGGGCCTGGCTGCAGCACATAAAAAAGCCGGAACGGTCTCCGGCTTGGCCAATGGTAACACAGATTCCTGTTTCAGCACATGCCAAACACCGTTCAGCGTTGTTTGCCGCTGTTGTTGTTCAGGTAGCGGAAAAAGTCGCTGTCGGGCTTGAGCAGCATGATGTCTGACTTGTCGGAAAATGTGTTTTTGTAGGCTTCCAGGCTGCGCCAGAAGGCATAAAACTCGGCATTCTTGTTGTAGGCGTTAGCATAAATCGCAGCCGCCTCGGCATCGCCCTGGCCTTTGGTCATTTCCGCTTCGCGGTAGGCCTGTGATTCAATCTCGATTTTTTCACGATCGGCCGAGGCGCGGATACCTTCTGCCAGCTCCTTGCCACGCGAGCGGTGTTCGCGTGCTTCACGCTCACGCTCGGTAATCATGCGGTCGAATACCGACTGGCGCACATCCTGCGGCAGATCGACTTGCTTGACACGGATGTCGACCACTTCGACACCCAGCTCACGCTGGGAGAACTCGTTCAGCTTGCGGGTCAGCTCTTCCATCAGCTCGTCCCGTTTGCCGGATACCACTTCATGCATGTCGCGGATGCCCACCTCGTTGCGCAGGCCGTCGTTGATGCGTTGCGCCAGCAGGCCGTGGGTGCGTGCTTCCTCGCCATTGGTGGCGGTGTAGTATTTCTGCACGTCAATGATGCGCCATTTGGCATAGGCATCAATGATCAATGATTTTTTCTCCAGCGTCAGGAAACGCACCGGTCGCGAGTCCATGGTCAGGATGCGGCCATCGAATTTGCGGATCTGGTGCATCACCGGGATACGCCAGTGCAGGCCGGGCTGGATGTCAGCCTCCACCACTTCACCGAACGCCAGTTTTACGCCGCGCTCGGTTTCCTTGATGGTGTAGGCGCTGCTGAGAATTGCCAGGGCGCCAAGAACAAACAGGACAAGCAGGATATTGCTGCGGGCAGACATTAGCGGCCTCCTTCGCGGGTGCTGGTGCGGTTACTGCTGCGAAGCGGAGCCGGCAGGCTGGTGCTGCCTGGCTCCGGCAATGCCAGCGACTCGCCGGTGTTGCGATTGCCGGCGCCGGTCAGTTTGTCCAGTGGCAGGTACAGCAGGCTGCCACTGTCAACATCCACCATGACTTTGGAGGTGCTGCCCAGTACCTGTTGCAGGGTCTCGATATACAGGCGTTCGCGGGTTACCGCCGGTGCTTTCTGGTATTCGGTCAGCAACTGGCTGAAGCGTGATGCCTCACCTTCTGCGGCAGCCACGATGCGGCTTTTGTAGGCGTTGGCTTCCTCAATCTGGCGCTGGGCCAGGCCGCGGGCTTCCGGGATCAGGCCGTTGCGGTAGGACATGGCCTGGTTGACGACGCGTACCTCGTCCTCCTTGGCACGGATAACATCATCAAATGATGCCTGGACTTCGGCCGGTGGCTGGGCATCCTCGATATTGACGGCGGCCACCAGAATACCGGTGTGGTAAAGGTCAGTGTAACGCTGCAGCCGTTCATGGACTTCGGTGGAAATGGCGATGCGGCCTTCGGTCAGCACCTCATGCAGGGTCGAGCTGCCGATGACGTGGCGCAGGGCGCTTTCGGTTGCCTGTTGCAGGCTGCGTTCGGGTTCACGCACTTCCAGCAGGAAGGCTTTCGGGTTTTGCACCGTATACTGCACGGACAGGCTGACATTGACGATATTGTCATCCTCAGTCAGCATCAGGCCCTGGGTGCGGCTGGAGCGCACCTTGGTGACATTGATTTTCTGCACCCGGTCGATCAGTGGCGCGTTCCAGTGCAGGCCGGCACCGACAGTGTCATGGTATTTGCCAAAGCGCAATACAACGGCCTGCTCCTGCTCGTCCACCTGGTAAATACCGATGGCAGCCCACAACACCAGCACAATGGCAATAATGCCAAGGATAAAGCCACCACCGAGTTCCGGCAGGTCTGCACCCGGGCGGCCATTGTCATTGCCACCCTTGCCCTTGTTGCCGCTGAATTTGGCCTTGAATTTGCGAAACGCCTCATCAAGATCCGGTGGGCCCTGGTCATTGCCCCAAGGGTCCTTGTCGTTGTTTCCACCCGGCTCATTCCAGGCCATGGTCGTCTCCTCAGGCTAAAAATTTCGAAAATTTTACCAGAACGGCCACGGAAAATACTGCTTCAGTTGACAATAAATTGCTGCAGCTCAATGGCCATTTTTTTCTGTAACTGGTTCAACTGGTCGATTGGCAGGCTGACGGTCAGCAGTGCATTGCCCTGCTCGTCAAAAAGTTCCTGTTGGATGGCTTTCAGCTCAAACAGCCGTGCACGCAGCTGGCTTTGTGCCGGCGGCAGGCGCAGGCAGGCCTGCCATTGTTGCTGGGCCAGTCGCTCGGAAATGGCCTGTAACAGCAGCTCGGTACCGGCGCCGGTGCGGGCGGACAGCCATACCCGCAATGGCCGGCCGCTGTCATCGCGGTCGATATGGGGCTGGACATCGCCGAGCAGGTCGATCTTGTTGAAAACCAGCAGTTGCGGCTGGCGGTCGGCACCGATTTCCTTCAGCACGTTATCCACCTGTTGCATGTTGTCATCCCGCTCGTCACTGGCGCAATCGACCACATGCAGCAGCAGGTCGGCCAGTGTGGTTTCTTCCAGTGTTGACTTGAAGGCTTCGACCAGCTTGTGCGGCAGGTGGCGGATAAAGCCAACGGTGTCGGCCAGTACTGCGGGACCAACCTTGTCCAGCGTCAGCCGGCGCAGGGTTGGGTCCAGCGTCGCAAACAGCTGGTCCGCAGCATAGACTTCGGCTTCGGTTAGACGGTTGAACAGGGTGGATTTGCC
>DATCSZ010000418.1:0-1248 GCA_036568205.1 Pseudomonadales bacterium
AGCAGACCTTTCTGCGTCACACCGAAGGTTCGCCAATTCGCCGCATTGGTTACCAGCGCTGGCTGCGAAACCTGGCCGTTGGCCTGGGCAATGCCCCGTATTCTGCCGCGATTGTAGCGGCCTTGCAGGCCGATCGGAGGCTGGCCGGCAGCGAGCTGGATGAACATCGCCGGTGGGCCCTGCAGCAGCAGGAAAAATCCGCAGTGTTGGCTGGCCGGCAAGTTGACTAAAAAATGCTGGCGACAACTGTTGCCTTTGGTTAACGTGTCGGCTGCCTGTTTCAATAACATACAGCTGTAATAATGAACCGTTTTTCCCGTCTTGGTATTGGCCAGCGCCTGTCGCTGGCATTTGCAGTATTGATCCTGCTGTCGGCATTGATGGGCTCGCTGGCGGTGGTGCATGTGCAAGGCCTGTCACATCATCTCAACACCCTTTACAGCCAGTCGCTGACGGTCAGCAGTGCCCTGTTGCGCATCGAAAATGCGCTGCTGCGCATGAACAGCCTGCAACAACAGGCTGTGATGGCTGGCGGCGACCAGCGCCTGCCGGACAGTGAAGGCAGGCTGGAATTACTGCATGGCCAGATCGTCAATGAGCTGGCGATCATCGGCGGGCGTGATGGCCGTACCGATCGCCTGGCAACATTGCTGGCGCAGTGGCAGGCCGGCAGCGAGCAGCTGCTGGACCAGCTGTACCGCCAGGCGCCGGATGAGCAGGTTGCCGCCACGCTGGCAGACAATGCCAGCCTGTTGGCAGCGCTGCGCAATGAGCTGCAGGCGAGCTATGAGCCAGTGCGGGAGTCGGCGCGCCAGACTATTGATCAGGCCAGCGCCGAAGGTGGCCGGGCGATGCTGGTAATGATTGCCGGTACCCTGCTGGCGCTGCTGGCCGGCCTGTTCCTTTCCTGGCTGATGACACGCAGTATTACCCGGCCGGTGAATACTGCGCTTGCGATGTCTGACCGGCTGGCACATGGTGACCTGACGGTCAGGGTCGACCAGCAGCGCCATGATGAGATAGGCCAGCTGCTTGACGCCATGATGCATATGGTGAAAAAGCTGCGTGAGGTGGTGCTCGGGGTATCAATGACTGCAGAAAATGTTGCCGTGGTCAGCCAGGATATGGATTACAGCTCGCATGAGCTGTCGCGCGGCGCGGCTGAGCAGGGGCGTGCGGTAGAAGCCATTATGGTGGCAATGGAGCAGATGAGCTCGATTGTATTGCGTAACAGCGACAGCGCTGCCC
>DATCSZ010000419.1:0-31741 GCA_036568205.1 Pseudomonadales bacterium
AAAACGCCCCGCACTGCGGGGCGTTTTTTGTATCAGTCAAAGCGGATCAGCCAAGTGCCTTGATCTGGGCATTCAGGCGGCTTTTGTGACGGGCTGCCTTGTTTTTGTGGATGATGCCTTTGTCAGCAATGCGGTCAATCACAGGCACGGCTTCGTTGTAGGCGTTCTGTGCCACCTGCTTGTCGCCGGTGGCAATAGCGGCGATAACTTTCTTGATATAGGTGCGAACCATGGAGCGCTGGCTGGCATTGTGGGCGCGTGCCTTGACTGCCTGACGGGCACGTTTTCTGGCTTGTGGAGAGTTGGCCACCGAATAGTCCTCTAGAGATTTGTTGCAAATTAAGGGCCGCAATTATTCAGATTGCCCGCCGGTTTGTCAACAGCTGACGGTAATTTATGCGTTGAACAGGGCGGGAAAATCCGCACTCACGGCTGCCAGCTTGCCGGTATTGTAGTCAAATTGCAGCATCGCCGTTTTGGCGATGGCAATCAGGCGCTGGTCAGCGACGGTGGTGACCCGATAGACAAAGTCGCAGCCGTAGTGGCTGAAATCCTGCGCAGCGATCTCAATGCGCAGCACATCCCCGTATTTGCCCTCACCCTTGTAGATAACGGCCAGGTCGGCATTGATAAAGGCGCCGGCCTTGATGCCAAATTGCCCGGTCGGCAGCGTGCGCATGTAACGCATGCGTGCCTCGTTCAGCAACGCGATCAGCTGCTCATTGGCCAGGTGGTTGGCGGCATTGATATGCTGGATCAATACCGGAATTTCGGTGCTGAAGCTGAACTGCGGCGGCAGCTCAATGTGGATACGTGCCATGGCGGACTCCGTCAGTTGGCAAAACGCTGCCAGGCAATGCTGCCCCAGCTGATCATCACCAGGCACAGCGAGAAAAACACGGCTGCTGAGCCCATGTCCTTGGCCTGGCCGGACAGGGTATGCAGATCGCTGCCGATACGATCAACGACGGCCTCAATCGCGGAATTGAGCAGCTCGACAATGACTACCAGGAAGCACGGCGCTATCAGCAGCAGGCGCTCCAGCGGGGTTTGTCCCAGCCAGATGGCTGCCGGCAGCAGCAGTGCCATCAGCAGCAGTTCCTGGCGGAAAGCCGCTTCATTGCGCCAGGCGGCAACAATGCCAAGCCAGGAGTAGTGCGTGGCCCAGATAATCCGCTGGATGCCGCGGCGGCCGGGCTTGTTCGGGGCAGCTTCAGGGCTCACAGCTGGCCGTCGTCATACAGGGTGGGGATGGGCTGGCGTTTGTGTGCGGTTTTGCAGTAGATGTTGACCAGTTGTTCGGACACGGCAGTATCAACTGTACGGCCTTCAAGAAAGTCGTCGATCTGGTCATAGCTGATGCCCAGTGCGTGCTCATCGGCTTTGAGCGGGTGATTGCATTCCAGGTCAGCTGTCGGCACCTTGTTGATAATGCTGTCACTGGCACCCAGTGCCCTGGCCAGCTGGCGGACCTGGCGTTTGTTAAGGCCAAACAGCGGCGCCAGGTCGCAGGCGCCATCCCCCCATTTGGTAAAAAAACCGGTCAGGTTTTCTGCCGAATGGTCGGTGCCCAGCACCAGGCCACCGAGCATGCCGGCCACTTCATACTGGGCTGCCATGCGCTGACGGGCCTTGACATTGCCTTTGACAAAATCAATATGGGTTTCATTGCCGGGCAGCAGCTGCTGCCCGGCAAGGGCATCACAAACCTGGCGGTGCAGGCCATCGCTGGCTGGCTGGACATTGATGGTGAGGGTGATATCCGGCTGGATGAAGTCCAGTGCCCGCTGGGCATCAGCTTCATCCTGCTGGCGACCATAGGGCAGCCGCAGGGCAATAAACCGGTAACTGCTGTCGCCGGTTTCCTCGCGCAGCTCGGCTGCGGCCAGCTGTGCCATGCGCCCGCAGGTGGAAGAATCCACGCCGCCGCTGATGCCAAGGATCAGGTGTTTCTGGCCGGCCTGCTGCAGCATGCTTTTGATAAAACGAATGCGCCGGTCTGTCTCGAAGGTGGCGTCAATGGCCGGCAATACCTTCATGGCGCTGATAATGTCTGCAGCGGTGGTCATCTGCGTTTCCCGGTTAGTTGCGGTTGTCGAATTCCGGCGGTTCCTGCTGGCCCATGATGCCCAGTGTGGCCTTGCTCAGGCGTGACTGTTCGGCTGCTTCCAGCGAGAACTTGTCGATAAAGTTACCGTTGTTATCCAGCGACTCGTGATCCGGGTAATTGCGGCGCAGCACATTGATGCTGTCTTCAGCCAGGCCAGGCATGTCCAGCAATTTGTAGGCCTGGGCCATGATGGCCAGGCCATCGCTGACGGCCGGTGTGCCCTGGTAGTGCTCGACAACAAATTTGCCGCGGTTGGCGGCAGCAGTATAGGCGCCGCGCTTGAAATAATAATTGGCAACATGCACTTCGTGGCGTGCCAGCAGGTTGCGCAGGTGGGTCATGCGGGCGCTGGCGTCGGCAGCAAAGCGGCTTTCCGGGTAAAGGCTGACAAGGGTGGCAAAGTCGTTGTAGGCGTTGCGGGCAGCACCCGGGTCACGTTTGCTCAGGTCAATGCTGAAAAAACGGTCGATCAGGCTGCGGTTGGCGTCAAAATTGGCCAGGCCTTTGTAATAGTAAGCGTGGTCGACTTCCGGGTGGTCGGGGTGGAGACGGATAAAACGGTCGGCAGCTGCCACGGCACGCTCATATTCCATACTTTGATAATAGGCTGATACTGCTTCCAGCTGGGCTTGCTCGGCATACTGGCCAAACGGGAAGCGGGTTTCCAGCGCCTGGTAAGCTTCCTGGGCACGGTTGAACTTGCGTGCGATCATGTTTTGCCGTGCTTCCTGGTACAATTGCTCCTCGCTCATGTAGTCATAGCGGTTCTGGTTGCTGGCACAGCTGGCAAGAAAAACACAGCTCATTATTAATAGAATAAGTTGGCGCTGCATGGTATATCTCTTCGGCGATTCAAAAGCTGCTATTTAATCACAGACTGGCAGCAAACCCAACTACCGACAACAGAAAGCAAGAGAGTGTATGCATAGCCCGCAAGTCATTGAAATGGAAGCCTCTGTGCCTCCGCACCTGGATAATGAGCGGCTTGATCAGGTGGCAGCCGAACTGTTTGGCCAGTATTCGCGTTCGCGCCTGCAAAAGTGGATTAAAGGCGGTGAGCTGACCGTGGACGGCCAGGTACTGCGCACCCGTGACAAGGTCAGTGAAGGCCAGCGGCTGGTCTTGTGTGCCGAGCCGGACATGCAGGAAACCGACAGTGTCGCCCAGCCGATGCCACTGGATATTGTTTTTGAGGATGACAGCCTGCTGGTGCTGAACAAGCCGGCCGGGCTGGTGGTGCATCCGGCTGCCGGCCACAGTGACAACACCCTGCTGAATGGTCTGTTGCATCACTGTCCGCAATTGTCCGGCCTGCCGCGTGCCGGCATTGTCCACCGGCTGGACAAGGATACCACCGGCCTGATGGTGGTGGCGAAAACCCTGGCGGCCCATCATTCACTGGTGGCGCAACTGCAGGAGCGTTCGGTCAGCCGGCAGTATTATGCGCTGGTGCAAGGGGTGATGACGGCCGGTGGTACGGTGGATGCGCCGATAGGACGTCATCCGAGCAATCGGCAAAAACAGGCGGTGACCGAATTTGGTGGCAAGGAGGCGGTTACCCATTACCGCGTAGTCAGCCGTTTCCGCGCCCATACGCTGGTGCGTTGCCAGCTGGAAACCGGTCGTACCCACCAGATTCGTGTGCATATGGCGCACATCCGTTTTCCGCTGCTGGGTGATCGCCTGTACGGCGGCAAGCCAAAGTTGCCCAAGGCCGCATCACAGGCCTTGATTGAGGGTTTGCAACAGTTTCCTCGCCAGGCCTTGCATGCCTTTAAGCTCGGCCTGTGGCACCCGGAAGATGACGAGTACTGTGAATGGGAAATTGCCATGGCGGCCGATATGCAGGCGCTGGTTGCGCTGCTGAAGGATGACCTGCGGGAGCACACATTGTGAATCTGCTGCCGGCCGACTGGCCGGCACCCGCCACGATTGTGGCCGGGGTCAGCTGCCGTGCCGGTGGTGTCAGCAGCGGGGTGTATGCTGACAATAATCTGGCCCTGCATGTGGGGGATAACGCCGGCCATGTGCTGGAAAACCGCCGCCGGCTGGATGCCAGCCTGCCGGGTGACAAGCGCTGGCAGTGGCTGGACCAGGTGCATGGTGTGGCGGTGGCTGAGGCTGCGTGTGACCGTATCATCCAGGCCGATGCGGCTTACAGCAACCGGCCGGGTATCGTTTGTGCGGTGCTGACTGCCGACTGCCTGCCGGTGCTGCTGTGTGACAGCCGGGGGCTGGAGGTGGCAGCGGTACATGCCGGCTGGCGCGGCCTGTGTCACGGGGTGATAGAAAATACCGTGGCGCGTTTTGTCGCAGGGCCGGGCGAATTGCTGGCCTGGTTGGGCCCGGCTATCGGGCCTGCGCATTTTGAGGTCGGTGAGGAGGTGCGCCAGGCATTTGCCGCACAGCCGGCAGGGCCGGCATCAATGGCGGCGTTTGTGCCGGCCGGTTCGCCGGGCAAGTATCGCGCGGATTTGTACCAGCTGGCGCGGATTCGCCTGCAGGCGCTGGGTGTCAGGCAGGTCAGCGGTGGCGGGCTGTGCACCTTTGCGGATCGTCGCCGTTTCTATTCCTATCGTCGTGACGGCGTTACCGGGCGCATGGCCAGTTTTGTCTATCGCACGGCATAGTGGCGGCGCGCAGGCATAAAAAAAGCAGCCCGGGGGCTGCTTTTTCTGTTTGGCTCCGCCTGCTGGGCTCGAACCAGCGACCAATAGATTAACAGTCTACTGCTCTACCAACTGAGCTAAGGCGGAATAACTGTCACCTCGCAAGGTGGGCGCTATAGTAGTGATCTGTGCTATTATCGTCAACCGTTTTTCGTTAAAAAATTGGCATTTTATGACAACTCCATTTGTTGTTCGCTCGGCGTACCAGCCTGCCGGTGACCAGCCGACAGCCATCCGTTCATTGCTTGACGGTGTGCGAGACGGTTTGCGAACCCAGGTTCTGCTGGGGGTGACCGGTTCCGGCAAAACCTTCACTATTGCCAATGTCGTGGCCGGCTTACAGCGCCCCACCATTGTGCTGGCGCCAAACAAGACCCTGGCGGCGCAATTGTATGGCGAGTTCAAGGAATTTCTGCCGGACAATGCCGTCGAGTATTTTGTTTCCTACTACGACTATTACCAGCCCGAGGCCTATGTGCCATCGTCGGACACGTTTATCGACAAGGATGCCTCGGTTAACGAGCATATTGAGCAGATGCGCCTGTCGGCGACCAAGGCATTGCTGGAGCGCGAGGACTGTCTGGTCGTGGCAACGGTGTCATCCATTTACGGCCTGGGCGACCCCAAATCCTACCTGTCGATGATGTTGCATCTGGATCGCGGTGACCAGGTTGACCAGCGCCAGATCCTGCGCCGCCTGGCCGAACTGCAATATACCCGCAATGACCAGGATTTTCATCGTGGCACCTATCGGGTGCGGGGTGAAATTATTGATGTATTTCCGGCCGATGCCGAGGACCAGGCCTTGCGTATCGAGCTGTTTGATAACGAGATCGAGCGCCTGTCCTTGTTTGATCCGTTGACCGGCCAGCTGATGCAGCAGGTGCCGCGTTACTCGGTGTATCCGAAAACCCACTATGTTACGCCGCGTGAAACGCTGTTGAAGGCAATGGATGAAATCGAGGAAGAACTGGTTGAGCGCCTCAAGGTGTTGCGTGAGCAGGACAAGCTGGTGGAGGCACAGCGGCTGGAGCAGCGTACCCGTTATGACCTGGAGATGATGCGTGAGCTGGGTTATTGCACCGGCATAGAAAACTATTCACGCCAGCTGTCCGGGCGCAAGGCGGGTGAGCCGCCGCCAACCCTGTTTGACTATATCCCGAAAAATGCCCTGGTGGTGGTGGATGAGTCCCATGTCACGATTCCGCAACTGGGGGCGATGTACAAGGGTGATCGCTCGCGCAAGGAAACGCTGGTGCAGTATGGGTTCCGGCTGCCATCGGCGCTGGATAACCGGCCGATGCGTTTTGAGGAATGGGAAGCGATTGTACCGCAGATGATCCTGGTGTCGGCGACGCCGGGTGATTATGAGAAGCAGCATGCGGACCAGGTGGTTGAGCAGGTGGTGCGGCCGACCGGCCTGGTGGATCCTGAAGTGGAGGTGCGGCCTGCCAGTAGCCAGGTAGATGACCTGTTTGAGCGTATTGGTGAAACCGTGGCGCGTGGCGAGCGGGTATTGGTGACTGTGTTGACCAAACGCATGGCTGAAGATTTGACCGCCTATCTGGCCGATAATGGTGTGCGGGTGCGATATCTGCATTCCGATATTGATACCGTGGAGCGGGTGGAGATTATCCGTGACCTGCGGCTCGGCGAGTTTGATGTACTGGTTGGCATCAACCTGCTGCGTGAGGGGCTGGATATGCCGGAGGTGTCGCTGGTGGCCATCCTGGATGCTGACAAGGAAGGTTTTTTGCGTTCCGAGCGTTCATTGATCCAGACCATTGGCCGGGCGGCCCGTAACCTGAATGGCAGGGCGATTTTGTATGCCGACCGGATTACCGGTTCAATGCAACGGGCAATCGATGAGACCGGGCGGCGGCGTGAGCGCCAGGAGGCCTTCAATCGCCAGCACGGCATTACCCCCAGGGGGGTCAGCAAATCGGTGGCCGATATTCTGGAAGGGGCTTACGTGCCGGGTGCGCGTGGGCGCAAGAAAAAAGACAAGGACCGGCATGCGGCGGATGCAGTCCCTGATCCGCGCAGCATGACGCCGGCCCAGCTGGACCGGCAGATCAGGGCGCTGGAAAAACAGATGCACGAGCATGCACAAAACCTTGAGTTCGAGGCTGCAGCAGCGGTGCGTGACCAGTTGCACCGGCTCAAGCAGCTGGCATTTGTCGGTTGAATCAGGCGGCTGAAATTTCCCGTAAAAGGGGCTTGTATCGGCGTGCGCCATCCGTATAATGGCAAGCCTTTTTAGCGACCTGTTCGCTGTCTTTGCAGGACTATAGCTCAGTTGGTTAGAGCGCTACCTTGACATGGTAGAGGTCGGCAGTTCGAATCTGCCTAGTCCTACCAAATTTGTTGGTTCATGTGGTCTTTGGTATTGATCACCACTGAGGAGTTGTTATGCCTGTTATTACCCTGCCTGACGGTACCCGTAAAACGTTTGACCAGCCGGTAACGGTTGCCGATGTTGCGTTGTCGATTGGTCCGGGGCTGGCCAAAGCGGCACTGGCCGGCCGGGTGGATGGTCGTCTGGTGGATACCTCGTATTGCATCGGCAGCGATGCGGCGCTGGCCATTGTCACCGAGCGTGATGATGAGGCGCTGGACATTATCCGTCACTCCACCGCACATTTGCTGGCCATGGCTGTGCAGCAACTGTTCCCGCAGGCACAGGTCACCATCGGGCCGGTGATTGAGGACGGCTTTTACTACGATTTTGCCTACCAGGATCAGCATTTCACCCCGGAAGACCTGCAGCGCATTGAAGACAAGATGGCCGAGCTGGCCGCTGCTGACCTGCCGGTTGAGCGTGTGGTGATGAGTCGTGAACAGGCCATTGAACAGTTCACGGCGCTGGGTGAGCACTACAAGGTTGAGATTATCCGTGACCTGCCGGCCACCGAGGAGATCAGTGTCTATCGCCAGGGTGACTGGATGGATCTGTGTCGCGGGCCGCATGTGCCGTCGACCGGCAAGCTGAAAGTATTCAAGTTGATGAAGGTCAATGGTGCCTACTGGCGCGGTGACAGCAATAACGAAATGCTGCAGCGCATCTATGGCACTGCCTGGACTGATAAAAAGGCGCTCAAGGCCTACCTGCACCGGCTGGAAGAAGCAGAAAAACGAGACCATCGCAAGCTGGGCAAAAAACTGCACCTGTTCCATATGCAGGATGAGGCGCCGGGCATGGTGTTCTGGCACCCGAAGGGCTGGACGGTCTACAAAACCATCGAAGCCTATATGCGCGAACAGCAGCAGCAACACGGCTATCAGGAAATCCGCACACCGCAGGTAGTGGATCTCAGCTTGTGGCAACGCTCCGGCCATGCCGACAAGTTTGCTGCCGGCATGTATACGCTGCAGGCGGAAGAGCGTGAATATGCCGTCAAGCCGATGAATTGTCCTTGCCATGTGCAGGTGTATAACCAGGGGCTTAAGAGTTACCGTGAGCTGCCGTTACGGCTGGCCGAGTTTGGCTCCTGCCACCGCAATGAGCCGTCCGGTTCCCTGCATGGCATTATGCGCGTGCGCGGTTTTACCCAGGATGATGCGCATATTTTTTGTACCGAAGCGCAAATCCAGCCCGAGGTGTCGCGCTTTATTGATTTCCTGCACGAGGTTTACCGCGACTTCGGTTTTGATGAGGTAATCTATCGCCTGTCGACCCGGCCCGAGCAGCGGGTCGGTTCTGATGAGAGCTGGGACAAGGCAGAAAAAGCCCTGATGGATGCGCTGAATGCCAAACAGCTGCCATGGCAGGAGCTGCCCGGTGAAGGCGCGTTTTATGGGCCGAAAATCGAGTTCTCGCTGAAAGACAGCATTGGTCGTGTCTGGCAGCTGGGTACCATCCAGGTGGATTTTTCCATGCCGGGCCGGCTGGATGCCCAGTATGTCGCCGAGGATGGCAGTCGCCAGGTGCCGGTGATGCTGCATCGGGCAATTCTTGGCTCGTTTGAGCGTTTTATCGGTATCCTGATTGAGCATTACGAGGCTGCGTTTCCATTGTGGCTGGCACCACAGCAGGTGGCGGTGCTGAATATTACCGACAACCAGGCGGACTACTGTGCCGATGTGGCGAAAAGACTGCAGGCTGTCGGCATTCGTGCGGTTTCGGACTTGAGGAATGAGAAGATCGGGTTTAAAATCCGCGAGCATACACTTTCTCGTGTACCTTACCTGCTAGTTGCAGGTGACCGGGAAGTTGAGCAAGGTACCGTCGCAGTGCGCACCCGCAAAGGTGAGGATCTCGGATCATTAACCCTTGATGCAGTGATTGAACGCTTGCAACATGAGATTGCACGGCGCGGTCGTATTTGAAACCTGGGAGGATTGGCCTATTAAAACCGGTGGTCGCAAAGACAGTAAAAAAGCAGTTATCAATGACGAGATTACAGCGCCTGAAGTGCGACTGGTTGGCGCCAATGGCGAACAGGTTGGCATTGTTGCGCTGAAAGAGGCCAGGCAGGCTGCCACCGAAGCAGCTCTGGATCTGGTAATGATGGCTCCGGATGCCGTGCCGCCGGTTTGCAAGATCATGGATTATGGCAAGTTTGTGTTTGACGCTAAAAAGCAGCAGGCTGCTTCGCGCAAAAAACAAAAGCAGATCCAGGTAAAAGAAATCAAGTTTCGACCAGGGACGGAAGAAGGGGATTATCAGGTCAAACTGCGCAACCTGATACGTTTCCTAGAGCAAGGGGACAAAGCCAAGGTCACACTGCGTTTTCGTGGACGTGAAATGGCCCACCAGGAGATCGGTATGGAGCTGCTTAAGCGGGTCGAAGCCGATCTGGCCGAATACGGTACGGTGGAGCAATTTCCGAAAATGGAAGGGCGGCAGATGACCATGGTGTTAGGTCCGAAGAAGAAAAAATAGCCGACAGGCTGTTTTTGTTAATATCCGCTAAATGCCAGTGAAAAAAGGTGTCTTATGCCTAAGATGAAAGTACATAGTGGCGCTGCCAAGCGCTTCAAGAAAACCGGGGCCGGCTACAAGCGTAAAAGCGCTTACAAAAGCCACATCCTCACCAAAATGACCACCAAGCGCAAGCGTCAACTGCGTGGCACAAGTCTGATTCATCCGTCAGACCAGGTGCTGGTTGACCGTCTGCTGCGTAACTGAGTCTGAGGAGAGAATAGTATGGCACGAGTTAAACGTGGGGTTATCGCCCGTCGTCGTCACAAAAAGATCCTGAAGCAGGCCAAAGGCTACTATGGCGCCCGCAGTCGTATATTCCGGGTTGCCAAGCAGGCCGTCATCAAGGCAGGTCAGTATGCCTACCGCGATCGTCGCAACAAGAAACGTGTTTTCCGCTCACTGTGGATTACCCGTATCAATGCGGCCAGTCGCGCCAATGGTGTTACCTACAGCCAGTTCATTAACGGCCTGAAAAAAGCCGGTATTGCACTGGATCGTCGGGTACTGGCTGACCTGGCTGTCCATGACAAAGAGGCATTTGCTGCAGTTGTCGAGAAGGCAAAAGCGGCGTTGGCCTGATTACGGCTCAGGCGTCCCCGGTGGCGCCTGACTGTCATGCAAGGGAAAGGCGCCAGCCTTTCCCTTTTTTTTCGGTAATTGAGTGAGTTGCGGAGCACTATCGCATGGAAAACCTTGGGCTACTCAGGCAGCAGGCGCTGGCGGCGATTGAATCGGCCGGTGATCTGGCGACGCTGGATGATGTGCGGGTATCGTATCTTGGCAAAAAAGGCAGTATCACCGGCCTGCTGAAAAATCTCGGTGGTCTGTCGGCAGAAGAACGGCCGGCAGCCGGTGCACTGATCAATGAGGTGAAACAGGAGATCCAGCAGCGCCTCAATGAAGTGCGCGAGCAGCTGGAGCAAGCCCAGATTGACCTGCAGCTGGCACAGCAAACCATTGATGTCAGTTTGCCAGGGCGGCGGCGTGATATAGGTGGCCTGCATCCGGTCAGCAAGACGATTGAGCGTATTGCCGCGTTTTTTGCCGATCTTGGTTTTGATGTGGTGGAAGGGCCGGAAATCGAAGACGATTATCATAATTTCGAGGCACTGAATATCCCGGCCCATCATCCGGCCCGGGCCATGCATGACACCTTTTATATTGACCCGCATACGGTATTGCGTACTCATACCTCGCCGGTGCAGGTGCGTACCATGGAAAGCAGTGAGCCGCCGATCCGGGTGATCTGTCCTGGCCGGGTCTACCGTTGTGATTCCGACCTGACCCACACGCCGATGTTTCACCAGGTGGAAGGACTGTGGGTGGATAATGATGTCAGCTTTGCTGACCTGAAAGGGCTGGTGCAGTCATTCCTCAAGGTGTTTTTTGAAAAGGAACTGGCAGTGCGTTTCAGGCCTTCCTATTTCCCGTTTACCGAGCCGTCAGCTGAAGTGGATATTGCCTGTGTCATGTGTGACGGGGAGGGCTGCCGGGTGTGCAGCCATACCGGCTGGCTGGAGGTAATGGGTTGCGGCATTGTCCATCCCGAGGTGTTTCGCCACAGCGGTATCGACAGCCAGCGCTATACCGGCCTGGCGTTTGGCATGGGCGTTGAGCGTCTGGCCATGCTGCGTTATGGCGTCAACGATCTGCGCCTTTTTTTCGACAATGATCTGCGGTTTCTGGAACAGTTCAAGTAGGACGATGACAGCATGAAGATAAGTGAAAGCTGGTTACGTGAGTGGGTTGATCCGGCATTGTCAACCGAACAGCTGGTGGCCCAGATTACCATGGCCGGCCTGGAAGTGGATGCGGTTGAACCGGTCGCTGCTGCCTTTGACGGTGTTGTGGTTGGCGAGATTATCGACATTGCGCCCCATCCTGATGCGGAAAAATTGCGAGTCTGCCAGGTCAGCACCGGTGCTGACACCGTGCAGGTGGTGTGTGGTGCGCCCAATGCACGGGCCGGCCTGAAGGTGCCATTTGCCACAGTCGGTGCCAGTTTGCCGGGTGACCTGCAAATCAAAAAAGCCAGGCTGCGCGGCGTGGAGTCCTTTGGCATGCTCTGCGGTGCCTCTGAACTCGGCTTTGAAGACCAGCTGGATGGCCTGATGGAGTTGCCAGATGATGCGCCGGCGGGTGAAAACCTGCGTCATTATCTGGCACTGGATGACCGGGTTATCGAGGTGGACCTGACCCCCAATCGGGGTGATTGCCTCAGTGTGCTGGGGTTGGCGCGCGAGCTTGCCGTGCTGAATGGCCTGGCCTTGGCAATGCCGTGTATCGAGCCGGTGCCGGCGGCCAGTGAGGCTTGTATGCCGGTGTTGATAGAGGCGCAGGAAGAATGCCCGGTGTATGTTGGCCGTGTGATCGAAGGGGTGGATGTGTCCTGCCCGACACCGTTGTGGATGGTCGAGAAGCTGCGTCGAAGCGGTATCCGCAGTATTGATGTGGTGGTTGATGTTACCAACTATGTCATGCTGGAACTGGGCCAGCCGATGCATGCCTTTGACCGTGCACAGCTGGTCGATGGCATAGTGGTGCGCAAGGCAAGGGCGGGTGAAACCCTGCAGTTGCTTGATGGCCAGACGCTGGAGCTGAAGCCGGACGCGTTATTGATTGCTGACCATAAAAAAGCGCTGGCTCTGGCAGGTATCATGGGTGGCGAGCACAGCGGCGTCAGTGAAACAAGCCGTGATATTGTGCTGGAATCCGCCTTTTTTGCGCCATTGGCGCTGGCTGGCCGGGCGCGTGAGTACGGCTTGCATACCGATTCCTCCCACCGTTTTGAGCGCGGGGTAGACTGGCAGGGGCAAAAGCGTGCCATTGAGCGGGCCACGGCGCTGATTCTGGAAATTGCCGGCGGCAAGCCCGGCCCGGTCAATGAACAGGTGACGGCCAGCTTGCCGGCCGAAAAGCAGGTGATGCTGCGTGCCGCACGACTGGAGCAGGTGCTGGGTATCCGTCTGCCTGTGGAGCAGGTCAGCGAGATTTTGCAGCGTCTGGGTCTTCAGCCTGCCCAGCAGCCGGATGGCTGGCAGTGCAGTATACCGTCCAGCCGTTTTGACCTGGCTATCGAGGCCGACCTGGTGGAAGAGGTGGCGCGAATCTACGGTTATGACCGTTTGCCGGTTCGTGCTGTGTCGGCGCCAATGCATTTCCGTCCACGTCAGGAAGCCCGTCGCAACCTGCAGCAGCTGCGTGAGCATCTGGCGGCAGCCGGTTATCAGGAGGCGATTACCTACAGTTTTATTGATCCGGCCTTGCAGGCCCTGTTCAGTGCACAATCCCCCGTGCTGGTGCAAAACCCGATTGCCAGTGACATGGCAGCGATGCGCCTGTCGTTGTTGCCGGGCTTGCTGCGCGCCATGCTGCACAATCGCAACCGCCAGCAACCACGGGTGCGGCTGTTTGAGGCCGGGCTGCGTTTTGTGCCCGGCCAGGATGGCCTGCGCCAGGAAATGATGCTGGCTGCAGTGATCTGCGGTAATCGTGAACGTGAGTCCTGGGCCAATGACCAGCGGCCGGTGGATTTTTATGATCTGAAGGGGGATGTGGAGAATCTGCTGGCACTGTGTGGCAAGACGCAATGTCACTTTGATGCTGTGCAGGACAGGGCCTTGCATCCCGGTCAATCGGCTGCCATTATCGCCGATGGGGAGCATCTGGGCATGCTGGGTGCTATCCATCCTGAACTGGTAAAAAAGCTCGGAATGTCTGGCCCGGTGTTTGGATTTGAGCTATCTTTAGCAAGGCTTTTGTCAGGAAATGTTCCAAGCTTCAGGCCTTTATCGAAATTTCCTCAGGTAAGACGTGATCTTTCGATAGTGCTTGATGAAACAATAACAGCCGGACAGGTCATGGCACTGATAAAAGACCGGGCAGGCATCTTGCAGAAAGACTGTTTTGTTTTTGATGTCTATCAGGGCAAGGGAATTGATAATGGCAAGAAAAGTGTGGCGGTCGGGCTGGTTTTCCAGCATGCCGGTCGCAGCCTCAATGATGAGGAAATCCAGCTGCAGATGGATGCCATTGTTGACGCCTTGCAGACACAGTTGGGTGCATCGTTAAGGTTATGACTATGACAGCGTTGACCAAAGCAGGCATGGCTGAGAAGCTGTTTGAAGAGCTGGGGTTGAACAAGCGTGAGGCGAAGGAAATCGTCGAGGCCTTTTTTGAGGAAGTGCGCAGCGCACTGGAAAGCAATGAGCAGGTAAAAATCTCCGGTTTTGGTAATTTTGACCTGCGCGACAAGAACGAGCGGCCTGGTCGCAACCCGAAGACCGGTGAGGAAATCCCCATTTCTGCGCGGCGAGTGGTTACCTTTCGCCCGGGCCAGAAGTTGAAAATCCGAGTAGAGGCATATGCTGGAACCAAGTAACAACAACGAGCTGCCAACGATTCCCGGCAAGCGTTACTTCACCATTGGTGAAGTCAGTGAGTTGTGCTGTGTGAAACCACATGTGCTGCGTTACTGGGAACAGGAGTTTCCGCAGCTCAAGCCGGTCAAGCGGCGAGGCAATCGGCGTTATTATCAGCGTCAGGATGTGTTGCTGATTCGCCAGATTCGCAGTTTGCTGTATGAAGAAGGTTTTACCATCGGTGGTGCCCGCCAGCGAATGTCCGGTGAGGAAGCCAGGGACGACAGTACCCATTACCGGCAAATGATCAGGCAGATGATTGCCGAGCTGGAAGAAGTTCTGGTTGTCCTGCGCCACTGAGATATAAATGTGCTTTATCCGGCTTGCGGTTTCCGTTATGATTCGCAGCCTTTCAATCGGGGCGTAGCGCAGTCTGGTAGCGCACCACACTGGGGGTGTGGGGGTCGCAGGTTCAAATCCTGCCGTTCCGACCAAATTCTCTGGTCTGCACTTGCAAGGATTGTCGGCCTCCGGCTTGCGCCGCAGGCGTTCACCGGGACGAAAGCCGTGCTTTCGTTGTTACCCGTCTCACCCTGCCGTTCCGACCCAATTCTCTGGTCTGCACTTGCAAGGATTGCCGGCCTCCGGCTTGCGCCGCAGGCGTTCGCCGGGACGAAAGCCATGCTTTCGTTGTTACCCGTCTCACCGTGGCGTTCCGACCCAATTTGTTGGCCTGCACTTGCAGGGATTGCCGGCCTTGGGCGTATGCTGTTGGTGCCTGCCGGCAGCCGATGTTTACGTTCTGTTTTTCTTGTTCCTTGCCGGCCATCTTCTGCGCCGGGTCGTTGCCTGGTGTCCGACAGGGGTGTTGCCGGTGGATGATGCGCTGATCGAGCAGTATCTGGATCGTGTCTGGATGGAGCGCGGCCTGGCGGAAAACAGCCTGGCGGCCTACCGGCGTGATTTGCAGCTTTTTTCGTTGTGGCTGGCAGGCCGTGGCAGGCAATTGCTGGATGTCGACAAGATTGACCTGAATGACTTTCTCGCCTGCCGGGCCGGGCAGGGTATTTCCGCCCGCTCGGTGGCGCGCTTGTTGTCTTGTCTGCGTGGTTTCTACCAGCTGGCCTTGCGGGATGGTCGGGTGAGGGTGGATCCGACGCTGGATATCGAGTCGCCCAGGCTGGGCAGGCGCCTGCCGGACAGCCTTACCGAGCAGGATGTCGAGGCATTGCTGGCAGCGCCGGATATTGAAACCCCGTTGGGGCTGCGGGATCGTGCAATGCTGGAGTTGTTGTATGCCTGTGGGCTGAGGGTGACCGAGCTGGTCAGCCTGAAAACCGGGGATATCAACCTGATGCAGGGCGTGATTCGTGTGTTTGGCAAAGGCAGCAAGGAGCGGCTGGTGCCGATGGGGGAGCTCGCTGCACAGTGGCTGGCGCAGTATTATCGTGATGGCCGGCCCTGTCTGTTGAAGGTGACCGGCGGTGATATTTGCTTCCCCAGCAGTCGTGGTGCGCAGATGACGCGGCAGACGTTTTGGCATAGGATTAAGCGCTATGCAAAACAGGCTGGCATCAGCAAGCCACTGTCGCCGCATACGCTGCGTCATGCCTTTGCCAGTCATTTGCTGAATCATGGTGCTGACCTGCGTGTGGTGCAGCTATTGCTCGGTCACAGCGACCTGTCGACCACCCAGATCTACACCCATGTTGCAACACAGCGCCTGCAGGATTTGCATGGACAGCATCATCCCCGAGGTTGAACCTTTGATCCCGGTTGTGGCCAAAGCCGGGCCGATTACCCGATTAGCGGAAACATTATGATTGCCACGATAAAAAAACTGACTGTCCTGCTGCTGTTGGCCACCGCCATGGTGCTGCCCGTCTCGGCTGACATCAACCAGTTTCGCCAGACCATCAACGAGAACCTGAAAAAGGTCAATCCAAATTACAAGGTGGTGTCCATTGAGCCTTCCCACCTGAAGGGTTTTTACAATGTGCAGCTGGACAATGGGCCGCTGATTTATGTGTCTGAAAACGGCCAGCATTTTTTTGATGGCCAGCTGTATTTTCTTGATAATAACCGCATGGTCAACATCAGTGAGCAGGATTCGGCACGGGCACGCATTGCCCTTATGGATCAGTTCAATCCGGCGGACATGATCATTTTCAGTCCCAAGGCACCGGTGCGTACCAAAACCCATATTACCGTGTATACCGATGTCGACTGTTTTTACTGCCAGAAGCTGCACCAGGAAGTGCCTGAGCTGAACGCACGGGGTATTGAGGTGCGTTACATGGCCTTTCCGCGTGCCGGTATTGGCTCACCGTCCTACAAAAAGATTGTCTCGGCCTGGTGTGCAAAGGATCAGCAGGATGCCATGACGCGGCTGAAAAACCGCGAGCAGATTCCGATGGCAGATTGTGATAACCCGGTGCAAAGGCATTATGAGCTGGGCAAAAAAATGGGTGTTACCGGTACGCCTGCCATTATCACCGAGTCGGGTGGCCTGATTCCCGGCTATCGTCCCGCTGCCGAGATGGCCAAGGCCCTGGGCATCTGATTTCTCCCGTATTAACGGCAGTTTGACAAGCTGTGGAGCTGCCGTTAATGTACGCGCCGTTATCCCTAGCGACACCATCAGCGCCGTTGGGCAGTCAGTGCCTGATGTCTGTCTGCTTGTTTTTTTACCTTGCGAGGACTTCAGCGTGAAACCGGTCAATATTGGCATTTGTGGTCTTGGCACCGTTGGCAGCGGTACGTTCAATGTGTTGCAGCGCAACCGCCAGGAAATCAGCGCCAGAACCGGTCGTGATATCCGCGTGACGCATGTCGGTTCACGGCGTGATAACCCGGCCTGTGACTTGTCGGGTGTTACCGTTGAGCGCGATATTTTTGCCGTTGCCAGGGCGCCGGAAGTGGATATTGTGGTTGAGCTGATCGGTGGTTATGACACCGCCATGGCATTGATCATGGAGGCGATTGCCAATGGCAAGCATGTGGTGACAGCCAACAAGGCGCTGATTGCTGAATATGGCAACGACATTTTTGCCGCTGCGGCAGCAAACAATGTCACGGTGTGTTATGAGGCCGCTGTTGCCGGTGGCATTCCGATCATCAAGTCACTGCGTGAAGGCCTTGCCGCCAACCGCATTGAATGGCTGGCAGGTATCATCAATGGCACCGGCAATTATATTCTTACCGAAATGCGTGACCGGGATCGTGCCTTTGAGGATGCCTTGCTGGATGCCCAGCAGCTCGGTTATGCCGAGGCGGACCCGACATTTGATATCGAGGGCATTGATGCCTGCCACAAGCTGGTCATCATGGCCTCGCTGGCATTTGGCATTCCGTTGCAGTTTGACAAGGCGTTTACCGAAGGCATCCGCAATATTACCCGTGAGGATGTTCGTTATGCCGAGGCCATGGGTTATCGTATCAAGCACCTCGGCATTGCCCGGCGCAGTCAGGAGGGGATAGAGCTGCGTGTGCATCCCACCCTGATTCCTGAGCGGCGGCTGATCGCCAATGTGGACGGGGTAATGAATGCGGTGCTGGTAAAATCCGATGCCGTTGGCCCGACACTGTATTATGGCCCCGGGGCCGGTGCTGAGCCGACGGCATCCTCGGTGGTGGCGGATATTGTTGATATCGCCCGTTCCATCGGTCTTGACAGTTGCCAGCGGGTGCCGGCGCTGGCGTTTTATCCGGGCTGCATGGATGAGGTGCCGGTGTTGCCGATCACGGAAGTCAAGACGGCCTATTACATGCGCATGTCAGCGCTGGACAAGCCGGGTGTGTTGTCCGCAGTGGCCAGCATTCTCAGTAACAATGGCATCAGTATCGAATCGATGATCCAGAAGCCGCCGCTTGAAGGTGCCGATCATGTCACGCTGATCATCCTGACCAACGTCGTCAAGGAAAAGGCCCTGCAGCAGGCGCTGTCAGCCGTTGAGGCGCTGGAGGCGATTGACGGCACGGTAACCCGCATTCGTGTTGAATCACTCAAATAGACAAGAGGCAGCAACAGTGAAATACATAAGCACCCGCGGCAAGGCGCCTGCGCTGGATTTTGAACAGGTAATGCTGACTGGTCTGGCGCCTGATGGTGGCCTGTATGTGCCGGAGCAGCTGCCGACATTCAGCCCTGCCGAGATCGCCGCCATGGCCGGCATGTCCTATAACGAGCTGGCCTTTGTGATCATGAAGCCGTTTGTTGATGGCGCGGTACCCGATGCCGACCTGAAAGCGATGATCGACGATTGTTATGCCGGGTTTCGTCACCCGGCAGTAGCGCCGCTGGTGCAACTGGATCATAACGAATGGGTGCTGGAGCTGTTCCATGGCCCAACCCTGGCGTTCAAGGATTTTGCCCTGCAGATGCTCGGGCGCCTGCTCGATTATGTGCTGGAAAAACGCCAGCAGCGGGTGGTGATCATGGGTGCCACCTCCGGTGATACCGGCTCGGCAGCGATTGAGGGATGCCGGCGCTGCAAGAATATCGATATTTTTATCCTGCATCCGCACAACCGGGTTTCCGAGGTGCAACGCCGGCAGATGACCACAGTCCTTGGCGATAATATCCACAATATTGCCCTGCACGGCAATTTTGATGATTGCCAGGCGATGGTCAAGCAAAGCTTTGCCGACCAGTCCTTCCTGCCGGACGGTCGCCAGCTGGTGGCGGTCAACTCGATCAACTGGGCGCGCATCATGGCGCAGATTGTCTACTACTTTTATGCGGCAGCAGCGCTGGGTTCACCGGCACGCGAGATTGGCTTTTCCGTGCCGACCGGCAATTTTGGTGACATTTTTGCCGGCTATCTGGCGCACAAGATGGGCTTGCCGGTCAATCAGCTGATTGTTGCCACCAACAGCAATGACATTCTGCATCGTGTGATTGCCAGTAACCAGTACGAGAAGCACGCGCTGGTGCATACCCTGTCGCCGAGCATGGATATCATGGTGTCGAGTAATTTCGAACGCCTGTTGTTTGACCTGTTTGATCGTGACGGTGCGGTGGTTGATGATTTTATGCGCCGCTGTAACAGTGAGACAGTGCAGTTGCCGGCTGCGGCATTTGCCGGTGCCCGCGAATTGTTTGACAGCCATGCTGTCGATGATGAACAGACCTGCCGCACGATTGCAGCAGTATGGGATGAGTCGGAGTATTTGCTGGATCCGCATTCGGCAATCGGTGTCGAGGCCGCCCGCCAGGTGCGCCGGCGCAAGGATATTCCAATGGTGACACTGGCGACTGCCCATCCGGCCAAATTTGCCGATGCCGTGGTCAAGGCCGGTCTTGGCAGTGCACCGTTGCCTCATCATATGCAGGACCTGATGCAGCGCGAGGAGCGTTTCACGGTGCTGGATAACGATATCAGCAAGGTGCACGATTTTATGCAGCAGCATATCAGCGCCTGAGTGCGGGCCGGCGTGTCGATGGCTGTGCCGCGCATTGTCCGTCGCCCGGCACCGCAGCCTGCCAGGCTGCCTGCTGATCTGCCGCCGCTGGTCAGGCGGGTGCTGGCCAGTCGCGGCATCACCTGTGCCGAGCAGCTGGATCATGGCCTGGCTCGCCTGCAGGACCCCTTCCTTATCAAGGATATGGATAAGGCGGTGAAGCGTCTGCAACAGGCGCTGGTTGCCCGGCAACGCATTATTATTGTTGGCGATTACGATGCCGATGGTGCCACCAGTACGGCACTGATGATGCTGGGTCTTGCCGCGCTGGGTTTCGCCGATGTCACCTTTGAGGTTCCTGATCGTTTTGTCTATGGCTATGGCTTGTCCCCGGCCATTGTCGACAGCCTTGCCTGGCGGCAGCCGCAGCTGCTGATTACGGTGGACAATGGCATTTCCAGCCAGGCCGGTGTGGCCCGTGCCAATGCGCTGGGTATGGATGTGATTGTTACCGATCACCATCTGCCTGGCGAAACCCTGCCCGAGGCGATTGCCATTCTTAATCCCAACCAGCCGGATTGCCCGTTCCCTGCCAAGACACTGGCCGGTGTCGGTGTGGCATTCCATTTGCTGATGGCGCTGCGCCGTCGCCTGCGTGACGATAACTGGTTTGCCGAACAGGGCCTGGTCGAGCCGAACCTGGCCGATTTTCTGGATCTGGTGGCGCTCGGTACGGTGGCCGATGTGGTGCCGCTGGATGACTATAACCGGATACTGGTCAGTCAGGGTATTCGCCGTATCCGCGCTGGCAATATGCGCCCCGGCATTCGCCAGCTGTTGCAGGTGGCCGGCAAAAATCACCGGTTGCTGAACAGTACGGATCTTGGTTTTGTGCTGGGGCCGCGCCTTAATGCCGCCGGCAGGCTGGATGACATGAGCCAGGGCATTATGCTGCTGATGACCGATGCCGAAGATCTGGCGCTGGAGCTGGCACGTGTGCTGGATGATTTCAACCGTGACCGGCGCCAGATCGAGCGACAGATGCAGCAGGAGGCACTGGGTATTGTTGAGCAGATGTCACTGGAAGAGGCTGACCTGCCGCGTGGCCTGTGCCTTTTTCATCCTGACTGGCACCAGGGTGTGGTAGGGCTGGTGGCCTCCCGGTTAAAGGAGAAATATCACCGGCCGGTGATTGCCTTTGCGCCAGGGGAGGCGGGTGAGCTGAAAGGCTCCGGCCGGTCGATTCCCGGCATTCACCTGCGTGATGTGCTGGACAGCATAGCTGCCAGCCATCCCGGTTTGCTGGACAGGTTTGGTGGTCATGCCATGGCGGCAGGCATGACGCTGGCGCAGGATCAGCTGGCCGCTTTTGCTGAGGCGTTTGCCGGCCAGCTGGCGGATTGTGACGGTCGCTTGTTTGAGGCGGTGCTGGAAAGTGATGGTGAGGTGGCAGCCACAGACCTCAACCTGTATACCGCCAGTGTGCTGCGTGATGTGCTGCCGTGGGGACAACAGATGCCGGAGCCGCGTTTTGATGGTGTGTTTTTTCTCCATCGCCAGCGTGTGGTGGCTGAAAAGCACCTCAAGATGTCGGTCAGCCTGGATGGTAATCCCGCGCTTGCCGTTGATGCAATCTGGTTCAATGCCGATGCATCGTGGCTGCAAATGCCTGCGGTTGACAAGGTGCATCTGGTCTACCGGATGCAGGTGAATGATTTTCGTGGCGAGCTTAATCTGCAGCTGTTGGTTGACAGTGTTTCTCCGCTGCCGGACATGGAAAATGCCGGCAAAAAAACGGAATCCGGCAGGTAATTGCCCATTATCTCTGGTACACTGCCAAGTGCTTGGGAGAACGCCCGTTTGTCCCTGACAAGGCAAGGTTTTGACAGCAGGTTCAGGTCTATGCAAGAAAACTCCATGGAGCGCCTGTGGCGCACATCGCACATCTCCGGCGGCAATGCAGCCTATGTTGAGGATCTGTTCGAGGCCTATCTGCTTGATGCCAACGCCGTACCTGAATCCTGGCGCGACTATTTTAATCAGCTGCCGATTATAGCTGGCCAGACAGATATCCCCCATTCCACAGTCAGGGAACACTTTGAGCTGCTTGGCAAAGCGCGGTTGCGGCCGGTAGCTGCCAATGCCCGTGGCGGGCAGGCCACCGACTATGAGCGCAAGCAGGTCGCCGTGATCCAGATGATCAGTGCCTACCGCCAGCGTGGCCATCAGCGCGCCTCGATAGATCCATTAGGCTTGATGAAGCGTGAACCGGTGCGGGATCTGGAGCTGGGCTTTCATGGCTTATCAGAAGCGGATTATGATACGGTTTTCCAGACCAGCCACCTGTTTATCGGCAAACCTGAAGCGACACTGCGCGAAATCCATCAGGCGCTGGAGCAAACGTACTGCCGTACCATCGGCGCCGAATTCATGCATATTGTCGATACTGACCAGCGCCGCTGGATCCAGCAGCGTATGGACAGTGTCCGTTCCGCGCCGGTATACAGTGACGAGGCCAGGTTGCATTTGCTGGAGCGGCTGACCGCGGCAGAAGGCCTGGAAAAGTACCTTGGTTCCCGTTATCCCGGCACCAAACGCTTCGGGCTGGAAGGTGGCGAATCGCTGATCCCGATGCTGGATGGCATGATCCAGCGTGCCGGTTCCTACAAGGTCAAGGAAATCGTTATTGGCATGGCCCACCGTGGCCGGCTGAATGTGCTGGTCAATATTCTGGGCAAAAATCCGGCCGAGCTGTTCGATGAGTTTGAAGGGCGTTTCGAGTACAAGGGCTCGGCTGATGTCAAATACCACCAGGGTTTTTCCTCCAATGTGATGACAGCCGGTGGCGAGGTGCATCTGGCGCTGGCGTTCAACCCTTCGCATCTGGAAATTGTCTCGCCAGTGGCGGAGGGCTCGGTCCGGGCCCGCCAGGACCGGCGCAACGACAATACCGGCGAGCTTGTACTGCCAATCATCATGCATGGCGATGCAGCCTTTGCCGGCCAGGGTGTGGTGATGGAAACTTTCCAGATGTCCCAGACCCGTGCCTACCGCACCGGTGGAACCATTCATATCGTGATCAATAACCAGGTCGGCTTTACTACCAGCCGGCTGGAAGATGCTCGCTCCACGGAATACAGCACCGATATTGCCAAAATGGTGCAGGCGCCGATTTTTCACGTTAATGCGGATGACCCGGAAGCTGTCCTGTTTGTCACCCAGCTGGCGGTTGATTATCGCCAGCAGTTCAAGAAGGACGTGGTGATTGACCTGGTGTGTTATCGCCGTCGTGGCCATAACGAAGCCGATGAGCCGTCCGGTACACAACCCTTGATGTATGCAGCGATTGCCAGTCATCCCTCGACCCGTGACCTGTATGCGCATAAGCTGACCTCGGCCAATGTTATCGCTGAGGCGCAGGTGCAGCAGCTGGTTGAAGATTACCGGGCGGCGCTGGATAGCGGCCAGCATGTGGCCAAAAGCCTGGTCAGGGAACCTAACACGGCATTGTTTGTTGACTGGAGTCGCTATATCGGCCACCAGTACGATTTTGGCTGTGATACGACGTTTGATGCAGCGCGCCTGAAAGCACTCGCCAGCCGGCTGACCGATATTCCCGAAGGTTTTGTGCTGCAGAAGCAAGTGGCCAAAATTATCGAGGATCGTCGCAAGATGACTGCCGGTGCGATGCCGGTCAACTGGGGCTATGCCGAGACACTGGCCTATGCCACCTTGCTGGATCAGGGTTTTCCGGTGCGCATTACCGGCCAGGATGTCGGCCGCGGTACTTTCTCGCACCGTCATGCAGTGCTGCATAGCCAGAAAGATGCCAGTACCTATGTGCCGCTGGAACACTGCTTTGATGGCCAGCCGTGCATGACCATTTATGATTCCTTCCTGTCCGAGGAGGCGGTGCTGGCCTTTGAGTATGGTTATGCCACCACTACGCCGAATGCGCTGGTGATCTGGGAGGCCCAGTTCGGTGATTTTGCCAATGGCGCCCAGGTGGTGATTGACCAGTTCATCACCAGTGGTGAGCACAAGTGGCAACGCCTGTGCGGCCTGACCATGCTGCTGCCGCACGGTTATGAAGGGCAGGGGCCGGAACACTCTTCTGCACGGCTGGAGCGCTATCTGCAATTGTGTGCCGAGCATAATATCCAGGTTTGTGTGCCTACCACGCCGGCACAGATTTTTCACCTGTTGCGGCGCCAGATGCTGCGTGACCTGCGCAAGCCACTGGTGGTCTTCACGCCGAAGAGCCTGCTGCGCCACAAGCTGGCCACCTCCACACTGGATGAACTGTCAGGCGGCAGTTTCCAGCCGGTGATTGATGAAATCGATGGCAATATCGATCGCAGCCAGGTGAAACGGCTGGTCATGTGCAGTGGCAAGGTATACTACGATTTGCTGGAAAAACGAGACAGTGAAGGCCTTGCGCATGTGGCGATTATCCGTATCGAGCAACTGTACCCGTTCCCGGATTCCTACCTGATTGATGTGCTGAAACGTTATCCGGCACTGGAAGAAATCTGTTGGTGCCAGGAAGAGCCGCGCAACCAGGGGGCCTGGTATAACAGCCAGCATCGTTTCTACCGTTCCATTCATGCCGTGTATCCGGAACTGTTCCTGCAGTTTGCCGGACGGGTTGCCTCGGCATCACCGGCAGCCGGCTATATGGCACTGCATATCCACCAGCAGGAAAAACTGATCAACAGGGCACTGGGATTACCGGTACTGAAAAAGAAAGGCACTGTTAAGGGGCAGTCATGAGTATAGAAATCAAAGCACCACAGTTTCCCGAATCCGTTGCCGATGGCACCATTGCCACCTGGCACAAAAAAGAAGGCGAATTCGTCAAGCGCGATGAACTGATTGTCGATATTGAGACCGACAAGGTGGTGCTGGAGGTTGTGGCACCGGCCGATGGCAGCCTGTCATCGATTCTCAAGAGCGAGGGCGAAACAGTCGCCAGTGATGAAGTGATCGCGCTGTTTGTTGAGGGTCAGGGCAAGGCCGGGTCGGAGCCTGCGGCAGATGTCGCCGCTGCTGCCGTGTCGCAACGGCCGGCTGCTACTGCCGCTGCCGGTGAGCCTTTGCTGGGTCCGGCGGCACGCAAACTGGCCGAAGAAAACGCGATTGATGTGTCCACGGTAAAAGGTTCCGGCAAGAATGGCCTGATCACCAAGGAAGATGTGCTCAGGTTGATTGGCGAGAAAACATCATCCGCACCGGCTGCCGCAGCCGTTGTGCCGCCGGCAGCCAGTGAGCCGGCAGTTGTGCCGGCTGCCGGCGAGCGGATTGAAAAACGGGTGCCGATGACCCGCATGCGTGCCCGCATTGCCGAGCGTCTGCTGGATGCGTCACAGAACACGGCAATGCTGACCACATTCAATGAGGTCAACATGCAGCCGGTGATGGAGCTGCGCAACCGCTACAAGGACCTGTTTGAGAAAACCCATAACGGCAGCCGGCTTGGCTTTATGTCATTTTTTGTGCGCGCTGCCACCGAGGCACTGAAGCGTTATCCGGTCATCAATGCCTCGATTGACGGCAATGATATTGTTTACCACGCCTATCAGGATATCGGTGTTGCCGTATCAACCGACAAGGGACTGGTAGTGCCGGTTCTGCGCGATGCTGACAATCTGTCGCTGGCAGATATCGAAAACAAAATCCGCGAATTTGGCCTGAAGGCCCGTGATGGCAAACTGGATATTGCCGACATGCAGGGCGGAACCTTTACCATCACCAATGGCGGGGTGTTTGGGTCGCTGATGTCGACACCGATCCTTAATCCGCCGCAATCAGCGATTCTTGGCATGCACAAGATCCAGGATCGGCCAATGGCGGTGAACGGTGAGGTGAAAATCCTGCCAATGATGTACCTGGCCCTTTCCTACGACCATCGCCTGATCGATGGTCGGGATGCGGTGCAGTTCCTGGTCACTATCAAGGATTTGCTGGAAGACCCGGCGCGTATTTTGCTGGCAGTCTGACCCTGTTACCGGCGTGTGTGATGCACCGCCACTGAACAAAGAAAAGGTGAAACAATGTCTGAACAATATGATGTGATCGTGATTGGTGCCGGCCCCGGCGGCTATGTTGCAGCGATCCGCTGTGCCCAGCTGGGCCTGAAAACGGCCTGTGTTGAAAAATGGCTGGACGATGATGGCAAGCAGGTGCTTGGGGGCACCTGCCTGAATGTTGGCTGTATTCCATCCAAGGCGCTGCTGGATTCCTCACACCGCTATGTCGAGGCGAAAAGCCATTTTGACGAGCATGGCATCAGCGTTGGCGCAGTTGCCATCGATGTGGCGAAAATGCAACAGCGCAAGCAAAAGGTGGTTGCCCAGTTGACCGGTGGCATTGCCGGCCTGTTCAAGGCCAATGGTGTGACTGCCATCAAGGGCGCAGGCAGGCTGCTGGCCAGCAAAAAAGTGGAGGTCACGGATGCCGGTGGTGCCCAGACTGTCCATCAGGCCGAGCATGTGATTCTGGCAACAGGTTCTGTGCCGGTGCAGATTCCACCGGCGCCACTTACTGATAATGTTATTGTTGATTCAACCGGTGCGCTGGCCTTTACCGCCGTACCCAAGCGCCTGGGTGTGATCGGTGCCGGTGTGATCGGCCTTGAGCTGGGATCGGTATGGTCACGTCTTGGTGCCGAGGTGGTGGTGCTGGAGGCGATGGAGGATTTCCTGCCAATGGTTGACCGCCAGATTGCCAAAGAGGCGCAAAAACTGCTGAAAAAGCAGGGGCTGGATATCCGTCTCGGTACCAAGGTGTCGGCTACCGAGGTGAAAAAAGGCAAGGCGGCAAAAGTGACGGTCAGTTATACCGACAAGGATGGTGACAAACAGGAAGTGTTCGACAAGCTGATCGTTGCGGTGGGTCGCAAGCCGGTGACCGCCAATTTGCTGGCGGCAGACAGTGGTGTCAATCTGGATGAACGCGGTTTTATTTTTGTCAATGATTACTGCGCTACCGATGCACCCGGTGTATATGCGGTTGGCGATATTGTGCGCGGGCCAATGCTGGCCCATAAGGCAATGGAAGAGGGGGTGATGGTGGCAGAACGTATTGCCGGCCAGAAAACCCAGGTGAATTACGATACCATTCCATCCGTGATTTATACCCACCCGGAAGTGGCCATGGTTGGCAGGAACGAGGAGCAGCTCAAGGCCGATGGCGTGGAATACAATGTCGGTGTATGCCCTTTTGTCGCCAATGGCCGTGCATTGGCTGGCAGTGACAGTGATGGCATGGTGAAAATCCTGGCAGACAGCAAGACCGATCGTATTCTGGGTTGCCACATTATCGGTCCTAGCGCTGCTGACCTTGCCCAGCAGGTGGTGATTGCGATGGAATTTGGTGCCAGTGCCGAGGATCTTGGCTTGACGATGTTTGGCCACCCGACTGTATCCGAGGCGCTGCATGAGGCGGCACTGGCTGTCAACGGTCATGCCATCCATATGGCCAACCGGAAAAAACGTAAATAAATTTGCGACAAATCGCAAAATCGAAGACAATTGGCGCCCACAAAACGGCGCCATTTTTTTGTCCTGCTGCGCAGCGACTATCTGGCGCAGCACAACAGACTGGTATCTGTTACTTGGGGGGCCGGGTTTGCCGGCCATTCAATCACGGGCATCATTGCATGCCATTCAATACGGTAGGACAGCATGAATCTTCATGAGTATCAAGGCAAACAGCTGTTTGCTCAGTACGGTCTGCCCGTTTCCAAGGGTATCGCTTGCGATACCCCTGATGAAGCAGCAGAAGCAACACAGAAAATCGGTGGCGACAAGTGGGTGGTAAAAGCCCAGGTGCACGCCGGTGGTCGCGGCAAGGCGGGTGGCGTCAAGCTGGTGGATTCAGCAGAAGAAGCCCGTGCATTTGCCGAGAAATGGCTGGGCAAGAACCTGGTAACCTACCAGACAGATGAAAATGGCCAGCCGGTTTCCAAGATTCTGGTTGAATCCTGCACGGATATCGCCGACGAGCTGTATCTGGGTGCCGTAGTTGATCGTTCCACCCGCCGTGTGGTGTTTATGGCGTCAACCGAAGGCGGTGTGGAAATCGAGAAAGTTGCTGAAGAAACCCCGGAAAAAATTCTCAAGGCCACTATCGATCCGCTGACCGGCCCGCAGCCGTTCCAGGGTCGTGAACTGGCGTTCAAGCTGGGCCTGAAAGGTGACCAGGTCAAGCAGTTTACCAACATCTTTATGGGCTTGGCCCAGCTGTTCCTGGACAAGGACCTGGCGTTGATCGAAATCAACCCGCTGGTCATCAAGACCGATGGCAACCTGCACTGCCTGGATGCCAAGATTGGTGTCGATGGCAATGCCTTGTACCGTCACAAGGACCTGCAGGCGATGAACGATCCATCGCAGGAAGATGCCCGTGAGGCTGAAGCTGCTGCCTGGGAACTGAACTACGTGGCACTGGATGGCAATATCGGCTGTATGGTTAACGGTGCTGGTCTGGCGATGGGAACCATGGATATTGTTGCCCTGCACGGCGGTTTCCCTGCCAACTTCCTGGACGTGGGCGGCGGTGCCACCAAGCAGCGTGTTGCCGAGGCATTCAAGATCATTCTGTCTGACAAAAACGTCAAGGCGGTACTGGTCAACATATTTGGCGGTATCGTACGTTGCGACATGATTGCCGAAGGCATCATCGGCGCGGTGAAAGAGGTGGGCGTGAATGTGCCTGTGGTTGTCCGTCTGGAAGGCACCAATGCTGACCTGGGCAAAAAGGTGCTGGCCGAATCGGGTCTCGACATCATCGCGGCTGAAAGTTTAACAGATGCTGCTCAGCAAGCCGTCAAAGCAGCGGGGGGCAAATAATCATGGCTATTCTGATCAATAAAGACACTAAAGTGATCTGTCAGGGCTTTACCGGTGGCCAGGGTACCTTCCACTCCGAGCAGGCGATTGCCTACGGTACCAAAATGGTTGGCGGTGTAACGCCTGGCAAGGGCGGTACCGAGCACCTGGGTCTGCCGGTATTCAATACCGTGCGTGAAGCGGTTGAAGCTACCGGTGCGGAAGCCTCAGTCATTTACGTGCCGGCACCATTCTGCAAGGATTCCATCCTGGAAGCGGCCAATGCGGGCATCAAGCTGATCGTCTGTATCACAGAAGGCATCCCGACGCTGGACATGCTGACTGTCAAGGTCAAGTGTGACGAGCTGGGTGTGCGCCTGATCGGTCCAAACTGCCCGGGTGTCATCACTCCTGGCGAGTGCAAGATCGGCATCATGCCAGGTCATATCCACCTGCCAGGCAAGGTTGGTATTGTATCGCGTTCCGGTACACTGACCTATGAGGCTGTCAAGCAGACTACCGATTACGGTTTTGGCCAGTCTACCTGTGTCGGTATCGGCGGTGACCCGATTCCAGGTTCCAACTTCATTGATATCCTGAAAATGTTCCAGGATGATCCGCAGACCGAAGCGATTGTGATGATCGGCGAGATCGGTGGCAGTGCGGAAGAGGAAGCTGCAGCCTTTATCAAGGCCAATGTCACCAAGCCGGTGGTATCTTATATTGCCGGTGTGACTGCACCGAAAGGCAAGCGTATGGGCCACGCCGGTGCAATCATCTCCGGTGGCAAGGGTACGGCAGACGAGAAATTTGCTGCCTTGGAAGATGCCGGTGTCAAGACCGTGCGCTCGCTGGCACAAATCGGCGACGCCCTGAAGGAAGTGACTGGCTGGTAAGGCAGCATTTGCCAACCGCCATGGGAGGGCCGCGCAAGCGGCCTTTTTTGTTTTTGACATGAGGTCGCTGGTGCTGCTTCAACGGTATTGCAATAGGCTGATAAAGTAGTAACTTATAATATAAAAATATGTAAACTGTCGAGGTGTATTATGGGCGACGTCATGGCCAGTTTTAACCGGGTAAGGCATGGCAATCTTGCCGGGCTTTTTTACCAGAAGCTTCTGGCGGCTGATGGTCGTATCAAGACGCTATTCGCCAATACGGATTTTGACAAACAGCAGCAGTTGTTTACCCACGGCCTGCTGATGCTGCTGGAGTATGCCAGTGGCAAAACCATGGGCAAAATGGCAGTCAGGCGCCTGGCAGAATCCCACAGCCGCGAGAAAATGGCGATTGACCCGGCGCTGTATTCGATCTGGATTGACTGTCTGGTTGAGACAGTCAAAGAGCTGGACAAGGAATATGTGCCGGAGCTGGAACCGCAATGGCGGGCCTGTCTGCAAAAAGGCATTGATGTGATGAAAGCAGCTTACTGAACAGTACAGGTGTGCTTTATCATTCGCCGGGCGGTGGCTCACTGTCGGCAACGTGCTACAATTGCCTTTTTGCAAACAAGGGTAAACGATGCAGGCAAAAAGCCGGGTTGCTGTACTGGGCGGGGGCAGTTTTGGTACTGCCGTTGCCAATATGCTGGCTGACAACCAGCATGAGGTTTGCCTGTGGTTGCGCAATGCTGAACAGGCGGATGCGATCAATAGTCGGCATGTCAATCCACGTTATTTCCCAGATTTCAGCCTGAATCCGCAATTGCATGCCACCACACGGCTGGAAGATGCCGTGCGTGATGCACGCTATGTGTTTGTTGCCGTGCCCAGCTCGTCGTGTCGCAAGGTGGCGCGCCAGCTGGGTCACTGCATTCGTCCGGATACAGCCTTGATCAGCCTGACCAAAGGCATTGAGCCGGACAGCTTTTTTTTGATGAGCCAGGTGCTGGCGGAAGAGCTGCCCGGCCACCCGCTGGCTGTCATGAGTGGCCCGAACCTGGCCAGGGAAATTGTTGAACGCCAGTTGACTGCCAGTGTTGTTGCCAGCGCTGATCCGGTGCTGGTGGAAGATGTCCAGCAACTCCTGCATTCCTCCTATTTCCGTGTCTACGCCAGTGGTGACATGTTTGGTGTTGAGCTGGGTGGCGCATTGAAAAACTGCTATGCCATCATGTGTGGCATGGCGGCTGCACTGGGTTGTGGCCAGAATACCATTGGCATGCTGTTAACCAGAAGCCTGGCTGAAATGAGCCGTTTTGCCGTGCGTCTGGGTGCTGACCCGATGACATTTCTGGGCTTGTCAGGGGTGGGTGACCTGATTGTCACCTGTATGTCACCGCTGAGCCGCAATTACCGTGTTGGTTATGAACTTGGGCAGGGCCGGCCACTGAAGGACGTGGTTGCCGAGCTGGGGCAAGTGGCGGAAGGGGTGAATACCCTGCAGCTGGTCAAGCAAAAAGCGCAGTCACTGAATATTTATATGCCGCTGGTGAATGGCATGTACGATATTCTCTATGCCGGACGCAGTATTGATGAGGTTGTGGGCCAGTTAATGCTGGCCGAACAGAATACCGATGTTGAGTTTACACTGGCCGCACAAGCCGGTCGTGTGGCTGGCGAATAATAACACTAATTGATGCTTAACCCGATCCATCGTTTTGCGCGGATGGATAAACAGATGACGTTATAACAATGAAAAAAATGCTGACGCCCTTTTTGTGCACCTGGGTGATGATGGTAGAGCGGCATGCCAGGCTGGTGCTGGTGCTGATGGCCGTGCTGGCAGCGGGTGCTTCGCTGTACGCCAGTGAGAATTTTGCCATAGATTCTGATCTTGACCGCCTGCTGAAACCATCCGAACAAAACCGCTGGCATCGTTATAACCAGGAATATATCCGGATGTTCCCGGATTATCAGAAAACCGCCGTGGTTGTGGTTTCCGGAGTTTCAGCAGAACAAACATTCCGGCATGCCGAAACCATCTATCATGCCTTGCAGCGCAGTGGCAAGTTTGATGATGTGTTTGCTCCGGTGTTTGACGAGTTTTTTACCGATCATGCGCTGTACAGCCTGCCGACCGAAGGTGTGCGGCAATTATCTGACAAGGTGGCTGACAGTGTGCCGCGCCTGGCGGTAATGTACCGCGAGCCAAGCCTGGCAAATCTGCTGGACTATTTGCGCCAGCAATACCGCGATGCGGCAGACATGCAGGTGATCATGCCGGAGCTGGTCTATCAGTTTGGTGCGTTCAATGAGGCGGTTGAGCAGCTTGGTCGCAGTGGAAATCCGGGCAGTTTTCATCTGGTACAGAAGCTGGCGCCACTCGATACGGCCGATATGCATTACCAGCTTATCAGTGTCAAGCGCGCGCCGGCGTTCAGTGAAAAATTGCCTAACAAGGCAATGATGGAGGATATCCGTGCAATCATCGATGCCGTGGACAGTAACGACGGCGTTGACGTGCGCATTACCGGCGAGATTGCCATGATGCATGAGGAA
>DATCSZ010000420.1:0-3467 GCA_036568205.1 Pseudomonadales bacterium
TCACCATTGACGCGGTAAAAACGTTCGAACACCCGCTGGTGCAGGGCAGGATCAATGCCGGGACCACTGTCTTCAACCACTAGGTGCACACGGTCGGGCAGGTCAGTCAGGCTGACGCGAATATGGCCATGCGCGGGTGTGTACTTGCTGGCATTGTCGACCAGGTTTTTTAGCAGTGCGGTCAGGGCAAATTCGTCGCCGACCAGCCGGGATTGGTCGCCAATCAGCTCGATATGCTGATGTTTTTGCTCGATGGTGTCATACAGACTGGCAATCACCTGCTGGGCCTGCGTATACAGGTCAACATCAGCAAAACAGGCCATGAACTGTTCCGGTGTGGTGCGGTACAGGATCAGCAGCTGCTCAATCAGGTGGGTCATGCGATCCAGGCTGGCATTGATACCGGCAATGGCCGGGTCATCGGCCGGCCATTTTTTCTGCAGGTTGTAAACCTGGGTTTTCAGCACACTGAGCGGGGTACGCAATTCATGGGCCGCATCGCCGGAAAAACGCCGTTCGCGGCTGACAGAATTGGCCAGCCGCTGCAGCAGGGCGTTGATTGAGGACGTCAGCCGGGTGAGTTCAACGGGAGTGTCGGCATTGTCCAGCATGCTGAGATCGCCCGGTTTTTTGTTGCCCAGCTGGCTGGCCAGGTTATACAGCGGCTGCAGGCCGCTGCCCACAATCAGCCAGATCAGCAGGCCAATGACCGGCAGGCCGACGATAATCGGGAACAGGGTTTTCAGCACAATGCTTTCGGCAATCCGGTAACGGTTGTCCATGCGCTCGGCGACCATGATCCAGTGTTGCCGGTCGTCACTCAGCAGGCAGTAACTGCGCCAATGACGGCTGGAAAAACCGGCATAAGAAAAGCCGCTGCTGAAACTGCTCAATGCTTCGGCAGGCGCATTGCCACTGCGATACAGCAGTTGCCGGTCGGCAGAATAGACCTGGATGGCCAGGTCACCGAGCGCCGGCAGGCTGACCGGTTCCAGCCGGGTAACATCCATCTGGCTGATCACTGTGGCCATGGTGGCCAGCTGGGCATCAAACAGGCGGCTGCTTTCGTCCATGCCGGTATGGTAGCCGCGTATCGCTGCAACAAAGTTGAACAGGGTAATGCTGGCCAGCAACACAATGACCAGAAAGCGGCGGATTGACCTCATGCCTTGCGTACCGTATAGCCGACGCCGCGAACGGTTTTGATAAAATTTGTCGGCAGTTTTTTGCGCAGGTGATGGATGTGTACCTCAACTGCGTTGCTGCTGATGTCATCATTCCACTGGTACAGCCGGGCTTCGAGCTTTTCCCGTGACAGGATGCGGCCGCTGTTTTCCATCATCACTTTTAACAACATGAATTCCCGACGCGACAATTCCAGCGGCTGGCCGTCCAGTTGCACGGTCTGGGCGCGGCTGTCCAGTGTCACCGGGCCGATCGTCAACTGGTTGCCGCTGGCACCACCAAGCCGTCGTTCCACGGCACGGATGCGGGCCACCAGCTCGTTGACATCAAACGGTTTGCTGAGGTAATCATCGGCACCGCTGTCCAGTCCCAGCACCTTGTCTTCCACACGGTCGCGGGCCGTCAGCAGCAGCACCGGCAGGGCCGGATGGCCGGGGCGGATCTTTTGCAATACCGCCAGGCCGCTGATATCCGGCAGGCCGATATCCAGGATCAGCATGTCCGGCGTTTCGTTTTGCACCAGATAGATGGCTGCCTCGCCGCTGGCGACACTGTTCACCACAAAGCCTTCATCCTGCAGTGCCTGTTGCAGGCCTTGCGCCAGCGCGTAATCGTCTTCAACCAGAAGGATTTGCATGACAGGCAACCTGTGTCTGTAATTGCCGGGCAGTATAGCAGACCGCTTTAGGCATACCGTTTGATCAGCGCCAGTTTTTTGCGCAATGCTGCATCAACCAGCGTTGGCCATATGGCGTTCAGGCGGACAAAGACTTTTTCCGGCCAGCCGATAAACAACTGGCGTCGTTCTTTTTCAATGGCCCGGCACACCGCAGCAGCAACCACCGACGGTGAATCCATGCGGTTGCCAAGGCGCCGGTTCAATGCTACCAGCTGCTGGCTGTTGATGGCGGTATCGGTGGCGCGCGGGGCAGCGTACAGCACACGGATAGTGCTGTCGGCCAGCTCACGCCGCAAGGCTTCAGAAAAACCGCGCAAGCCGAATTTGCCGGCACAGTAACCGGCAAAGCCGGTGTGGCCAATGCTGCCAAAGGTCGATCCGATGTTGACAATCATTGCCTCGGGCCGTTCGGCCAGCAGTGGCAGCAACAGCCGGCTCAACTGCATCGGAGCCAGCAGGTTGGTAGCCAGCTGCGCCTCGATATCAGCGTCAGACTGTTGGGTGAACAGGGAAAAGTGACTGCAGCCAGCGTTATTGATCAACATGTCGATACCGCCTGATTGCCGGCAATGCGCCAGCAGTCGCTGGCGGTCGCTGGCCTGGCAGAGGTCGGCGCTGACACAGTCATGCTGGCCAGGCAGCTGCTGTCTCAACGCATCCAGTGCCGGGTAGTTTCGGCCGGTGAGAATCAGCCGGGCGCCACGACTGGCCAGGGTGCTTGCCAGGGCCTGGCCAATGCCACCGGAAGCGCCGGTCAGCAGAATGGTTTTGTCTTGCAGTTTCATGTTGCCTCCTCAGGCGGCCTGTTGCAGTTGTGCAATGTTATCGGTGGACAGGGTGCGAAAAATATTGCCGTACAGCAGGTAAAACCGCCGGGCGCAATGCACAATCTGTTGCTGGTCGGCCGGCTGGTCAATGCGATTCATCAGCGAGGCAAAAAACTGCACATGCTGCTGGTCCAGCGCACCATGCGAGCGCAGGTAGCTGAACGCACGGTCGGGCAGTTGCAAGCTGTGCTGGATGGCATCGGCGGCCTGGTCAGCGACGCGGATGCTGGTGCCTTCCAGGACATGCACCATGCCAAAAAATCCCAGCGGATTGACACGCTGTACCGTATCCCAGGCATAGCTGATCATCAGTTCGCAGGCCATGTCAGGCTGGCTGTTACGCACTTTCTCCTTGTCCAGTCCGCAGGCAGCAATGTCGTTGAGCACCCATTCCTGGTGGCCCAGCTCCTCCTCGATATATTCGGCAACGGCCTCGCGCAGCCATTCCTGTTCATGGCTGATGCGCGAGCCGACGGCCATCAGCAGCGGGGTGGTATGCCGAACATGGTGATAGGCCTGGATCAGGAAGGCGCGGTATTCGTCCAGTGTCATGGCGCCAGCCAGTGCCCGGCCGATCAGCGGGCTGTCCAGCAGGTATTGTTGTTCATCACGGGTTTGTTGTTGCAATTGCTGAAAAAAAGTCATCATTGCTTACCTCATCGTTTGTGTTATCGGAATACAGGGCAGCCAACAGGCTGGCGAAATGGTCGGCGATTGCCTGGCGACGTGGCCGGCCATTGGCGGTGAACAAACCCTGGCCTTCGGTCATCGGCTGG
>DATCSZ010000421.1:0-10153 GCA_036568205.1 Pseudomonadales bacterium
CCCGCCCGGCCAGCGGTGCGGCGGCCAGGTTAAACGGCATCAGTACCGGGTTCATCAGGCCCATTACCCGGCCGTAGCTCCACGGGCCAAAGGCATTGGCCAGCTGGGCGCTCCAGATCGGGATCATGCCACCGCCGCCAAGACCGATCAGCACGCTGCCGGCCATGATCCAGAAATAACTGGCGCCGATGTAACACAGCAGGCCAAGTGCAATCGAGGCAACCACCAGGGCCATTGCTGCGCGGGTATCCAGCCTGTCGGCCAGCCAGCCAAACAACAAGGTGCCCGGAATCGCCATCAACGCAATCATCGCAATCATGCGCGCGCCTTGCTCGGCGCTCAGGCCGCTATCCAGCACAAACGGGCTCAGGTTGCCGAGCACAGCGGTAAACGCTGCAAACATCACGCCGACAATCAGCGCAATGGCCCAGAAAGCCGGCACCCGGATGACCGCGCCGGTGCTGTTGTATTCACCTTGCGGCATGTCGCCGGCGGTGGCCAGCAACGGTTTGCCGTCAGGGTCCAGGCCTTTTTTGCGCGGGTGATCGACCGTCAGCAGCCATACCGGAATGATCAGCAGGCCGATGGTCAGGCCCATTACCCGCAAGGCACTGCGCCACTCCAGCGCATCACTGACGGCCTGGATCAGTTGCGGATAAAGAAAGCCGCCAAACGAGGTGCCCATCGCGGCAATGCCCAGCGCCATGCCACGGCGGCGCAGAAACCAGCGCGATACCAAAGTGGAGGCCGACAGTGGCCCCAGCAGTGACAGGCCAAAGGCCATCAGCGCGGCATAAATCAGCGGCACCTGCCACATCGCCGTTACCATCGACAACAGCACAAAACCGCCGGCAGTGGCGGCCAGGGCAAAAGTGAGCAGGCCGCGCAGTGGCTTTTTGTCGATGCTGGCTCCCAGAAACGGTGAGACCAGGCCGCTGACCAGCATCATTGCCGGGATGCCCAGCATCAGCACCATGCGGCTGGGCTGGAAGGTGTCGTTGAACGGCACGGCAATCACGCTGTAGGAATACATCAGCGCGCCGGAGCTGACGCTCTGGATCAGAAAGGCAACCAGTACTTGCATCCAGCCCCAGGTAAAGCGTTGGCTCATGGTGTTCTCCCGGCCTGTTATGGTTCCGGCGGGACGTTATAACGCTTTGCCGGCAAAGGCAAGGTTGCCGCAGCTGCATCTTGCGCTGGCCGCACAGAGTTTCTACCATAGGCGCCTTTTGAACCAGCAAAGGGCAGAACAATGCAGACCATCAGCCAGACAGTACCGCAGCTGCTGCAACAGATCGTCGCCCGCTTCGGCGACAAGCCGGCGATCCGTGAAGGCGATCGCCAGATCAGCTACCGGCAACTGGATGATTTGCGCTGGCAGGCAGCCCGTGCGTTTCTGGCTGCCGGCATTAACAAGGGCGATCGTATTGCCATCTGGGCACCGAACATCAGTGAGTGGATTGTGGCGACGCTGGGCCTGGAAAGCATTGGCGCGGTGCTGGTGCCGCTGAATACCCGCATGAAAGGGGCCGAAGCGGCCGATATTATCAATCGCAGTGGCGCACGCCTGCTGCTGACGGTAGCAGAATTTGCTGCCAGCCCGACCACCATGATCCGTTACCCGGAGCTGCTGGCCGGTGAAGTGCTGGCGCAGCTGGAGGCGACCATTCTGCTGCAGGGCGAAGGTGAAGGCCTGCAGGCCTGGCAGGCGTTTTTGCAGCAGGGTGATGCAATCAGCCAGGCCGAGGTGGAAGCGGCGGCAGCAGCGGTCGGCGCCGATGACATCATGGACATGCTGTTCACCTCCGGCACCACCGGCAAGCCGAAAGGCGTGATGTGTGCCCATGCGCAAAATATCCGCGTGGTGGATACCTGGGCCAATACGGTTGGCCTGCAACAGGATGACAACTACTTGATCATCAACCCGTTTTTTCATTCCTTTGGTTACAAGGCCGGCTGGCTGGCAGCCCTGGTGAAAGGTGCGACGATTTTCCCGGTGCTGAGTTTTGACCTGGATAAAGTGCTGGCGCAGATTGCCGCAGACCGGATCTCGATGCTGCCGGGGCCGCCAACCATTTACCAGTCAATCCTGGCGCATCCTGCCCGTGAGCAATTTGACCTGTCCAGCCTGCGTCTGGCGGTGACCGGTGCGGCTGCAGTGCCGGTTGAACTGGTGAAGAAAATGCGCAGCGTGCTGGGTTTCAAAACCGTGGTTACCGCCTACGGGCTGACCGAAACCTGCGGCTTTGTGTCAATTTGCCGGCCCGAGGATGATGCTGAAATTATCGCCACCACCTCCGGCCGGGCAATGGATGGCGTGGAAGTGAAATGTGTTGACGGTGACGGCAATGACGTGGCGCGCGGTGAGGCCGGGGAAATCTGGGTGCGCGGCTATAACGTGATGAAAGGGTATTTTGACAATGACCAGGCCACGCGCGAGGCGATTACCGCTGATGGCTGGCTGAAAACCGGTGATGTTGGCGTGATGGATGCCAACGGTTACCTGAAGATTACCGATCGCATCAAGGACATGTATATCTCCGGCGGTTTTAATGTGTACCCGGCGGAAATCGAGAATGCACTGGCGGCCATCGATGATGTGGTGCAGGCGGCCGTGATTGGTGTGGCCGATGAGCGCATGGGAGAGGTTGGCAAGGCGTTTCTTGTGAAAAAGCCGGGCAGTGCGCTGAGTGAGACGGAGGTGCTGGCCTTCTGCAAACAGCAGCTGGCCAACTACAAGATACCGCGTTCTGTGGTGTTTATTGATGCGATGCCGGTCAATGCTGCCGGCAAGATCCTGAAAACCGAACTGCGCCAGCACGCCTGAGGCGTGCCGTTCAACGTGGTTCGGGCTGGTGCTTGTGTTTCAGCACATAGGCCGGTTCTTTCAGGGTGCCGTCTTCCAGCAGTTCCAGCGTCTGGTTGTTGAGCGGGTTGCGCAGGCAAACGGTAAAGTCGTTGCCATTGCTGTAACGCACCGATTGTGCCGTCCAGCCGAACTGGCGTGCCTGGGTCAGGCCCAGATACTGCAGTCGCGAGAGTTGGGAAGCCAGTTGCTGGTCGCTGGCGATCTGCTCGCCATGGGTAAAGGCAAAACGTTTCATTGAATGCTCCTTTTCTGTGAGTTGTGCCTGTGACAGTCACTTGTCTGCAGGCGTTCTCAGCTTAGTCCCGGTGTTGTGACAACGCCAGCGAATCGGTCACAAAAAACGCTGTTTTGATCAGTTACAAAACGGTTAGTATCGTTTTTGTAATGCCGATCTGTGATAATTTCGCCAACCTTGCCACCCTGAAGGGAAACCAACCATGTCCCATCCGAATATGTTTGTGCGTCTGGGCCGATTGATGCTGGCCTGGCCAAAAACCGCGCTGGCCATTCTGTTGCTTGAGCTGATGGTGCTGGTCATGCAGTTGCCACGGCTGGAGATTGATACCAGCATTGAGCGCTTTCTGCAGGATGATTCCAGGGCAATTCTGGATTACAACGCCTTCCGCCGCGAGTTCGGCCGTGATGAGTTTTTTGTTGTGGCTATCACCGGCGAGCCGGTGCTGACGCTCGATTACCTGCATACACTGAAAGCGTTTCATGAGGATTTGCAGCGTTCGGTCAGTTTTTTGCAGTCGGTGGAATCGCTGGTCAATGTGCGCAGCATATATGGGGATGGTGACGACCTGATTGCCGAAGACCTGCTGCAAACCATGCCGGAAACCGGGCAGGACCTGCAACAGCTGGAACAGCGTATTCGTGGCAAAACCATTTATTATGGCCGGCTGATCAACGAGGCCGAGGATGCGGTCGCCTTGCTGGTGAAACTGGTGCCCTATGTGCCGGTAAAAAATGCCGACGGCAGTGACGGTTTCCATAACCTCGCCGATGCCGAGATGTTCCATGCCTATAACGAGATTCTGGCACTGGCAGAAAAATACCGGCCGCAATTTGGTGACAATGCCGAAATTCATGTTGGCGGCACCCCGGCCAGCGGCTCGTACATGAGTGTGATCATCCAGCAGGATTTCACCACCTTCACCGTGGTGGCACTGACCATGATCGTGATTGTGCTGTGGACACTGTTCCGGCGCCTGGCCGGGGTCATCATGCCGATTGTGGTGATGGGGATCGGCATTGTCAGCACCATCTCGCTGATGCCGGTGCTGGGTTATCCGATGCAGGTCACCACGTCGATTGTGCCGTCCTTCCTGCTGGCGGTATCGATCGGCCATTCGGTGCATATGCTGAACGGTTTTTTCCACCACTATGATATGGGCCACAGCAAAAAATCGTCCATCCTGTATGCGCTGAACCATGTCGGCATGCCGGTGTTGTTTACCAGCCTGACCACCGCCGCCGGCCTGATTACCTTCGCCTTTTCCGATATCCTGCCGATTGCCGGGCTGGGCCTGTTTGCGGCGCTGGGTTCGCTGCTGGCCTTCGCCATTACCCTGCTTGGCTTGCCGGTGTTGCTGCAGTTAAGCCCGGTAAAACGCAAACCCTACACCGGCGATGATGTGGTAAAAACCGGCAGCCTGTTGTATCGCTTCACCAAAGGCTGTGTCCACCTTTCCACCACCTACCCGAAGCCGATTGTCGCTGTGGCCGTTGTGCTGATGACTGTTGCCGCGTTTATTGTGCCGAATATCCAGTTCTCGCAGGATTCACTGGAATGGTTTGAGGATTCGGTGCCGGTCAAGCGCGCCATCAAAACCATCGAGGCCACCATTACCGGCTCGATGCCGGTTGAAATTGTGATTGATACCGGCGAGGCGCAAGGTGTGGTCAGCCCGGAATTTCTGCAGCGCATGGATAACTGGCTGAAAACCCTGGAAGGCGGCCAGTTGAATGGCATACCGATTTTGTCTGTCAACAGCATTACCAACCTGGTGCGCGAAACCAACCAGGCGTTTAACGGCAACTCGCCTGACGCCTATGTGATACCGGACGATCGTGAATTGATTGCCCAGGAGCTGCTGCTGATCGAAATGGACAAGGCGGACGACCTGTATGCCTATACCGATCGCCAGTTCCGCAAAACCCGTATTACCCTGATTGTGCCGTGGGCGGATGCCGTGCTGTTCAGTGATTTTTTGATTGAACTGGAGCAGGGTTATCAACGCCATCTGGGCGATGACTACCGCATGCATGTGACTGGCGTGATCCCGATTTTTGCCAAGATGTTCAGTGCCATGATTATCTCGGCTGCACAAAGTTACCTGGTGGCGGCGGTGGCGATCTCGCTGATGATGATCCTGTTCCTGCGCAGCCTGGTTGACGGCCTGTTGAGCATGATCCCGAACCTGCTGCCGATTATGCTGGTATTGTCCTACATGGTGCTGATCGGACTGCCGCTGGATGTGTTTACCGTGCTGGTTGGCTCGGTTGCACTTGGCCTGTGTGTCGATGACACCGTACATTTTATGCACGGTTTCAAAAGCTTTTATGGCAAGCATGGAGATGCCGCCAGGGCTATCGAGCAAACCCTGCTGTCGACCGGCAAGGCATTGATGATTACCACCATCGTGCTGTTTTTCGGGTTTATGACCTATGTCCTGTCCGGCCTGGAAAACATGGACAATTTCGGCCTGCTGACAGCCAGCTGCATTGTGCTGGCGTTTGTGGCGGACTTCCTGGTGGCGCCGGCGTTAATGATGCTGCGTTATGGCAAAAAGCCGGCATAAACAAAAAATACGGTTGATAATCATTCTCATTTAAAATACGCTTGGCGGAACACCTGTAAAGGAGATCCGCCATGCATTTTCTCTGTGCCACCCACCGTCGCCAGCTGCTGCAGCTGGCCGCCGACAAACAATCTGCGATCTGGCAGCAATGGCTGCACCAGGGAGCTGTGCATTACGAGCTGGGCGACTGGCGCGAGGCCAGCGCCTGGCTGGGCTGTGCGTTCGACCTGGCCTGCCACAGTTTGCGGGTTAATGATGACAGCCCGTTACGGCTGACGCTGGCGGCATTGTATCTGGCCAACACCTTGCGCCACCTGGGTGAGGCCGACAAGGCCGACTGTGCACTGGCGCTGGCCTGGCGCTTGCTGCAGGTGCAGCATGCCCGCCAGGGCGAAGAGGGGCTCAGCGACTGCGCCCATGTGCTGCTGGATCCAAACAGCCACGCGCCATTCTTCCAGCGTTATTTGAACCTGCCGTTTGTAGCGCCGCTGCCGGGCCGGGTGCTGCATTGACAATCCGTTGCCGAAAGGCCGGTACAGGGGCTGCCATAACGATCCGGCTTGAAAGCAGGCATAAAAAAAGGCGCCTTGCGGCGCCTGGTCAATAAGCTTCACATATTCGGATAGTTAGGGCCGCCGGCACCTTCCGGTGTTACCCAGACGATATTCTGGGTCGGGTCCTTGATATCACAGGTTTTGCAGTGTACGCAGTTCTGTGCGTTGATCTGGAATTTCGGGTTGCCGTCGGCATCCTCCAGGATCTCGTATACGCCAGCCGGGCAGTAACGCTGGGCCGGTTCGTCGTACATCGGCAGGTTATGCTTCAGCGGCACGTCGGCGTCTTTCAGCGTCAGGTGGCAGGGCTGGTTTTCCTCGTGGTTGGTGTTGGACAAAAACACCGAGGACAGGCGATCGAAGCTCAGCTTGTTATCCGGTTTTGGATAGACAATCTTCTGGCATTGTTTGGCCGGTTTCATCTGCTCGTGGTCCGGCTTCGGGTCACGCAGGGTCCATGGCAGCTTGCCGTTGAAGATATTCAGGTCGACAAAGCTGTAGGCCGAGCCGATCAGGTTGCCCCATTTGTGCTGGGCCGGGCCGAAGTTGCGCTGGGCATACAGCTCTTCATACAGCCAGGAGCCTTCAAATGCAGCCGTGTATTCAGCCAGCTCTTCACCGCTCTTGTTGTCCTGGGTCAGCGCCTTGTGTACCACCTCGGCCGCCAGCAGGCCGGATTTCATCGCCGTGTGGCTGCCCTTGATCTTGGCAAAGTTCAGCGTGCCGGCATCACAGCCGATCAGCAGGCCGCCGGGGAAGGTCATCTTCGGCAACGATTGCAGGCCGCCCTTGGCAATGGCGCGCGCGCCATAGCTGAGACGTTTGCCGCCGTCGAGGAACTTGGCGACCTCGGGGTGGGTTTTGTAGCGCTGGAATTCCTCAAACGGCGACAGGTAGGGGTTGTCGTAGCACAGGTCGGTAATCAGGCCGATGGAAACCTGGTTGTCCTCGATGTGGTACAGGAACGAGCCGCCAGCGGCGCCATTCTCGGCCAGTGGCCAGCCGGTGGTGTGCATGACCAGGCCTTGCTGGTGCTTGTCGGCCGGGATTTCCCAGATTTCCTTGATGCCGATGCCGTAGTGTTGCGGGTCACGGCCTTCGTTCAGCTGGAATTTCTCGATCAGGCGCTTGCCCAGGTGGCCGCGGCAGCCTTCGGAAAACAGCGTGTATTTGGCGCGCAGTTCCATGCCGGGCACATGGTTGGCCGTCGGCTCGCCATCGGCACCGACGCCCATGTCACCGGTAATAATGCCGGCCACGCTGCCATCGTCCTTGTACAGGATTTCCGAGGCGGCAAAGCCAGGGTAGATCTCGGCGCCCATGGCTTCGGCCTGCTCGGCCAGCCAGCGGCACAGGTTGCCCAGGCTGATAATGTAGTTGCCATGGTTATGCATGGTTTTCGGTGCGGCAAAGTTGGGCACCTTGATGGCGTTGCTGTCACTGGTGAAGTAGAAAATTTCGTCGGCCTTCACTTCAGTATGCAGTGGCGCGCCTTTTTCCTGCCAGTCGGGGAACAGTTCGTTCAGGGCGCGCGGTTCAAATACCGCACCGGACAGGATATGGGCGCCGACTTCCGAGCCTTTTTCAACAACGCAGACGCTGATGTCCTGGCCGGTTTGTTCGCACAGCTGGCGGATTTTGCAGGCAGCCGACAGGCCGGCAGGGCCCGCGCCCACGATCAGGACGTCGAACTCCATAAATTCTCGTTCCACAGTATCACCTCGCATTGGTTGAATTCAGGGCTGCAATAGCAGTGCCGATCCGGGCGCCGGGCAGCAAGCCGGCGATTATAGCGGCTTACCGGTCGCCATAGCAATTTTAATCGCCGTCGGCAGCCGGCGGCTTGTTCCTGCAAGCTGCTGTTAAATAACGGGAATGCCTGATGGTATTGACCAAAACGGTCATTGCGCTGGCCGATTTGGCTATTGACCTGACAGGCCGAGGCGGTACTATATGCGCCTTTGATCCGGGAAGCCGCTGATTTTGCAGCGATTCCCGCCAGGTATAGTGGTATTTGTCGCTATTGTCAGTAAACCCGCAAAGAGAGCAATCTATGAAGGTTCTTGTCGCAGTCAAGCGTGTGGTCGATTACAACGTAAAAGTTCGACCCAAAAGTGATGGTTCAGATGTTGAACTGGCCAATGTCAAGATGTCGATCAACCCGTTCTGCGAGATCGCCGTTGAAGAAGCTGTGCGCCTGAAAGAAAAAGGCATTGCCACCGAGGTGATTGCCGTGTCCATCGGTGACAAGAGCTGCCAGGAGCAGATTCGTACCGCGCTGGCACTGGGTGCTGATCGTGGTATCCAGGTTGAGGCCGCCGGCCCAATCCAGCCACTGGCGATTGCCAAACTGCTGAAAGCGGTGGTGGATAAAGAACAGCCTCAGCTGGTGATCCTGGGCAAGCAGTCGATTGACGGCGACAACAACCAGACCGGCCAGATGCTGGCGGCACTGGCTGGCATGTCACAGGCCACCTTTGCTTCCGAGCTGGTAGTGGAAGGTGACAAGGCCCAGGTAACCCGTGAAGTTGACGGCGGCCTGCAGACCATCGCATTGAAACTGCCTGCCGTGGTCACTACCGACCTGCGCCTGAACGAGCCGCGTTATGCCTCGCTGCCGAACATCATGAAAGCCAAGAAAAAGCCGCTGGATGTACTGACCGCTGACGAGCTTGGCGTTGATGTAACTCCACGCGTCAAGACCCTGAAAGTCGAGCCACCAGCCGAGCGTCAGGCCGGCGTCAAGGTGGATTCGGTTGCTGCCCTGGTAGACAAACTGAAAAACGAAGCGAAGGTGATCTGATCATGACTATTCTGGTTATTGCTGAACACGACAACGCGTCACTGAAAGGCGCAACCCTGAACACCATCGCTGCGGCGAAAGCCATTGGTGGCGACATTGTGGTACTGGTAGCCGGCGAAAACTGTGGTGATGCTGCCGCAGCTGCCGCCAAGGCCGAAGGCGTCAGCAAGGTGCTGGTTGCCGACAACGCCGCCTACGCCCACCAGCTGGCAGAAAACGTCAGCCAGCTGGTAGCTTCCATTGGCAAGGAATACAGCCACATCCTGGCGCCAGCCACCACCGCCGGCAAAAACACCCTGCCACGGGTAGCAGCCCTGCTGGATGTTGCGCAGATTTCCGAAATCATCAGCGTTGAAAGCCCGGACACCTTCAAGCGCCCGATCTACGCCGGTAACGTGATTGCCACCGTGCAGTCCAGCGATGCGATCAAGGTGATCACCGTGCGTACGACCGGTTTTGATGCGGTAGCGGCCGAAGGTGGTTCTGCTGCAGTCGAAGCGCTGTCGCAAGCCAGCGATGCCGGCCTGTCCTCGTTCGTCAAGGAAGAGCTGGCCAAGTCCGACCGTCCCGAGCTGACCTCGGCCAAGATTGTTATCTCCGGTGGCCGTGGCATGCAAAACGGTGACAACTTCAGCCTGCTGTATTCGGTTGCCGACAAGCTGGGCGCTGCCGTCGGTGCCTCACGTGCCGCGGTTGATGCCGGCTTTGTGCCAAACGACATGCAGGTTGGCCAGACCGGCAAGATTGTTGCCCCGGACCTGTACATTGCCGTCGGTATTTCCGGTGCCATCCAGCACCTGGCCGGCATGAAGGATTCCAAAGTCATTGTTGCCATCAACAAGGACGAGGAAGCGCCCATCTTCCAGGTGGCCGATTACGGCCTGGTTGCCGACCTGTTCGAGGCAGTACCGGAGCTGGACAAGGCGCTGTAACAGCTGCTTGTCTTTTGCTTGCAGAAAGCCGGCTTGTTAGCCGGCTTTTTTATTGCCTGGAATCCGCACATCAATGAAGGCTTGTAAACAGTCATGGCTTTATATGTGCAGCCTGTCGGCGAAATTAACAAGCCTGTGCACTTTATCCACCCACCAGCATGCACGAATTGTTGCTTGCCATTTACGAAAAA
>DATCSZ010000422.1:0-4863 GCA_036568205.1 Pseudomonadales bacterium
CGGGCGGCCCCGGTGTGCGGGTGGATACCGCCATTTACACCGGTTACGAGATCCCGCCGTATTTTGATTCGATGTGCCTGAAGCTGATTACCTGGGCACTGACCTGGGACGAAGCCATCGAGCGCGGCAAACGGGCACTGGACGACATGCGCCTGCACGGCATCCGCACCACTGCCAGCTATTACGCCCGCATCCTCGACCACCCGGATTTCCGCCGCGGCGAATTTGATACCGGCTTTGTGCCGGCACACCCGGAACTGCTGGATTACTCCGACAAACGCCAGCCCGGCGAGATTGCGCTGGCCATCGCCGCCGCCATCGCCGCCCATGCCGGCTGGTAACGCCATTGCGAACCCCATGAGGACCTTGCCATGAATACCCGAAAGCCCGTTCATATCACCGATGTCATCCTGCGTGATGCCCACCAGTCGCTGATTGCCACGCGCATGCGCACCGAGGACATGCTGCCGGTTTTCGCCCGGCTTGACCGGGTTGGCTACTGGTCGCTGGAAGTCTGGGGCGGCGCCACCTTCGATGCCTGCGTGCGCTTCCTGAAGGAAGACCCGTGGCAACGCCTGCGCCAGCTGCGCCAGGCCCTGCCGAACACGCGCCTGCAAATGCTGCTGCGCGGACAAAACCTGCTCGGCTACCGCCACTATGCCGACGACGTGGTGCGCGCCTTTGTCCACAAAGCCGCCGACAACGGTATTGATGTGTTTCGGGTGTTTGATGCACTGAACGACCTGCGCAACCTGGAGACCGCCATGCAGGCCGTCAAGGCGGCCGGCAAACATGCCCAGGGCACCATTTGTTACACCACCAGCCCGGTGCACGATGCCTCACTGTTTGTACGCCAGGCCAGGGCCCTGCAGGCAATGGGCGCCGATTCGATCGCCATCAAGGACATGGCCGGCCTGCTGACGCCGTATGCCACCTTCGAGCTGGTGCAGGCGATCAAGGCCGAAGTGGATTTGCCACTGGCACTGCACAGCCATTCCACTTCCGGCCTGGCCGCCCTGTGCCAGCTGAAAGCCATTGAAGCCGGTGCGGACCATATCGACACGGCGATCTCGGCATTTGCCCAGGGCACCAGTCACCCGGCTACCGAATCGCTGGTGGCGGCACTGAAAAACACCCCGTACGACACCGGCCTCGACCTGTCACAGCTCAGCGACATTGCCGATTATTTTCACCAGGTGCGAAAAAAATACCGCCAGTTCGAAAGCGAGTTTACCCGCGAGGACATCGCCGTGCAGATCAACCAGGTGCCCGGCGGCATGATGTCCAACCTGGCCAACCAGCTGAAAGAGCAGAACGCGCTGGATCGCATTCGCGAGGTGTTTGACGAAATTCCGCGTGTACGGGCCGACCTGGGTTACCCGCCACTGGTAACCCCGACATCACAGATTGTCGGCACCCAGGCGGTGTACAACGTGCTGGCCGGCGAGCGTTACAAAACCATCACCAATGAGGTCAAGCGTTACCTGCAGGGTGGCTACGGCCAGCCGCCGGCAGCTGTCAACGAGGCGCTGCGCAAACAGGCTATCGGCAACGAGACGATCATCGACGGCCGGCCGGCCGATTTGTTATCCGACGAGCTGGATCGCCTGCGTGACAGCATCGGCAGCCTGGCCCGCTGCGAAGAAGATGTGCTGACCTATGCAATGTTTCCCGAGCTGGGCCGCGAATACCTGCAGCAGCGGGCCGACGGCACACTGAAGCCGGAGCCACTGCAGGCAGCAGCCACAACCAGCCGGCCCAGCGAGGCCACCGCTACCGAGTTCCGCATTGACGTGCACGGTGAGCAATACGATGTGGCGATTACCGGTGTCGGCAGCGCCGGTGCCGGCAAACGCAAGCTGTACCTGTCACTGGATGGCATGCCGGAAGAAGTGGTGTTTGAGCCGCTCAACGAATACCTTGCCGGCAAAGGCGGCAGCGGCCGCCGCCAGGCCACCGAGCCGGGCCATGTCACCGCAGCCATGCCGGGCAATATTGTTGAGGTGCTGGTCAGCGCCGGCGATACCGTCACGGCCGGGCAGGCGGTACTGGTAACCGAGGCGATGAAAATGGAAACCGAGGTCCACGCCAATATCAGCGGCACCGTCAAGGCGGTGTATGTCAGCAAGGGCGACCGCGTCACCCCCGGCGAGGTGCTGGTCGACATCGGCTGACCGGCCACCCTTGTATTTCGCCGGCAGGCAGGGCATATTCCCGCAACCACAGCCCGGCCATGTGAATGCATGGCCGGCCCCATGCCCGCCACCGGCACAGCACAGCGCGCCGGCGGCCAACACGCATTGATACAGGCCTGTCGTGAAAACTGTCTCCTGCCTACTGTTACTCTGCTGCCTGACCCTGGGCGGCTGCAGCCGGTTCTTCTTTTTTCCCGAGGCCGGCATCAGCCAGACCCCGGCCGATCTTGGCTACCGCTTCGACAGCCGCCTGCTGGCCACCGGTGATGGCAGCCTGATCAATGTCTGGCGTATTGACAGCGCGACCCGCCCAAGCCTGGGTGCCATCCTGTTTTTTCATGGCAACTCGCTGAACATGGGCCATCATTTTGCCCAGGTACGCTGGCTGGTGGATGCCGGTTACGATGTGATGATGATGGACTACCGCGGCTTTGGCCTGTCGCAGGGCTCGCCCAACCTGCGCGACAGCCTGGCCGACATCCGCCAGGTCACCGCACTGTTCCTGGCCGAGTTCCCGGCCGAGCAGCCGCGCTTTTTCCTGGCCCAGAGCCTCGGCGCCACAATGGCCGGCCGCGTCATCGCCATGGAACCGGGCCTGCGTGCCGGCTTTAACGGCGTGATCCTGGATTCCGCCTTTACCGGCTTTAACGACCAGGCCCGCTTTATGGTGGGTGGCGGCCAGGGCTGGTCGTGGATCTGGGACTTCCCGGCCGCCCTGCTGACGCCGATGGGCCATGACCTCGACGACGTGATTGAGCGCATCGCGCCGACACCGCTGCTGATACTGCACAGCGTCAACGACCGGCTGATCGCCTTCCACAATGCCGAAAAACTGTACCGCAAGGCCGGCCAGCCGAAAAAACTGTTGGTGTTTGACAACCACGACCACCTGCAAACCCTGTTCCAGCCCGACGCCCGCCGCGAACTGGCGCTGTTTATGGACAGCCAGCTCAGCCCCGCCCAGCTGGCCATGCGCCAGGCAGCCAGCGACACAAAGGTTCAGCGTTAGATTTACCGGCGAGCTGCGCACTGCCTGCAATGCCTGCTTGCTCCATCGGCTCCCGCTGGCGTGCATGAGCTCAACCATCTGAAACACATTCGGGGCATCAATGACAAACTGTTAGATGACAGCTCCGGATAGCCGTCATACCGGCGCAGGCCCACTACTGTCTGGAATACATTCGCGACTGTAATAGTCGTCATGCCGGCGCAGAGCCTGTTGACCCGCCGCCCCGCGTTCATGTTTACTGGCAGGCTGTTCAACCCGGATTATTGATCATGACGACACCATCCTCCCCCCCGACACCCCACACACTGATGGAACAACGCAGCTTCCTGCTGATGCTGGCGCTGGTCAGCCTGCTGTTTTTGTATCTGCTGAAGCCGTTTTTCAGCGCCATTTTCTGGGCCTGTGTACTGGCCATTTTGTTTGCCCCGCTGCAGCGGCAGCTGCTGGCGCGCTGGAAAAAACCCAACCTGGCCGCGCTGGCCACGCTGGGTCTGTGTGTGCTGCTGGTGGTATTGCCGGTGGTATTGCTGCTTGGCTCGCTGGTGCAGGAAGGTGCCCAGCTATACCAGCGGGTGCAAAGCGGCGACATGAACCCGGCTTATTATATCGACCAGATCCGCCACGGTTTTCCGGCCGTGCAGGCACTGCTGGAGCGGTTTGAGATTGATCTCGCCGGGCTGAAAGAGCAATTGTCCGGTGCGGCCGTCACCGTCAGCCGCTGGCTGGCACACAATGCGCTGGCGATCGGCCAGAACATGATGCAGTTTTTTATCAGCCTGGCGCTGATGCTGTACCTGGCGTTTTTCCTGCTGCGCGACGGCACCGCACTGGTCAGGCTGCTGATTCGTGCGCTGCCACTGGGCGATGCACGCGAGGAGCTGCTGTTTGGCAAGTTTGCCGAAGTCACCCGCGCCACTATCAAGGGCAACCTGGTGGTGGCCATTATCCAGGGCGGCCTGGGCGGGATCATGTTCTGGATCATGGATATCCCCGGTGCCGTGCTGTGGGGCACAGTGATGATTGTGCTGTCGCTGATTCCGGTGGTCGGCGCCAGCCTGATCTGGGGACCGGTGGCGATTTACCTGTTTGCCACCGGCCACTGGATCCAGGGGCTGATCCTGACGGCCTTTGGTGCCGGCGTGATCGGCCTGATCGACAACCTGCTGCGGCCGATCCTGGTCGGTCGCGACACCAAACTGCCGGATTTTATGGTGCTGCTGTCCACGCTCGGCGGCTTTGCCCTGTTTGGCATGAACGGTTTTGTCATCGGCCCGCTGGTGGCGGTGCTGTTTATCGCGTTCTGGCAGATTTTCATGCTGGAATTCAACCCGCAGCCGGAATCAGCCGGCGATGATTAAACGGCCAGTCATCACGGATCGCAGGCTGCGCAACTGCAGCCGTGTGCTTGCCAACGATGAACGCCGGCCAGCAGCGGCGGCTGGATTTACTGGCGGCCAGCAAGCGGCTGCCGCATGACAGCGAAGCGGGTTTTGGCGGCATCGCCCTTGATGGCAGCCAATGGCTGAACCGTGTCCTCATTAAACGCGCCGGTCTTAGCGCCGACGAGATTGACGACAGCCGCCGCCAGGCAATCGCGAAAATGCACCCGTGCCTGCCGCCACCGGGAGCATGTCGGCGATGCACCGTTACTGGCCTGGC
>DATCSZ010000423.1:0-3705 GCA_036568205.1 Pseudomonadales bacterium
AACAAATGCATGCCGCACGGGTGGAAAGCCAGGAAGCGCAGGCCGAGCAAAGCAGCGGACTGGCGGACAAATACACCGCCCTGTTGTCGCAGGCGCTGGACTGCATGAGTGAAGGCGGTGAGCTGATCGCCGAATGGCAGGCACATGGTATCAGCAGCGAACAGCAGCAGGCACTGGCCGATTGCATGGGCCGGCTGGGCGATACCGCCGCCGATGCCAGTTATCCGGAAGTGGCCGCGCTGGCCAAGGCGCTGGCCGGTTTATACCAGCGCAGCATTGCCGGCCTGCAGCCGGTTGGCGAGGCGTTTTTTGCGCTGGCCAACAAGGGCCATGACGAACTGGACGACATGATGGACATCATCGCCGCCCAGCAAGTGGTGGAGCCGGCCGATGCGCTGATTGCCGAACTGGATGCCGGCATAGCGGAGACACCTGAACGGCAGGCGGCAGCAGAAACGCCAGCACCAGCACCGGCTGCACCGCAGGCGGCATCGCAAATGGCTGGCCTGGCGATTGTTGATTTTGCCCGGCAGCTGGAGGCAGCAGATGCCGAGCTGCTGGAGATTTTTGCCGAGGAAGCCGGCGAGCTGGCCGAAAGCCTGGAGCCACTGGTGGCTGACTGGCTGCAGCAGCGTGGCAGCCATGGCCCGCTGGATGAAATGAAACGCATACTGCACACGCTGAAAGGCGGGGCACGCCTGGCCGAGTTGTCGGTGCTGGGTGACCTGACCCACGATTACGAAAGCCTGCTGGAAAAAACCGAGGTCAGCGGCCGTTTTGATGAGGCGTTTTTTGAGCAGGTAGCAGCCTTCCAGGCACGCCTGATGCAGCTGGTTGATTTTGCCCTCGGTGGTGGCAACCTCGACCAGGCCGAGGCACTGGCTGCCCGCTGGGGCGCTGAAGCGCCGCAGCCGTTAGAGGCGCCGCAGCCTGTTGCAGAGCCAGTTGACGAATTGCCGGTGGCGGCAATGGCGGTGGATGACAGCGAAGCCGGAACCGAAACCGAAACCGAAACGGAAACTGCAGGCCAGCCTGAGCCGCCGGCAGCGCCGGCGGTTGCTGAAAGCGTGGCAGAAAACGCCATGCCGACAGCGGCAGGCCTGATGCAGTCACTGGCCGACGAATACCGCAATGCCGATGCCGACACACTGGAAATTTTCCTGGAAGAGGCCACCGAACTGGCGGCGGAAATGGAAAGCTGCGGCAGTGAATGGCTGGCCGACCGTGAACGCAGCGATCATGCCGATGCGCTGAAGCGTATCCTGCATACCATCAAGGGCGGCGCCCGCATGGCCGAGCTGCCGACGCTGGGTAATGTGACTCACGATTACGAAAGCATGATCGAATCGGCCGAGGTGCATAAAGCCTTTGATGACGCGTTTTTTGAGCGCATGCAAAACTACCAGGACCAGATTCAGGCAATGGTGGAATTTGTCGCCGACGGGGCGCAGCTGGCGGATCAGCCAGCAGCACCCGCACCCGTCGATGAGGTACTGATTACCGCGCTGCCGGAAACGCCGGCCCCGGCAGCCACAGTGATCGCCGGGCCCGATGAGGATTTTGATCCGGAACTGATGGCGCTGTTTGTTGAGGAGGCGAAAGAGCAGAATGAAGGCATTGAGGAAACCATTGCCAACTTCCTGAAAAACAAGGCCGACCCGCAACCGCTGGAAGAACTGAAACGCCTGTTGCATACCCTCAAGGGTGGTGCGCGGCTGGCCGGTGTGAAGGCGGTCGGTGATCTCAGCCACGATTTTGAAACCTTTATTATCAACAGCGAACGGGAAGGCAGTTTGCACGACGAGGCCTTTGTTGACGGCATGCAGGGCTTCCACGAACAGCTGAGCCAGCAGATTGCCGGGATTGTTGTCAACGCTGCGCCGGCGCCGGCAGCAACGGTGCAACAACAGGCAGCCGACAGCAAGGTGGTGCCGATTCGCCCGGATATCACCACCGATGCCAAGGGTGTGTCGCAGGCCGCGATTGATGCCACCCGCAACTTTATCGACAACTTCCGCAAGGAGCAGCAGCGCTCCACCCGCGAGCCGATCAAGATCGCACCGGAGCTGCTGGAAAGCCTGATCAACCTGGCCGGTGAAAGCATTATCGGCCGTTCGCGTATCGAGGAGCAGATCAGCGAGCTGCGTTTCTCGATGGAAGAAATGGACATGACGGTCGACCGCCTGCACGCGCAGCTGCGGCGGCTGGAAATTGAAACCGAAGCGCAAATCGTGTTCCGCCAGGAGCAGGTGATTACCGAAGGCCAGGAAAACTTCGACCCGCTGGAAATGGACCGCTACACCCATATGCAGCAGCTGTCCAAATCCCTGATCGAGGCGGCCTCGGATATCGATGACCTGTCCGGCACCTTCAACAACAAGATGCGTGACATGGAAACCCTGTTGCTGCAGCAATCACGGATTAACAGTGAGCTGCAGGAAGGCCTGATGCGCTGCCAGATGGTGCCGTTTTCGCGCATGGTGCCGCGGCTGCGGCGAATTGTGCGCCAGGTGGCCCAGGAACTTGGCAAAAAGGTCGAGTTTTCGGTGGAAAATGCCGAAGGTGAGCTGGATCGTTCCATTCTCGAGCGCATGATTGCACCACTGGAGCATATGCTGCGGAACGCCGTTGACCACGGTATCGAAATGCCGGATGTACGCAAAAAGGCCGGCAAGCCGGAAACCGGCTCGATTGTGCTGGCGCTGAGCCGCGAAGGCGGCGAAGTGGTGCTGACGCTGAAGGACAATGGTGGCGGCATCAACCTGCAGGCGGTGCGCAACAAGGCGATCGAGCGTGGCCTGCTGGTGGAAGGTGCGGCCATTTCCGATCACGAAGTGCTGCAGTTTATCCTGCATGCCGGTTTCTCCACTGCCCAGAAAGTGACCCAGATCTCCGGCCGTGGTGTCGGCATGGATGTGGTGCACAGCGAAATCAAGCAGATGGGCGGCTCGGTGGAAATCCAGTCGCAGCAGGGTGAAGGCAGCAGCTTTATCGTTCGCCTGCCATTTACCGTGTCGGTCAACCGCGCGCTGATGGTGTGTATTGGCAACGATACCTTTGCCATCCCGCTGAACACCATTGAAGGCATTGTGCGGGTCAGCCCGTATGAACTGGAAGCCTACTACCAGCCGGATGCGCCGCTGTTTGAGTATGCCGGCCAGTCCTACAACCTGCGTTATATGGGCACCTTGCTGCATCGTGCCGGTGCCAAGATTGAAGAGCAGACCATGCCACTGCCGGTCATCCTGATCCGCAGCTCCGACTATGCCATGGCGGTGCAGGTGGATCGCCTGCTTGGCAGCCGCGAAATCGTGGTGAAATCCCTCGGCCCGCAGTTCGGCATGGTGGAAGGCGTCAGCGGCGCCACGGTGCTCGGTGACGGCTCGGTGGTAATCATCCTCGATATGCTGGCGCTGATCCGCAGTGATGTATCACGTGGCCTGCTCAGCGAGGCGGCGGCACTGGCGCAGGAGAACTACGTGGCGCCGGTGGAACAGAAAACCACCACGGTCATGGTGGTGGACGACTCGGTTACCGTGCGCAAGGTTACTTCACGGCTGCTGGAGCGTTTTGGTCTGGATGTGGTGCTGGCCAAAGATGGCCTTGACGCCATTACCCAGCTGCAGGATATGGAAGTGCTGCCGGATGTGATGTTGCTGGATATTGAAATGCCGCGTATGGACGGCTTTGAAGTGGTCAACCGGG
>DATCSZ010000424.1:0-3085 GCA_036568205.1 Pseudomonadales bacterium
CTGACGCACAAAAAGGGCCTGGCGACAAGCTTGCGGTGCCCGGCAAACTGTGAAAAAAACCCTTTTAAAACACTGGTTTTCGCTAAAAGTTTTTAGTAGTTTCTTTATTCCTGTGTATAGTAGTTCCCATGCGGCTGCAGCACTGTTGCAGCAAAAGAATAAAAGCAAAACGATAAGGCATTCCTGTGATTGACATAATTCCTTTGAACGTTACCTCCATCAAGATTGTGGTTCCCGAGTTGAATGCCACCTTGCAGGAAGCATCCCGGCATTTTGAAGCCTATATGACCGACCGCAACCAGCTCGAACAATTGACGGAAAGCCGTCGCTGTGTGACCGATGTGGTAGGTATCCTCAAGCTGCTGCAGATTCCGGGCGCGCAGGTGCTGGCCGAAGAAATGCAGCTGCTGCTGGATCGTATTATTGCCCAGCCGGAAAAAGTGGCTGATTTTGCCTTGTCTGCACTCAGCCATGCCTTTGTGGCCATGCCCTGTTATATCGAATACATTGTTGACCGCGAGCAGGCCTTGCCTGCACTGACATTGCCATTTGTCAATGAGCTCAGGGCTGCGCGGCGTCAACCGATTATTTTTGAAAGCCAGCTGGCAGAATATGCCGTAACCGCCCGCCCGGTACTCGACAAGCAGCAGGAAAAGGTGGCTGATTTGCCTGCCCTGATCAGCCGCCTGCGCCAGATGTACCAGCTGGGCCTGATCGGCCTGATTCGTGAGGAAAACCTGCAGCTGAAAATGCAGTTGATGCATCGGGCAATGCAGCGTCTGGCCAATGCCGTGGGTGATGGCGCCATCCGCAGCCAGTGGCTGCTGGCAGAGGCAGTGCTGGAAGCCTTGCTCAGTGATGATCTTGCGCTGGGCTTTACCCGCAAGCGCACCCTGTCATTGATCGATGCCGAGCTGAGAAAGTTTGAGCAGTCACCGGACAGTACTGATAACACCGCCAGTGATGAACTGCTGGCCGAGCTTGTCTATCTGGTCAACCTGTCACGTTGCAGCCATCCGGCCGCCGCCGAAGTCGGCCAGCGTTTGTCGCTCAAGCCACTGCCGCTCACTGATAACCAGCTGCAGAAAGAACAGCACATCATGCAGGGGCCGAATGCCGAAACCATCGCCACAATGGTGACTGCGTTACGCGAGGAACTGGCCCAGAGCAAGGAGCAGCTGGAAGTGGCTGCCCAGGATAATGCCGGATCGGTCGATTTTGCCCAGATGGCAGCAGTTTTTCAGCGCACGGCTGATATTCTGGCCGTCACCGGCCTGACGTCACCGAGCCGGGTGCTGATGGATATGCGTGATATGGTCAGGGCCTGGGCAGACGGCCAGGCGCATGATCGTGACCAGTTGCTGGGTATCGCTGACAGCCTGCTGTATGTGGAAAGTGCACTGGCCAACCTGAACCGCTTTGACCTGAATTTCTCGGTTGAGCTGGATGACGACAACGCCAAACGGGCGCTGATGGCAAAAAGTCAGCTGAATGAAGCTGAAGCCATTGTAATCCGTGAGGCGCAGGCCGGGATTACCCAGGCGAAAAAAGACATCAACTCGTTTATCGAGTCGCAATTTGATAAATCCTTTCTGGAAGGGGTGCTGGATGTGCTGGTCAGTGTCAAGGGCGGCATGGTGGTGCTCGGCTTTGCCCAGGCCGCCGCAGTGCTTGACAGCTGTGTGCGTTTTGTCCGCGCCACGATGGATGACACACTGGATGAGTCTGCTGCCCAGAGCATTCTGGAAACCATGGCTGACGCATTGATTGCACTGGAATATTATTTGTCGGAAATCGAGTTGCATGGCAAGGCGCCAGCCAATGTGCTGGCTGTTGCCGAGCAGAGTCTCGCGGCGCTCGGCTTTCCTGTCACGTCTAACGCTTGATAACAAGGGCTTGAATTATGGATTTCGGAATTGTCAGCATTGTTCTGTTGGTCCTGTCAGCCTTGCTGATCATGCTGGGCATGAAACTGCTGTTCAGGCGTAACTGGTTTGTCCAGTTTCTGCGCGGTTTTGCAGGCTTTTCATTGCTGCTTCTGGCACTGCTGGTCACCCTTTCCGGCCTGAATATCGCCACCTACCAGCAGCTGGCCAAAGGCCAGACGATTGCCAATATCAGTTTTACCCGCACTGCCGGCCAGCAATATCAGGCTGAACTGGTCAACGTGGCAACCGGCCAGCAGGCGAGCTATGAAATCAACGGTGATATGTGGCAGGTGGATGCACGTATCCTGCGCCTGGCCCTGGTCGCCAGGCCATTTTACAAGCTCGACCGTATCAGTGGCCGTTTCTATTCGCTGGAACAGGAGCGCACAGCAGCTCGCAGCGTATACAGCCTGGCGGAACAGGAAACCGGCATTGACCTGTGGTCATTGTTCAAGGGCAAGTCGCTGGGGTTGATTGCTGCCGACTACGGCAGTGCAACCTATTCGCCGATGGCCGATGGCGCCGTTTTTGCCATTGTTGTTGGTGTGGAAGGTTTGCAGGCGCGTCCTGTCAATGATGCGGCCCGCCAAATCGTCAATGAATGGCTGTAAGCCATTAGCAAAAAGGGTAATTTGTGGAATTTCTTGCTGAATACGGCCTTTTTCTCGCCAAGGTCGTTACTCTGGTTGTGGCCATTGTTTTTCTGGTTGCTGCGCTGGCATCACAGTCCCAGCGTGGGCGTCAGCATGGCATTAACAGCGGTCACATTGAAGTACGTAATGTCAACGAAGAGTATGATCACTTTGAGGAAAGCATGCTGCATGCGATCCTGCCAGGCAAGCTGCTGAAGTCGGTACTGCAGAAAAAGAAAAAATTGCAAAAACAGCAGCACAAGCAACATGACGAGGACCGGCCACGCTTGTACGTGGTGTCTTTTGACGGTGACGTGAAGGCCAGTGATGTTGAGAAACTGCGTCATGAAATTACCGCAATCCTGACCGTCGCACGATCGCAGGATGAGGTTTTGGTCAATGTCGACAGCACCGGCGGCATGGTACATACCTATGGGCTGGCAGCGTCCCAGCTGGAACGGCTGCGCAGTGCCAATATCCCCTTGACTGTATGTATCGACAAGGTCGCAGCCAGTGGTGGTTACC
>DATCSZ010000425.1:0-1383 GCA_036568205.1 Pseudomonadales bacterium
CTGTTCCAGCGCATCCGCTCCGCTCAGCACTTTAATCTCCAGGCCGGCAAACGCAATGCGCTTGGCCAATCTGTCTGCGGCCTCCGCATTCACCAGCACCGCGTACATGGGCTTGAAGCGTACACACTGCTCAAACAACACGTCGTCCTGACGATGCGCTGTCAATGCAATCACGCGATATTGCTGCGCATGCCGCGCCACCACATCCAGCGTGCTGGTGCCGATACTGCCGGTGGAACCCAGCACTGCAATGCCGATAGGTTTATGCGCTGACATCACTTAATAAAATTCAATATAATCAATAACATAGATGAGATCGGCAAGGTCGATGTCAAGGCATCGATGCGATCCAGCAAACCGCCGTGACCCGGCAACAAAGTGCCGCTATCCTTCATTCCGGCCTGGCGCTTGATTGCCGACTCGAACAAATCACCGATAATCGAAATCGCCACTCCAAACATCGCCAGTACCAGCAGTTCAATATGGTTCAGCATGCCGCCTTGCCACAGTACCAGCAGCATATACAGCAGCACGCCTACCATCGCGCCGGCGGCCCCCTCCCAGGTTTTGCCCGGGCTCACATTGGGCGCCAGCTTATGTTTGCCGAATTTGCGCCCCGCAAAATACGCCGCGATATCCGCCATCCACACCAATGCCATCACCGCCAGCAGCCACCATGGGCCGGCCGCACGCAGGTCCAGCATGGCCAGCGCCGTGGGCAACAGCAGCAGTGCGCCGATCACGGCCAGCAAGCCCTGATTTCGCGTGCGCCAGATATTTTTCAACCACAGTGGCACCAGCAGCAGCCAGAACAAAGTGGCCGCACCATACACCGCCATCTGCAGCTGGAATTTATCCGCGCTGGATAAATGCTCATGCATTGCCAGCATGGCAACGTAAGCCGCAAGCAGAATGGCGATATAAGCCTTGCCTGCCATTTTAGCCATGCCTGCCAGCGTCACCCATTCACGCGCCCCTTGCAGCACCATCAGCGCCACCAGTACCGCCCACCCCGTTTTGTTCAAATAGAAAACGGCGGATAAAAACAATACCGCAAGAATAATCGCGGTAATAACGCGCTGCTTAAGCATGGTCGCTCTCCTGGTCTGGTGTCTGCCGCTCACCCTTCGGCTGGTCGCCCTTTAATTGATCACTGGTGCGGCCGAAACGGCGCTCGCGCTGCTGGTAGGACTGGATAGCCGCATCCAGCGCGGCACGGTCAAACGCGGGCCACAATGTATCGGTGAAATAAAGTTCGGTATAGGCAAGTTGCCACAGCAGAAAATTTGAAATGCGCTTTTCACCGCCGGTGCGGATAAACAGATCAGGCTCCGGCGCGTAGTGCATGGAAAGATAAGGCTCGAGATCGGCCTCGCAAAAGCC
>DATCSZ010000426.1:0-1003 GCA_036568205.1 Pseudomonadales bacterium
GGTGTTGCCCTGCTCGCTACCCAGCGGCAGATCGACCAGGCAGGGCGGGCTGCCCCGGTCCTGTTCGCAGGTCAGGTTGCGTAACTGCTCGGCCACGTCCGCGCCCAGCACGCTGGCCATATTTTTACCGGTAAAATCCTCGGGCCTGATACCCAGTCGACGCGCCAGTGACAGGTTGGCAAAGGCAAAGTGGCTGTTTTCATCGAGCAGGAAAATATGTTCGTTGATATTGTCGGACACCGCATGCAGCAGCGCCGTATGGGTTTCCAGGTCGGCGGTTAGCTTTTGCAGGCGCACACTGGTGCTGTGACGCCATACGGCAACAAACAGGGCCATGATGAACAGGGTCAGCAGGGAAAAGCTGGTGAGTAGAAAACGCTGGTGCTTGTTGGATTCCTGCAGCGCTTCCCGGGCATCGATTTTCTGTACCAGCACCCACTGGGTGTTTTCGATGTTGCGGCCGGTGACCAGCACTTCATGACCCCGGTAGTCGGTCTTCAGCGCAAAGTCGCCGATGTTGTCATGGGCAAAATTGGCCGCCAGGTCCGCATTCCTGGGCATCTGGTGAAAGCTGGCAAATCCCTGTTGCAGGGGGCTGATATAAATCAGGCTGTTCTGTGTTTGCCTGACCAGCAGGGTTTCATCGCTGTTCGTGTCAAGGTGCAGGTTGCGCAGGCGTTTGTATATTTCGCCCTGCGGGTCGAACAGGGCCAGCACGGCACCAAGCGGTTTGCCGGACTGTAATTCCTGTACCGGATAAATGGGCATAATGAAGCCGAAAACCGGATTGCCATCCAGCGCTGCAATATCGATGAGCTGATCCTTGCCGCTGGCGTAAAGCGCATCGATGGACCCCTGAAAACGGCTGAAATCATTAATAAAGCCTCGAGTTGACAGCACCGGCTGCCCCCGGCTGTCGATGATAGCCAGGCCCTGATAACTGGAAGGCACGTATTCGGTATTGAGCGCGCTTCCCCGGGAGCCGACAAATCCCAGCCGACTC
>DATCSZ010000427.1:0-2245 GCA_036568205.1 Pseudomonadales bacterium
GTGTGCTGGCGGCCACTTTTGGTGCCAGTGGCAATCTGCAAATGGCAATGCAGAACCGCTGGGTATTGCTTGGCTTTGCGCTGGTTTTTGTCGCCTTGTCGCTGTCGATGTTTGGCCTGTATACCCTGGCCCTGCCCAGCCGCCTGCAGAATGCGTTGCATACACTGAGTGGTCGCCAGCAGGGAGGGCATGCTGTCAGTGTGCTAGTGATGGGGGCGCTGTCAGCACTGGTGGTTTCGCCCTGTGTATCGGCACCATTGGCCGGTGCGCTGGTATTTATCAGCAGTACCGGCGACAAGCTGGTTGGTGCCAGCGCCCTGTTTATGCTGGCCATTGGCATGGGCCTGCCACTGATTGCCATTGGTGCCGGTGGTGGCAAGCTGGTACCCAGGGCCGGCGCGTGGATGAACCAGGTCAAGACCCTGTTCGGGGTGTTGCTGCTGGGCATGGCGATCTGGCTACTGTCGCGGGTGGTGCCGGCAGCTGTCAGCCTGTTGCTGTGGGCGCTGCTGTTGATTGCCTATGCGGTGTACAGTGGTGCGCTGGAGCCGGCGAGTGAAGGCTGGGGGCGGTTACGCAAGGCAGCCAGTTTTATTTTGCTGTTTTATGGCTGTCTGCTGCTGGTTGGTGCGATCACCGGCGCCAGCGATCCGTTGCGGCCGCTGCAGGCGGGCGGGCATGGCCAGGCATTGCCGCAGCATCAACTGGCATTCACCCGTATCAATACCATGAAGGAACTGCAGGCCGCCATGGACCAGGCTCGTGCCCAGCAGCAGCCGGTCATGCTGGATTTTTATGCCGACTGGTGTACTGCCTGCCTGGAAATGGAAAAGCAGGTATTCAGCCGCAGCGAGGTGCATGATGCCTTGCAGGGTTATCGCCTGTTGCAGGTGGATGTCACGGCCAACAGTCGGGATCAGCAAAAAATCCTCGATTCATTTGGCCTGTTCGGGCCGCCGGCGGTGGTGTTTTTCAATCCCCGCGGCGAGGAGGTGCACGACCAGCGCATCCAGGGGGCGCTGGCGGCAGCCGACTTTATCGACCATGTCAGGGCCAGCCGCCAGGACTGCCGCGCACCGTACTGCTGATCAGCCGCCGGGTTGGTCAGCCGAACTCAGGTGTGCCAGCTCACGCTCCAGCAATAACGGATTCTCGCTGTTGAATTCCAGCAGCCGGCGCAGATGGGTCAGGCTGTCGAGATCCACCAGGGTCCACTGGAAGCCGCTGGCGCCGTTACGGCTGTGCGACCATCGGGCTTTCATGTCGATGCTGACAGTATCACTGAGCGGAATGCTGAGATCGACCGGCTGGCTGTTATCAAAAGGCAGTGTCTGCTGGTCAATCAGTACGCCTTTCAGGGATATATCAATCACCTTGGCGGTCAGCTGCGTGTCACCCTGACGGAGTAACACCGGGTTGTCGAATTCGATACGCTGGAACTGTCGTCTTTCCTGGCTCATGATCAGGCTCTTTCAGGTTTGAAAATCCAGTTGTCGCCAGGCTTCATACAGCGCCACGGCAACACTGTTGGACAGGTTAAGGCTGCGATTGCCGGCGGTCATCGGCAGCGTCAGCAGGCCGGACAGGGCTGCATGTTCACGCACCGATGGTGGCAGGCCGCGGGTTTCCGGGCCAAACAGCAGGCAATCACCATCCGCGTAGTGTATATCACAATAACGGGTTTTGCCCTTGCTGCTGAAGGCAAACAGGCGCTGGCCGGCAATTGCCTGCAGAAAGGCAGCAAAGTTGTCGTGCAGGTGTACCGTGGCAAATTCGTGATAATCCAGCCCGGCACGGCGCAGGCGTTTGTCATCCCAGGCAAAACCCAGCGGCCGGATCAGGTGCAGCTGGCTGCCGGTATTGGCACACAGGCGGATAATATTGCCGGTATTGGGCGGAATTTCCGGTTCAAACAGCGCGATATGCAGCATCTCAGATCACAAACGGAATCAGCGCCTTGCGCTGGCGTGGGTAGTCCGGGAATTTTTCATGATACCAGCGGTGATTGCTGATCGCGCGTGGCAGCAGGTTGGCCAGCGTCAGGCAGACAAAAGCCAGTGCCGGTATCGACCAGCAGGCAATGGCAAAGCCGCTCCACTGGATCAGCTCACCCAGGTAATGCGGGTTGGATACCCGCTCAAAGCCACCGCCGTGTGGAATGCGGTAGCCGGTTTCACCGGGTTTGCGCAGGCTGGCCAGGATATGCTCGGATTTTTTCGCCAGTGCAAAGCCGGAAAAAAACACC
>DATCSZ010000428.1:0-1159 GCA_036568205.1 Pseudomonadales bacterium
TGGCAGTTGGCAGTTGGCAGTTGGCAGTTGGCAGTTAATTTGATCTGACAACTGATTACTGCCAACCGGCAACCCAAAAAAACCGGCTAAACGCCGGTTTTTTTGTTACGGCACTGGCACCACATCCAGGCTCAGGCCAAAGTTGAGGTGGCGGTCGTTATTCGCCTCGATCTTGTCAGTTGTCAGCTGCAACTCGGTGTTGCTGCCTTCCGGCCCGGCGATCGGCGGATAGTCCAGTTCGGCATAGGTATCGGCAATCTGCGGCACCGCCACGTTCATGACCAGGTCTATACCAAACTGGATCAGCTGGCGCAGCACCGAATCCGGCAACAGCCGTAATGCGCTGTCAGTCTTGATCGAGTTAACCACCAGGTCCGGTGTTCCCAGAATGGTCAGCTGGAACTTGCCGTTTTTGGCGGTCATGTAGACACCGGCACGGATATCCACATTCACCTCAAAATCACGCACCCACTCACCACTACGATACGTCTCGATATTCATCTGCGCATTACGATAGTACAGCGTGGCCTGGGCACCGGTTGTTGCCTGGCGCATCTCGAAGCTGCCGGGCGTAACCGGCTCCAGCTCAACCCGCTTGTCTCCTTCAGCAGCCGCTACGGCGTCCGAGGCATTCGGCCCAAACAGTACCTTCTGGCTGCCATCGGCTTTCAGGTCGGTCACGCTGATATGCGTGGCACCGCTGCGGTACATCGACATCAGGGCCTGGTTGATGATGTTGACACTGATCGCCACATCAATCTGGCTGGGGCTGTCTACCGGCTCAAAAATATCACGGTCGGTGTATTTGGAACCCAGCACCGGTGCCACATCCGGGTGCTGCTTCACCGCCTTGAAGAAACCGGCATACTGCATAAACCACTCCACCTCGGTGGCCGGGTTGTTGTCGGCATTGGTATACACCTGGTACGCCTCGCTGCTCAGGCGCATGGATGGATCCGGCGGATCCTGCGAATCGTTTTCCAGGAACAGGTCCGCACCCAGCACAAAGTCTTCCATGTTCTGGCGCAGGGTATTTTCAACGATGCCGACAAACAGGCCATCCAGCAGGCCGGACAGCAGGCCGATAAACCCGTCAAACGGGTTGCCAATGGCAAGACCGCTCAGGTTCAGGCTGACATTGTCAAAGGCCAGATCCAGC
>DATCSZ010000429.1:0-2783 GCA_036568205.1 Pseudomonadales bacterium
AACAGGCGAAGCTGCTGGCTGTTGGACAGGCTGCCGCCGTGGCGAACCTGTTTGCGGTAATCATCCAGGTAGTCAAGCAGGTCGCCAATGCCGGCATCGGCGTTTAGCAATCCTGCCGGTATCACCGTGGGGCGTTGCTCAAAATAACAGCCGGTTTGCTGCAGGTGGCCCTTGGGCCTGGCGGCGATAATGTCGGCAAAATAAAAACCGTCACCGGCATAACAGTAGCTTTGCAGCATCAGTGCATACAAGGCCTTGAAGTAGATAAACGGCGTGCTGTTGTGTTCAGCACAAAATGCCTTGATAGCGGAAAAATGTTCGGCAGTGTCGGTGATTTCGAGAAAATGGTAATCGTTGCCGCGGCGGTTTTTGTCGGGCAGCGGACAGCTCAGGGCAGCAACGCCCTGTGCTTTGTGTTTCCAGAAATCCAGGCTTGCGCTGTTGTCGCACTGGTAGAACTGCTGCTGCAGGTAGTCCGGGTAAATGTCCTGCGGCAGTTCCGGCAGTGGCTGCCTGTTTGCCAGTGATTCATAGACACGGCTGTAGGCATCGGTAACGGTTTGCAGGCTGATGCCGTCAATGCAGCTGTGATGGGCAGTCAGCACAATCGCCACGCGGCTGGCGCTTTCCCTGACCAGGAAAAAACGGATGATCGGTTCGGCGGCCAGGTTGTAGGGCACAAACGCCAGCTCGTCATTGCAGCGGCGGTTGAATGCCGCCTCGTCCAGGTCATCCTGCGACCAGTCCAGCGCCTGCACGCTAATGCGTGATTGTGGTGAATCGGCACGCACTATCGCGGCATAGGCGATATCCAGCCAGTCATGCTGGCCGGGCACAATGCGCATACGCAGCGCCGAGAACCGGGCAGTGATAATGTCAATCGCCTGTTGCAGCAGGGCGTGGTCTACCGCCTGCTCTATGCGGTGAATCCAGCCAAAGTAGTTACGCCGGTTGTGCGGGTCAATCACGGTATCCAGGTACAGGTCACGCTGCATCGGCGTCAGCGGCAACACCTGCTCAATACTGTCATCGAGTTGCAGCTCATCACGCAAACGGTGGCGGTCTACTAGGCTGATTTTCTGTACCGGCGCATCACTGTCGGCCAGCATATTGCCCAGCAGCTGCTGGAAGTGGTCAAACAGCCGGGCGATGGTTTCCGGCAGGTACAGCGCGCTGCGGTACTCAATGCTGACATGAATGCTGTCACCAACATCATGGAAGGCCCAGATCATGTCGTACTTGGCATCGATATGGCGGCTTTCCAGCGGCGTGATATGTATGCCTTCACCGTCGATGGCGGCCAGGTCGTGTGCCTGGGTCAGGTAGTTAAAGCCGATTTGCACAACCGGTGAATAGGCCGCCGAGCGCTGCTGGCTGACTTGTTCTATCACCTGTTCAAACGGCGCATCCTGGTGGGCAAAGCCACTGAGTACGGTGGTTTTTACCTGTTGCAGGAAATCGACCACCGACGGGTTGTGATCCAGCCGGGCACGCATCACCAGTGCATTGACGAAAAAGCCGAGCAGGTTTTCGGTGCCGCGCTGATGGCGGCCGGCCACCGGCACACCGATGCACACGTCATCCTGGCGGGCATAACGGCCGAGCAGGATTTGCTGGCAGGCCAGCAGCAGCATAAACGGTGTCAGCCGGTGCTGCAGGGCAAAATGACGGGCCTCATCAACCAGCGCTGCCGGCAGATCCGCCTTGAATACCGCACCACGGCTGTCCTGTTCGGCAGGGCGTGGCTTGTCGGTGGGCAGTTTCAGCAGCGCTGGTGCGCCGTCCAGCTGTTTGCGCCAGTAGGCCAGTTGTTTGTCGAGATACTCACCGCGCAGCACCTGCTGCTGCCACCAGGCCACATCGGCATACTGGATGGCCTGCGGCGGCAGGGCCAGTGGCTGGTTGTTGACGGCTGCGCTGTACAACAGGGCCAGCTCGCGTACCAGGTTTTCCAGCGAGATCGCATCAGCAATAATATGGTGCAGCGTCAACATCAGCACGTGTTGCTGCCTGCCTGTGTGCCACAGGCGCAGGCGGAACAGCGGGCCGTTGCGCAAATCAAATGGCGCGCCGGCCTCGGCATCAACCAGGGGCTGGATGTCGCCGCTGAAGCTTTCCGTTTGCAGCTGCCAGTGTATCGCCGGCCGGATAACCTGCACGGCGCTGTCGCCTTCATCGGCAAACACGGTACGCAGGATTTCGTGGCGGCGGAGCAGGTAGTGAACGGCCTTTTCCAGCGCTGCGCTATCGAGCTCACCATCAAGGCGCAGGGCCACCGGCATGTTGTAGCTGGCTGCCTCCGGCGCCATCTGGTAGATAAACCACAGCCGTTGCTGGTTGAATGACAATGGCAGTGGCTGGTGGCGATCGACCGGCTCGATGGCCGGCAGCAACTGGCCGTGCAGCTCGCTGTTGTCGATGGTTTCCGCCAGCATGGCAATGGTGGGTGATTCAAACAGCGCCTGCACCGGCAGCTCGACGCCGGTCTGTTCGGCAATGGCAGCCAGCACCCGGATGGCGAGCAGCGAGTGGCCGCCGAGTTCAAAGAAATTGTCGTTAATGCCGATACGGCCGGCCGGCAGCAGTTGTTGCCAGATCGCCACCAGCTGTTGCTGCAGCGGTGTCTGCGGCGCGACATAGTTCTGCTGTGCTTGCCCACGATCCGGTTTTGGCAGGGCCTTGCGGTCGATCTTGCCGTTGGCACTCAAAGGCCAGGCATCCAGCCGGATAATATGCACCGGCACCATATAGTCCGGCAGCTCACGGGCCAGCTGCCGGCGCAC
>DATCSZ010000430.1:0-13924 GCA_036568205.1 Pseudomonadales bacterium
ATACCGGCGAGCTGATCCTGAAGGTGGAAGAGCAGGTGGCTGCCTACCAGGTTGAACGCCAATAGCCGCTGGCGTCACACTGGCCATTTCCCGGTTTGTTTACCCTGCTGCACAGCCATCTACTAATTTTTTGAAAATTAGTAGATGGCTCCGGATTACTCTCTTATACTAATTTTTCTTAAATTAGTATTTGGATCATCTGACGATGCGTATACCCCTGTCACCTCCGCCTCTTGATGACCTGCTGCAACAACTATTGCGGCAAGGCCCCGCCGCACTTGAGCTGCTGGCCCTGGCGCGCTCGGTTGGCCCGTGCGATAACAAGGGCCGCTATTTACACTGGGATAAGCTGCGTCACCTGCCACCGCCGGAAGGATTAACCAGCGAGCAATACTGGCTGGCCACCAAAATGGCCCGCCAGGCTATACAAAAGCCGCTGCCGCTGCTGGACAAGACAGGCCAGCCGATGACATTCAGCCTGCCGGATGTACTTATCCGGGATCTGCTGTGGATCAGTGAAAATGCCACCGGCGCCATCCAGGCTGATGCACGAATCACGGATGACAAGATCCGCAAAACCTATTTGATGAATTCGCTGATTGAGGAAGCGATAACCTCCAGCCAGCTGGAGGGCGCCTCAACAACACGTCGTGTTGCCAAGGAGATGTTGCGCAGCGGCAGGGCACCACAGAATCATTCCGAGCGCATGATTGCCAATAACTACCAAGCCATGGCGTTTATCCGCAGCCTGAAATCAGAATTGCTGACGCCATCCATTATTTTTGAGCTGCACAAAATTCTCACCGAAGGCACACTGGACGCCGGTGATGAACACAAGGCAGGCATTTTGCGCCAGGCTGATGACGATATCTGCGTCTACTCGCACGACGATGTGTTATTGCATGTGCCACCCAGATCTGCTGATCTCAGGGCAAGGTTGCAGGCAATTTGTGATTTTGCCAATCATCACCATGATGACGAAGGCGGTTATCTGCCGCCGGTTATCCGGGCGATTATTGTGCACTTTATGATTGGCTACGATCACCCGTTTGTGGATGGCAATGGCAGAACCGCCAGGGCGCTTTTTTACTGGGTGATGGCCAGGGAGGGTTACTGGCTGATGGAATACATTTCGCTGTCGCGTGTGCTGAAAAAAGCGCCGGCGCAGTATATGTATGCCTATCTGTACAGTGAGACTGACGACAATGATGTCACCTATTTTATCTTCCACCAGATTCATGCAATTCGTGAGGCGATTGATGATTTGCATGACTATCTGGCACTGAAATCACGCCAGTTACATGCTGCTGATAATGCCCTCGGCCATTCCGCCCTGCGCGGCCTGTTAAACCATCGCCAGCTGTCACTGCTGAAAAATGCGCTGGAAAACCCCGGTGCCGAATACACCATCAAAAGCCACCAGAACGCGCATGGCGTTACTTATCAGACAGCCAGAACCGATCTGTTGATGCTATCTGACCAGTACGCCATCCTGAAAAAATTCAAATCCGGCAAAAAGGATGTGTTTATTGCTCCGCCGGATATCCAGCAACAGCTTGACCGGATAAAACCATGAATGCCCAATCCCCCTGCCCTTGCGGTAACCCGAAAACCTTCGGCCAATGCTGTGGCCGTTTTCTTGATGGCGGCCAGCTGGCGAAAACACCGGAGCAGCTGATGCGCTCGCGTTATAGCGCCTATGCCCTGGGCGGTTATGGTGATTACCTGATGCGGACCTGGTTTCCGGCCACCGCCCAGGGGCTGGATGCCGCGAGTCTTTCGCAGCGCTCGCTGGACTGGTACCGGCTGGAGGTGCTGGGCAAATCCCAGCAGGGTGACAAGGGCACGGTGGAATTCAGGGCCTATTATCACCAGGATGATGCTGGCGATGGCGTGATGCATGAGCTGTCCAGCTTTGTGCGTGCTGGCGGGCGCTGGCTGTATGTAGGTGGTGAGGTCAGTTAACGGGCCGGTTATCCTTTTACCCCGTTACACCGGCCTGCGCCTTCGCCTCTTGATCACCGCCCACCCTGCTCTTCAAACACCTGGGTGTAATAGCGATACACCTGCAGCGTATCCGACCAGTAATCGGCCGGCAGGCCGGCCTTGTTTTTCAGCTGCCTGAGGAAGGTTTTTTTGTCCGGCAGCTGCTGCCACACTAACGGCAAAAACGTGCCGCGATGATGGCCATCCTGCAAAACCAGGCCATCCCTGAACGGGGTGATCTGCGCCAGCAGCTCATGCTCCGATGCAAACTGCAGCGGCTGCGGTTCAGTTAATACCGAGATCTCGATATGCACATCGGCCAGCTCATCGGCGCCGAGTGGTGCAAAGCGCGGGTCGTGCAGTGCGGCGGCGATGGCGTTGTGGGCCACGTCGTCGATCAGCGGCCGGTGTGCCTGCAGGCTGCCGATGCAGCCGCGCAGCTGGCCGTTTTTGCTGAGGGTGACAAAGCAGGCGCCGGGCTGTTGCAGCGCTGCCATGACCCTGGCTGGCGCAGGCCAGGCTGCGCCCGTTACGGCAGCGCTGATGGCCTGGCGTGCCAGCTGCAGCAACTGCTGCTGTGCCTGCTCAGGCAGCAATGAATGCGGCATAACCCACCACCCTGCTGTGGTCGCCGGCGGTATCGCCGGAGTTGCGGTAATCGACCAGCTGCAGTTGCCAGCCGCGTTGTTCTGCCAGTGCCAGCAGGCCATTCAGCGCACGGCAACCGCAGGCCTGTTCACCATGCAGGCCGGGGCGGCGCTGCTCTATCGACTGGATCGTGGCGCGATCAATCGCCACCGCCTCGTCATAGGCGTGGTAATGGCTCAAATCACTGCTGATAATGATCAGCGTGTGCGGGTCGTCAGCAAACAGTTCCAGCACGGCGGCCACTTGCTGCCAGCTGGCATCGCCAACCACCAGCGGCAGCAGCCGGGCATTGGGCAGCAGTGTTTGCAGGAATGGCAGCTGCACTTCCAGGCTGTGTTCCAGCGCATGGGCCTGGTCCAGGTAGCCGGCCAGCTGCTGGTCGGCCAGTTGTTTGATGGCGGTGGTATCCAGTGTTATCCGGCCCAGCGGGCTGGCAAAACTGTCGGCGGCCGGCATGGCAATGCCGCGAAAGGCCAGCCGGTGTGATGGCCCGAGCAACAGCACCCGGCGGATGTCGGCGGCAAACGGGCGCAGGCTGTTGTAGGCACGTGCTGCCACCGGGCCGGAATAGACCAGCCCGGCATGTGGCACAATCAGTGCCTTCGGCATGGCCTGGGGTGCTGGCTGCGGGTTATCGGCCAGCAGGCGCTGCACCAGCTGCTGCAGGGTTTTGCCATCACCCGGATAAAAAAGGCCGGCAACGGCGGCCGGACGAACGGTCATTTTTTGATCACCTCTGCGCTTGTTTTGCCCAGCTTACCCCTTATCTATAGTGTCGGGCCAGACGATTCACAAGCTACCATGCCCGATGATGATGACAAACAGTAATGACCCCTTTACCGTACCGGCCCGCTACTGGCACCGGCTCGATGATGGCCGCCTCCAGTGCGACCTGTGCCCGCGCTTTTGCAAGCTGAACAATGGCCAGCAGGGCGTGTGTTTTGTGCGCGAACGCCAGGGTGACGGCATGGTGCTGACCACTTATGGCCGCTCCAGCGGTTTTTGTGTCGACCCGATTGAGAAAAAACCGCTCAACCATTTTTTGCCCGGCTCGTCGGTATTGTCGTTTGGCACTGCCGGCTGCAACCTGACCTGCAAGTTCTGCCAGAACTGGGATATTTCCAAGGCGCGTGAAAATCACCGGCTGACCGACCAGGCATCCCCCGAAGCGCTGGCCAGCGCAGCGCAGCAGATGGGCTGCGCCAGCATTGCCTACACCTATAACGATCCGGTGATTTTCCTCGAATACGCGGTGGATGTGGCCAAAGCCTGCCATGCGGTCGGGGTGAAAAACGTGGCCGTCAGCGCCGGCTATATCTGCCCCGAACCTGCCGCTGAATTTTTCCGTTATATGGATGCCGCCAATATCGACCTGAAAGGCTTCAGCGATGATTTTTATTACAAGATCTGCGGCGCGCACTTGCAGCCGGTGCTGGACACGCTGAAATACATCAGGCACGAAACCGGCACCTGGCTGGAGCTGACCACGCTGCTGATTCCCGGCGAAAACGACAGTGATGCCGAGCTGGATGCAATGACCGGCTGGATAGCCAGCGAACTGGGCTGTGATGTGCCGCTGCATTTCAGCGCCTTTCACCCGGACTGGAAAATGCGCGACAAGCAACACACCCCGCTGGCCACGCTGCAACGCGCACGCAACATCGCCCAACGCAACGGCCTGCGTTACGTGTATACCGGCAATGTGATTGACCCGGTTGGCGCCAGCAGCTGGTGCCACGGCTGCGGTGAGCGACTGATTGAGCGTGATCGTTACCGGATCGGCGACTGGCAGCTGGATGCCGATGGCGCCTGCCGCCATTGCGGCACACCGGCCAGCGGCGTGTTTAACGCACAACCCGGCGACTGGGGAAGCCAGCGCATGCCGGTACGCATTATCGGCTGATGCCTTGGCAACACAGGCCGGTGTCATCCGATACCGGCCCTTTCTTTTGAGACAGGCCGCCATTGCCTTGCGCTGGATCAAGCATGGCCGGCCCTGCTGTGCCACAATGAAATGCCGCTCTGTCACAAAGGAGAAAAACCATGTTCAGGGAAAATACCGTTGCACTGGTCACCGGCGCTGCAGCCGGCATTGGCAAGGCGACCGCGCTGGCTTTTGCCCGCGCCGGCTGTGATGTGGTGCTGGCCGATCGTGATGAGCCGCGCGGCAGGCAGGCAGCCGCCGAGGTGGAGGCTCTGGGCCGCCAGGCGCTGTTTGTCACCACCGACATGGCCGATGCCGCACAGATTACTGCACTGCACCAGGCCATCATGGCCCGCTTTGGCCGGCTGGATATCGCCTGCAACAATGCCGGCATCGAAGGTGAGCGCGGCGCCACCGCCGACTGCAGCCTGGCCAATTTCGACCGGGTTATCGCCATCAACCTGCGCGGCGTGTTTGTCTGCATGAAAGAGCAGCTGGCCATCATGGCCGCCCAGGGCAGCGGGGCAATCGTCAACATTGCCTCGGTGGCCGGGCTGGTTGGCTTTGCCGGCGTGCCGGCCTATTGTGCGTCCAAGGGTGGCGTGGTGCAGCTGACCCGCGCTGCAGCACTGGAATACGCAACTGCCGGCATTCGCATCAATGCGGTGTGTCCCGGCGTGGTAGCCACCGAAATGATTGACCGCATGACCGGCAAGCAGCCGGAAGCCGAGGCCGAATTTGCCGCACTGCAGCCGATGAACCGCATGGGAACGACGCAGGAAATTGCCGACAGCATTGTCTGGCTCTGCTCGCAAGCAGCCGGCTTTGTAACCGGCGTGGCCATGCCGGTTGATGGCGGCTTTGTCGCCCGTTAATGCATAAACCGGCATAACGTTTAGCCAGCCTTTTCAGGGGCTAAAAATGATCCGTCACACCGGCGAAGAAGGCCGACAAGCGCAGCGCAGATGCGCATAAAGTGCGTACTGCCTCTGGATGCCGGCCCCCGATCGGGTCGAGGGCAGGCTCTGCGCCGGCATGACGATGGTAGGGAGAGCGCACCACTCTTTGTCCCGTCACACCGGCGAAGGCCGGTGTCCAGGTTTGTACCCTGCCTGGCGCTTGCTACCTCTGGATGTATTCGCCTCTGCGATGCTCACCCCTGCCGGGGCTGCCAGCGATGCTGGCGTTCTGCGCTGCGCTTGTCGGCCCCCGATCGGGTCGAGGGCAGGCTCTGCGCCGGCATGACGAATAGTTGCAGCGATTAGCATAAAGCTTGCCATGACAAGCGCGAATGGTTGCCGGACAGTTTTGCGCCCGCTACGCACCGGGCAACGTCATGTGACATTACCCCCCCTTTACACCTCACGCCTCACCCTTTCCCCCTCTCCCTCCCCAACCTGTATTTTCACCCCCTGCTCTGGTAAGCTTGCCGGCCGCTGATCGCCGGAAGCCGATACCGCCTGCCTCTCATTCTTGACTAATTTACTCAGGTATTTCATAATCGCGCCCACGCCATTTGACCGGGACTGCTTATGCGTTTGACTACCAAAGGCCGCTACGCGGTGACAGCCATGCTGGATCTTGCCCTGCACCAGCACCAGGGGCCTACCAGCCTGGCCGATATTTCCTCCCGCCAGGAGATTTCGCTGTCGTATCTGGAGCAGCTGTTTTCCCGCCTGCGCCGGCAGGATCTGGTATCCAGTGTGCGCGGCCCAGGTGGCGGCTACCTGCTCGGTCGCGATGCGCACAACATTAATATTGCCGAAATTATTGATGCCGTTGGCGAACCGGTGGATGCCACCAACTGCCGCGGCAAGGGCGATTGCCAGGACGGGCTGACCTGCCTGACCCACCACCTGTGGGCAGACCTGTCCCAGCAGTTGCATGATTTTCTCAGCGACATCACCCTGGCTGCACTGATGGCCCGGCGTGATGTGCAGGCGGTGGCCAGCCGCCAGCAGGATAAACACTCGCTGATCGACACAGCCGAACTGCCATGACTGCAATGAAAACACCCGTCTATCTTGATTATGCTGCCAGTACCCCGGTGGACCCGGCGGTGGCCGAGGTGATGGCCGGCTGCCTGACGCTGGACGGCAACTTTGCCAACCCGGCATCACGCTCACATATTTATGGCTGGCGCGCCGAATCGGCCGTCGAAGATGCACGCCAGCAGCTGGCCGAGCTGATCAATGCCGACCTGCGTGAGATTGTCTGGACCTCCGGCGCCACCGAATCCAACAACCTGGCACTGAAAGGCGTGGCGCAGTTTTATGCCGGCCGCGGCCGCCATATCATCACCAGCGCGATTGAACACAAATCCGTGCTGGACAGCTGCGCCTGGCTGGAAAGCAGCGGCTTTGCCATTGACTACCTGGCACCGCAGGCTGATGGCCGCATCGACCCGGCAGCGGTAAAGGCCGCGCTGCGTGAGGACACCATCCTGGTGTCGCTGATGCATATCAACAACGAGCTGGGTTCGATTACCGATATTGCCGCGATTGCCGCACTGCTGCAGGATCACCCGGCGTTTTTCCATGTGGATGCCGCCCAGAGTGCCGGCAAGCTGGTGCTGGACATGCAGGCCGTGCCGGTCGATTTATTGTCGCTGTCGGCGCACAAGATGTACGGCCCGAAAGGCATTGGCGCACTGTATGTGAACCGCAGCCGCGGCGTGCAGCTGGCCGCACAAATGCATGGCGGCGGCCACGAACGCGGCCTGCGCTCGGGCACCCTGGCCACTCACCAGATTGCCGGTTTTGGCCAGGCGGCCGAGCTGGCGCGCCGGCAGCTGGCCGACGAAAGCCACCGCATTGCCCGGCTGCGCGACCAGCTGTGGCAGGGCATTGCCGATTTGCCCGGTGTGGCCTGCAACGTGCCGCTGGCGGTGTGCGGCCCCTGCCACCTGAATGTGCATTTTGCCGGCGTGGACGGCGAAACCCTGCTGATGGCACTGCGCGAGATTGCCGTTTCCACCGGCTCGGCCTGTGCGTCGGCCAGCATGGCGCCATCCTATGTGCTGAAAGGCATCGGCCTTGATGACCAGGCCGCCGACAGCTCGATCCGCCTGTCGGTGGGCCGTTTTACCAGCGACGATGATATTCATCGCGCCGTACAACACATTCGCAGCGTGCTGCCACGGCTGCAACAGGCCGCCGGGGCGGCCGGGAGTGCATTATGAGCGAACAGATCGACAAGGCGCTGAACCGCAAGTACGAGGCCGGCTTTGTCTCGGCCATCGAATCGGAAACCTTTGAGCCGGGCCTCAACGAGGACATCATCCGCCGCATCTCGGCGATGAAAAACGAACCCGAATGGCTGCTGGACTGGCGCCTGGCGGCCTTTGCCGAATGGCAAAAAATGGATGAGCCGGAATGGGCACATGTGCATTACCCGGCTATCAATTTCCAGGCGCTGTCGTATTACTCGGCGCCGAAAAGCATGAAGGACAAGCCCAAATCGCTGGATGAGGTGGACCCGGAACTGCTGGCCACCTATGAAAAACTCGGCATCCCGCTGCATGAGCAGCAAATGCTGGCCGGCGTGGCCGTGGATGCGGTGTTTGATTCGGTCTCGGTGGTCACCACCTTCCGCGAGAAACTGGAAGAAGCCGGGGTGATTTTTTGCCCGATTTCCGAGGCAGTGCACCGCTTCCCCGAGCTGGTAAAACAATACCTCGGCTCGGTGGTGCCACAGCGCGACAACTTCTACGCCGCGCTGAACTCGGCGGTCTTCACCGATGGCTCGTTTGTCTACATCCCGAAAGGCACACGCTGCCCGATGGAGCTGTCCACCTATTTCCGCATCAACGAGCAGAAAACCGGCCAGTTTGAGCGCACCCTGATCGTCGCCGACGAAGGCAGCTATGTCAGCTACCTGGAAGGCTGCACCGCGCCGCAGCGCGATGAAAACCAGCTGCATGCCGCCGTAGTGGAACTGGTGGCGCTGGACGATGCGCAGATCAAGTATTCCACCGTGCAAAACTGGTATCCCGGCGATGAAGAAGGCCGTGGCGGCATTTATAACTTCGTCACCAAGCGGGCGGTATGCCACAAAAATGCCAAGGTATCGTGGACCCAGGTGGAAACCGGCTCGGCCGTCACCTGGAAATATCCCAGCTGCGTGCTGAAAGGTGACAACAGCGTCGGCGAGTTTTACTCCGTGGCGCTGACCCGTGGCCGCCAGCAAGCCGACACCGGCACCAAGATGATCCACCTTGGCAAGAACACCCGCTCTACCATTATTTCCAAGGGGATCTCGGCCGGCCACAGCAACAACAGCTACCGCGGCCTGGTGCGCATGAATCCGCGTGCCGATGGCGCACGCAACTTCACCCAGTGTGATTCGCTGCTGATCGGCGACCAGTGCGGTGCGCACACCTTCCCGTATGTGGAAAGCCGCAACCCCAGCGCCATTGTCGAGCACGAGGCAACCACCTCGCGGGTCTCCGATGACCAGCTGTTTTTGTGCAAGCAACGCGGGCTGGATGCGGAAAAGGCGGTATCGATGATCGTCAACGGTTTCTGCAAGGAAGTGTTCAAGGAGCTGCCCATGGAGTTTGCCGTTGAAGCCGGCAAGCTGCTGGAAATCAGCCTGGAAGGCTCGGTCGGTTAAATTTTTCTGTCAGGACATAGTTATGCTGTTATCCATCAAGAATCTGCACGCCGGTGTTGAAGACAACACCATCCTCAAGGGCCTGTCACTGGACATCAAGCCCGGTGAAGTCCATGCCATCATGGGCCCCAACGGTTCCGGCAAAAGCACGCTGGGTTATGTCTTGTCCGGCCGTGACGGCTACCAGGTGAGTGATGGCAGCGCCACACTGGCCGGCCAGGACCTGCTGGCCATGGATACCGAAGAGCGCGCCCGCGCCGGCCTGTTCCTCGCCTTCCAGTACCCGGTGGAAATTCCCGGCGTCAGCAACCTGGAATTCCTGAAAGCGGCAGTTGACGCCCAGCGCAGCGCCCGTGGCGAGGAGCCGCTCAGCTCACGCGATTTCCTGCAGCAGGCCAAGGCAGCCTGCCAGCAGGTTAACCTGCCGGTCGATTTCCTCAAGCGTGGCGTCAATGAAGGTTTTTCCGGCGGTGAAAAAAAGCGTAACGAGATCATGCAGATGATCCTGCTGCAGCCCCGGCTGTGCATCCTCGATGAAACCGATTCCGGCCTGGATATCGACGCCCTGCAAGTGGTGGCCAGGGGAGTCAACAGCCAGCGTTCCGCCGATCGCAGCTTTATTGTGGTAACCCATTACCAGCGCCTGCTGGATTTTATCAAGCCCGATCATGTGCATGTGCTGGCCGGTGGCCGGATTGTCAAAAGCGGCGGTCCGGAGCTGGCGCTGGAACTGGAAAACCAGGGTTACGAATGGCTGAAGGAGCAGCAGGCATGAGCAACTGGCTGGCCAACGCCCTGCAGCAGGCCGGGCAGATTGACGACTGGCTGGCACCGCAACGCCAGGCAGCCGTGGCGCAACTGCAGCAGAGCCGCTGGCCTAACCGTAAAACCGAGGCGTGGAAATACACCTCGCTGCACGCACTGGAAAACGCCCGCTTTGCCGAACCCGCGGCCAGCACGGCCAGCATCGAACCCATTGACGGGCTGGCGGCGATCGAGCTGCATTTTATCAATGGCCAGCTGCAGGCGCTGCCTGGCCAGTTGCCGGCCGGGCTGGAAATCGCCAGCCTGGAACAAGCAGGCCCGCAACAGCGCGAACAGGCACAGGCACTGTTTGCCGGCATCAAGCCACAACGCCACCTGTTTGGCCTGGTCAACGATGCACTGGCACAACAGGGTGTGCTGATCCGCATTAACGATGATTGCAGCATTGAACAGCCCATCCGCATCGTCCAGCATTTCAGCGATGCCTGCCAGGCACATAGCCGGGTACTGGTGGATGCCGGCCGCCATGCACGCTTTTGCCTGGTGGAACAGTTCAGCGGCGATGCCGCCAGCTGCCTGACCGCATTCAGCGAAATCCGGCTGGCCGAACATGCCAGCTGTGAACATTACCGGCTGATGCTGCAGGGCGCCGACAGCATCACCCTCGGCGGCTGCCATGTGCAGCTGGCCGACCACGCCGCGCTGGACAGCACCCTGGTGGCATTTGGCAGCACCATTTCGCGCCTTGATATGGATGTTATTCATGCCGGCCAGCACGCCAATGCCAGGCTGAATGCGGTCTACCTGCTCGATGGCAAGGAACTGTTCGACCTGCACAGCTGCATTGAACACGCCAGTGCCCACGGCACCACCGAGGAAAACGTGCGCGGCATTGTGGCCGGCAGCGGCCATGCGGTATTCAACGGCCGCATCCATATTCACCGTGGCGCCCAGAAAACCCTGGCCGAGCTGAACAATGCCAACCTGCTGTTATCACGCCAGGCCGAGGTAGACACCAAGCCGGAGCTGGAAATCTACGCCGATGATGTGCGCTGTGCGCATGGTGCCACCGTTGCCGAGGTGGACAAAAAAGCACTGTATTACCTGCAATCACGCGGCATTGCGCTGGCCGATGCCAGGGTGATGCTGAGCTTTGGCTTTATCAACGAACTGGTTGATGCCATGCCAAACCAGGCACTGGCCGACTGGCTGCGGCCACAACTGCGCCAGCGTTTCGCCGCCATGAGCAGTAACGGGTGAGCATGATGGCGTTTGATGTTGCGGCAATACGTGCCCAGTTCCCCATCCTGTCGCGCCAGGTACACGGCAAGCCGCTGGTTTACCTGGATAACGCTGCCACCACGCAGAAACCGCAGTGTGTGATTGATGCGCTGGTGGATTATTACAGCCACTACAATGCCAATGTACACCGTGGCGCGCACCAGCTGGCCGATGAAGCCACCCGCCGTTTTGAAGGTGCCCGTGATATCGTTGCCGGCTTTATCCATGCCGCCACGCGTGAGGAAGTGATCTGGACGTCCGGCACCACCGAGTCGATCAATATTGTTGCCCATGGCATGGCCAGCCGGCTGCAGCCCGGCGACCGTGTACTGGTTACCGAAATGGAGCACCACGCCAACCTGGTCACCTGGCAGCAGGCCTGCAAGGCCAGCGGCGCCAGCCTGGATATTGCGCCGATCAACGAGGCCGGCGAATTGCAGCTGGATGCGTTTGCCGCGCTGCTCGGGCCACGCACACGGCTGGTGGCGTTGCCGGAAGTCTCCAACGCGCTGGGCACCGTTAACCCGGTACAGCAACTGACTGCACTGGCCAAACAGCACGGCGCACTGGTGCTGGTGGATGGCGCCCAGGGCATTGCCCACGGCGGCGTTGATGTGCAGGCGATTGGCTGCGATTTTTATGCGTTTTCCGGCCACAAGCTGTTTGGCCCTACCGGCACCGGTGTGCTGTGGGGGCGCAAGACACTGCTGGAAGACTGGCCGGTATTCAAGACCGGTGGCGAGATGATTGCCGAAGTGAGCTACCAGGATGCACGCTGGAACGTGCTGCCCTACCGGCTGGAGGCCGGCACACCGCATATTGCCGGCGTTATAGGGCTGGGTGAGGCGGTGCGCTGGTTTGCCGAACTGGACAGCCAGGCACTGCACCAGCACGAACAACAGCTGCTGGCCTATGGCCAGCAATTGCTGTCCGGCATTGATGGCCTGCGCCTGGTGGGCACCGCTGCCGACAAGGTGGGCATTCTCAGCTTTGTCATGCAGCAGGGCCACCCGGCCGATATCGGCTTTTTGCTGGATCGCCAGGGCATTGCCATCCGCACCGGCCACCACTGTGCCGAACCGCTAATGAAGCGCCTTGGCATTGCCGGCACCGCGCGTGCCTCGCTATCCATCTACAATACCCGTGACGACCTTGAGCGCCTGGCAGAAGCGCTGGCCAAGGCCGCACGCATGCTGGGCTAACTGCTGTATCGAGGTGATATTATGACTGTGACAAGCTTTGACCCCAATGCACCGGTCACGCTGACAGCGGCCGCGCTGCGTCATTTCGAAAAAGCGCTGCAGCGTGAACAGCGCCAGCTGGTGCGCCTGTCGATAGAAAAAAATGGCTGCAGTGGCTATGGCTATGTGCTGGCCCTGGCCGATACAGCCGAAGCCGGCGACACCCTGGTGGCCGCCTCTGACAGCGTGACCCTGGCGATAGCGGCCGATGCCGTGGACATCCTGCGCGGTACCGAAATCGACATGGTGACCGAAGGCGTCAACCGCGTCATCAAGTACAACAACCCCAACGTTGCTGCCGAATGCGGCTGCGGCGAAAGCTTCAGCGTGAAATAACATGCAACAGCGAATGACGGTAACCGAACGCGCCTGCCCGGCCCGGCGTGTGCCCAGCGGCGAGCGGGTCAGCATTCCGGCGGGCGAGTTTCTTACCATTAACCAGGCGCTGGGTGGCAATTACACCGTGACCTGGCAGGGCAATATGCTGCGCATCGACGGCACCGATGCCGATGCGATTGGCCAACAGGCCGAGATCATTGATTTTGCCGATGATGGCAGCGGCCGCATCAACGAAGACCAGGTATGGCAGGCACTGGATACCATTTTTGACCCGGAAATACCGATCAGCCTGGTGCAGCTTGGGCTGATTTACCGGGTTGCCATCGACCAGCCCGGCGGCACGGTATCTATCGACATGACCCTGACCGCGCCGGGCTGCGGCATGGGCCCGGTACTGGTCAGCGATGTCAAATACCGGGTGGGCAAGGTGCCGAATGTACGGGATGTGCTGGTGGCACTGGTATTCGACCCGCCGTGGTCAAAGGACATGATGAGCGAGGAAGCCCAGCTGGAAGCCGGGCTGTTTTTCTGAACTGCCATTGCGTGTAAACTGGCCGCCCCAACCGCCAAACCGAAACCACCATGAGCCTGCCTGATACCGACGCCATCCTCGACGACCTTGCCTTTTTTGACGACTGGGAAGAACGTTACCAGTACATCATCGACCTCGGCCGCGAACTGCCGGCCATGGACCCGTCCCTGCACACCCCCGAACGGCTGGTGAAAGGCTGCCAGAGCAACGTCTGGCTGGATGCAAGACACGATGGTGAACGCCTGCAGTTTACTGTCGACAGCGATGCCATTATCGTGCGCGGCCTGCTGGCCGTGGTGCTGGCCGCCTTCAACAACAAGACTGCCGCCGAGATACTGGCCTTTGATATCGACGCCTATTTCAATGCGCTGGACCTGGAAAACCACCTGTCACCAACACGCGGCAACGGCCTGCGGGCGATTGTGGCGAAGATCCGGGCGATTGCGGGTGGGGATGGAAAGTAGGGTCAGTAGTCAGTAGTCAGTAGTCAGACTAACACTTTACACATAGCGCATTTATATTGCCGGCAACATCACAGGAAATAGATCTAGCTCGCCCATTGCCATACCCAGTACAGCCCCCAATAAACCAGAG
>DATCSZ010000431.1:0-1024 GCA_036568205.1 Pseudomonadales bacterium
GATGCGTTTCATGCCAAGCAGTTCCAGCCGCTGGCCAAAACCCAGGCGAAAAACCCGTTCGCCGCCATTCCAGTCGCCATCGAATACCATGTGCTGACGCTCCACCACATGCAGACCACCTGCTGCATCCAGTTCCGCAACCACATCCAGCGATTGCCAGTAAAGGCTTTTAGCCTGGCAGTGGGCCGATAGCATTAACAGCAGCATGCCGGCGAATGCGACAATTATTCGGCATAATAAACCGCCACGGCTGATATGGATGGTTAACATGAGACTCACTCCCTGTAGCCTGACAGATTCACGGTCACCCTGCCCTGTCGACTTTTTAAATATTATTGATACCTGGCAATTATAGTTATGTTCCAGCGCCCTGCGCACAGCGGCGCTAGTCGTCTACTGCAGGTGTTGCATTGCGCACCGGTATATGCAGATCTTTACAGGGATCGGCCCGGTCGAACTGCGCGGTAAACCAGACATAATCGAACGGCAGGCTATCATCCCAGCGCTCGGCATAATCGTCTACGCGCAATGCGGAGGCCTGCACTTCCATGAAACCCAGCGACACCACGCCTTTGCTGTTGCCCTGCAGGCTGCGCAAATACAACGGTACGCCCCGGTCCTTGCGCGCATGGCCGCTACCGGTAATCAGTATTTTCATTGCCTGTTCGCCCCGTGACAGGCTGAGGGCCATGGCCGCATCGCGCAGCCGCTGCGCCTGTATCATCGGCGCCACCATCTGTTCCGGCAGGCTGTTGCAATGGGCTTCCACCGCTTCCCGTTGCATCGCCGCCGTCTGTTGCGGCGTCAGCGGCGTCTGCTGGATCAGTCGCCGCAGCTCAGCCGGCATGGCGGCCTCGCCCTGTTGCATCACCGCGATCACCTGGTCGCGAGGGATATTCGCAGCCTGCAACGCGAAGCCGGTCTGCAGCACCTGTTCGAACACCGGGGCATACATGTGCCGGTAATCCCAGCCGCTCTGCTGCTGTTCCAGCAGGGACACCAGCTGATCCACATTGGCCGGTTT
>DATCSZ010000432.1:0-1110 GCA_036568205.1 Pseudomonadales bacterium
CCGGCGCCACACTGCCCTGCGGCAGTTTCGCCTGCATGTAATCGACAATCTGGCCCAGCGTGCGCAGCTCGGCCAGGTCTTCCGGGTTCAGCTCCGGCAGGCCGGGCAACTGGTCCTGTACTGCACCAAGGATTTCCACCCGCTTGATCGAGTCAATGCCAAGGTCGGCCTCCATGTCCATCGACAGCTCCAGCATCTCCGCCGGGTAGCCGGTTTTTTCCGCTACCACCGCCATCATGACCTGCTGCACCCTGGCGCTGTCCAGGCCGGCTGGCGCTGCAGCCGCAGCGTTGACCACCGGCGCCACACTGCCCTGCGGCAATTTCGCCTGCATGTAATCAACAATCTGGCCCAGTGTGCGCAGCTCGGCCAGGTCTTCCGGGTTCAACTCCGGCAGGCCGGGCAACTGATCCTGTACTGCGCCGAGGATCTCCACCCGCTTGATCGAGTCAATGCCAAGGTCGGCTTCCATGTCCATCGACAGCTCCAGCATCTCCGCCGGGTAACCGGTTTTTTCCGCCACCACGGCCATCATCACCTGCTGCACTTTGGCGCTGTCCAGGCCGGCTGGCGCTGCAGCTGCAACGTTGACCACCGGCGCCACACTGCCCTGCGGCAGTTTCGCCTGCATGTAATCGACAATCTGGCCCAGCGTACGCAGCTCGGCCAGGTCTTCAGGGTTCAGTTCCGGCAGGCCGGGCAGCTGGTCCTGCACTGCACCGAGGATTTCCACCCGCTTGATCGAGTCAATACCAAGGTCGGCTTCCATGTCCATCGACAGCTCCAGCATCTCCGCCGGGTAGCCGGTTTTTTCCGCTACCACCGCCATCATCACCTGCTGCACCCTGGCGCTGTCCAGGCCGGCTGGCGCGGCAGCCGCAGCGTTGACCACCGGCGCCACACCACCCTGCGGCAATTTGGCCTGCATGTAATCAACAATCTGGCCCAGTGTGCGCAGCTCGGCCAGGTCTTCCGGGTTCAGTTCCGGCAGGCCGGGCAACTGATCCTGTACTGCGCCGAGGATCTCCACCCGCTTGATCGAGTCAATGCCAAGGTCGGCTTCCATGTCCATCGACAGCTCCAGCATCTCCGCCGGGTAACCGGTTTTTT
>DATCSZ010000433.1:0-5059 GCA_036568205.1 Pseudomonadales bacterium
GTTATCCACGTCAGCCAGTGCATAATAGATCTCGCGCGGGCCAATCAGGATCACCTTGAGGTCTACCGGAATGGCCTGGGGCTTCAGGTTGCAGGCCATGCCACCACTGCTGTCGGCCAGGTTGGCTTCCAGGCTCAGGCTGCCTTCGCGCAGTATGCGTTTGAGTGTTTGCCAGCTGTTGCCATCGGCCAGCAGTTTTTCGATATCGAGGATCAGGTAGCCACCATTGGCACGATGCACGGCACCGGCAACAATGTGCTGGTAATTGATATGCGCCTCGCCGAACGACGGCGCATAGCTGACCCGGCCAAACAGGTTGCTGTAGCTCGGGTTGACCTCATGCACTACCGGCGCACCGACCTGCTGCTCGGCAAAGCGGCTGAGCAGGTTGGGCCGGTACAGGTATTCCAGCAGCTTGCGCTGGTTAACCGGGTGTTCCTTGTTGTTGTCGTCAGAGCCGGCCAGGTGTTCCTCGATGACCCGTGGCAGATGCTGCTGCATCTGGCCAAGGTAAATCTGTACCCCGGCATGGCCCTGGTATTTTTGCAGCAGTTCCTCAAACAGCGGTTTCAGTGACAGGCGGATAGCCTGTTGCAACAGCTGGCGCAGCTGGTTGTTCAGGTCACGCTGCCATTGTGGTAACTCCAGCAGTGCATCGTTCAGCAGCTGTTCCAGCTCGATGACATGCTGGTGGAACTGCTCACGTTCTGTTTCATCCATGCGGGAAAAATAGCTGTCATCGGCCAGTTGGCCGTCGACAATGACGCCGAAGGTGATGGCGCCGTTCTCGCGATACACGGCAATGTTTTTCTGGCTGGCGTTTTTTTCGACAATCGCCAGCGCGGCATCATAACGGCTGTTAAAGGCATTTTGCAGCGCGGTGCGTTGTTGCAGGTAGGCCGGGTTTTCAAAGGCAGCCGGAAAACTGGCCAGGATTTCCTCGATCAGGCGGTCAATCTCACGCAGGAACTTGCCGCCCTGGCCATGCGGCAGCGAGATGCTGCGCGGTTCGCTGGAGGTTTCAAAATTGTTGACATATAACCAGTCAGGCGGCGTGCGGCCGTGAATGGCCAGTGGTTTCAGGTACTCAATGATGTAGTGTGTGCGGCCCATGCCGGATTCACCGGCCACGTACAGGTGATAGCCGGGCTGGCGCATGCCGATGCCAAATTCCAGCGCCTCGCTGGCGCGCAACTGGCCAAGGATGTGTTTATAGTCAGGCAGCTCGCCGGTCGAGGCGAAGTGAAAGCTGGTGTGGTCGATACGGCAGCTGAGCTGTTCAGGAGACAGTTTCATGGCGACACAAGGGTTAGCAGGATTGCCGTCCAGTGTAACGCAAATCAGTGGCTGGTGCTCAGCCCGTCAGTTGCCAGGCCAGCCAGCCGTTATAGCCGACATAGGCGGCCAGCAGCAACACGCCCTGCCAGCGGTGGATATGGCCCTCACCGGCGGGACGAAAGCACATGGCAAACAAGGCGATGGTTAATGCCATCATGACCGGCCAGTCACGAGCCAGGGTTTCCTGCAGCACGTCCAGCGGTGCAATGGCCCCGGCGATGCCGACCACGGCTAACAGGTTGAACATGTTGGAACCCAGTACATTGCCGAGAGCGATGTCATGTTGCCCTTTGCGTACCGCAGTCACTGAGGCGGCCAGTTCCGGCAGCGAGGTGCCCAGCGCGACGATGGTCAGGCCGATGATCATGTCACTGATGCCGAGCTGCCGGGCAACGGTGATAGCACCCCACACCAGCAGTCGTGAGCTGGCAACCAGCAACAACAGACCGAGTAACAGCCAGAACAGCGCCTGGGGCAAGGGCATCGTGTGTTCGTGAATTTCACGGTGCATGTCCTGTGCCAGCGGGTCATTGCCATTGTGGCGCAGGGCCGACAGCAGCGACCAGCCCAGCAGGGCAAAAAAACCGGCCAGCAGCACGATGGCGTCCGGTCGCGACAACTTGCCATCCAGCAGTTGCCAGCCGGAAAACAGCACCAGCAGCACCAGCAGCGGCAGCTCCTTGCGAATCAGCCCGGAGTGAATGGCGATCGGGGTGACCAGCGCGGTGGCGCCAAGAATCAGCGAGATATTGACGATATTGGAGCCGTAAGCGTTACCCAGCGCCAGTTGCGGACTGCCGCCGGCAGCGGCAAAGGCGGATACCACCATCTCCGGTGCCGAGGTGCCAAAACCGACCACCAGCATACCGATCAGCAGGGCCGGCATGCCGGCATGACCGGCGGTGGCAGCCGCGCCATCGATAAAGCGGTCGGCACTCCAGATCAGTACTACCAGACCACCGACAATGGCCAGAAACGCCAGCAACATGAACAAACCCCGCCCAAAAACAGGCCGGGATTCTAGCACAGTTCAAACGGTGAGGGCATGTTGCGCTGGCATCGGTCAGCGGCAGTCGTTATGCTTGGGTTTTTGTTGTCCAGGTGGGAGAAACCATGAAAATTCGTACCCTGCATCGTTATGTGGCGATTGTGATGGCGCCATTTTTATTGCTGCTGTCGCTGACCGGTGGCTTGCTGTTTTTCCGCAAAACCGACTGGTACGGCAAGGAACTCAAGGAGTTGCTGGTGGGCATCCATACCTGGGAAATTGTCGCGCCGTATGTGGGCTTGCTGGTCGGTGCCGGCCTGCTGTTTCTGGTCATCAGTGGCGTTATTTTGTTTTTTAACCGGCGTGCCTGAGGTGAAGAGGATGAAAAAAAGCCTGTCGGGCCTGCTGCTGTGCCTGCTGGTGATACCTGCCATCGCGGAAACCGAAACAGCGCTGGGCAACAAGCTGAAAGCCGGCATTGATGCCAGCGAAGAAGGTTTGCGCAAACTGGATGGCAAGGCACGTGAGGTGGCCGAAAAAGTTGACCAGGACGCCCGCACGGTATTTGAAGCCGGCAAGGAAGTGACCGGCAATACCTTGCAGGATATCAAGCGCGTCAGCAGCGAGCTGGCCGAGAAACAGCAAGCTGAAGCCGTGCAGCAACAGCGCCGGCAGGAACAGGAAAAAGAAACCGACAGCAGCTGGTGGAAATTCTGGGATTGAGTCTCAGAAAAACTCATATTCCAGTTGCAGGCGCCAGGTGGTCGGGCTGCTGTCATCATCCAGGCCAAACAGCAGCGCCGTTTGCCAGCGCAGCTTGCGTGCACCGGACAGACGCACCAGGCCGCCAAGTACCGGCCCCAGTGTGCGTACCCCCTGGCCAGCGAAAAATTCCAGCGCCGGTTCAATATGCGGTGACAGGCGATAACCGGCCTGCAGGGCCAGTGCGGTTTCCAGTTCGCTGCGGCGGCTGTCACTGTTTTCATAAATCAGGTAAAGATTGCTGGCAGTCGTCCAGCGGCCCCACTCACGTGCGGTGATGAGCGCCAGCGCCAGCTCGTTGGCCTTGTCCTCTTTTTCATGTTCGGCTTCCAGCAACAGTGCCCAGTCCCAGGCAAACTCGCCCTGTTCGGTCAGCTGCCATAACAGTTCCAGTTCAAAGGCTTCATAACCGGCGCGCTGGCCCTTTTCCTTGTCGACCGCAACGCCGATTTCGATGGCCAGGTTATCGCTCAGCGATTGGCCATAGGCGAGCTGGTGCAGCTGGCGGCGGTTGTCGGCCGGCAGATAAAACAGCTGGTATTCAATTTCTTTTTCCAGTTGCTGTACGTAGGGCAGGTAAAAGCTGTTGGTCGAGGACGCATCGGCATGAAGCGGTGCGCTGCTGATGCAGGGCAGCAGGCTGGTGATAATCACGGCCAGGCTGTGCTTGACCGTTTTTGTGCGGCGATTCATCGTATGCTCCCTGGCCGCAGACCGGCCAGCCAGTGCCGGCCTGTGACCAGCAGTGTTGCCAGCAGGCCGGCCAGCCAGGCGACCAGCTGTGCCACGTCGGGTGTGGCCTCGTAGCCCAGCAAGGCATACAGGAAGTGTCCGGCCAGGGATTGTTCATCAACCAGTGACGAACTGTCCCAGACTCGCGGGCCGCCGGCCAGCCAGTCGGCTTGCACCAGTTGCTGGCTGGCCTGGCCGAGCATGGCCGCAGCGGTCAGGCACAGCAGCAGGCGGGTGGCCAGCCAGGCCTCCCGACCGGGATAACGTACCAGTGCATAGTAAATCAGAGCGGCAAAACTGGCACCGATGGCGCTGCCCAGCACGGCCCCGCTGCCGATGGCGAGCAATTGCTCTGTGTGATGGGTTGCCCCTTGCAGGTAAATCACGATTTCAGCACCTTCCATGATAATGGCCAGCGCCAGTGCACTGCTCATCAGCGGTGACAGCAACGGCCGCCGGCCTGGTGACGGGTCAAACAGCAGCAGCAACAGCAGGCAGGCAAAAATGCCGGTCTGCAGCAGGGCATTAACCAGCTCCTGGCCGGCATAGTCAAACCATGCAGAAACCTGCTGCAGCTTGCCGGCATAAGTGGCAGCACCAAGAATGCCAAACACAAATGCCTGCCACAGCCAGCGCAATGGCAGTCGTTGCTGGCTGGCCAGTGTCAGCAGCAAACCGGTTAGCAGCGAGGCCTCGAACACTTCCTGGAAAAAAATCACTACAGCATGAATCAACATAATTTCCTGCCTACCTCGCAATAAGCGTTCCCTGTGCCGTTTTGGGATTGAATTCGCCGAAAAACGGGTATTCGCCAGGTGCCAGCGGGCCGATAAAAATCACCGTTTTTTGTCCTCCCATAATGACTTTTTCACGGTTGAGTTCGTAGCTTTCAAATTCTTCCGGTGTGCTGTCCTCGTTGCTGATCAGCAGCTTGACTTTCTGGTTGGCAGGAATCTCAAGCCGTGCCGGGTGAAACAGGTGGTTGCGGATACGCAGTTCGGCAACCGGTGTACCGGCCGATGCCGATGAGGCATACAGCAGCAACAGCACGGACAAAACAAGCGGGCTTTTCATGCGTTACGCTCCGTTTTTTTCGGCAACCAGACATGCACAGCCAATCCGCCGGCAAATGGAGATGTCATTAGCTGGATTTCACCCTGATGCAGTTCAACAATGTGGTGCACAATGGACAGTCCAAGACCACAACCGATGGTGGCCGAGGCATGCATGTCACCATTG
>DATCSZ010000434.1:0-19823 GCA_036568205.1 Pseudomonadales bacterium
CAAACACCGGCTCGGCAAAAAACTGCACCCCCCACAGCGCCGCAACAATCAGCGACAGGTTGAGAAACACCGGCGTGATCGCCGGCACGGCAAAGCGCTGGTAACTGTTCAGCACCGAGCCGAAAAAACCGGCCAGTGAAATAAACAGCAGATACGGGAAGGTAATGCGGATCAGTTCGCCGGTCAGCCGGTATTTGTCGGCATCCGGCACAAAGCCCGGCGCAAACACAGCCGCCACCAGCGGCGCACCCACCACCGCCAGCACGGTGACACAAACCAGCACCGATCCCAGCAGGCCAGCTACCCGGTCAACCAGCTGGCGCACCTCGGCCAGCGAGCGGGTGGAGCGGTATTCGGACAACACCGGCACAAAGGCCTGGGCAAAGGCACCTTCGGCAAACAGCCGACGCAGGAAATTGGGAATCTTGAAGGCCACAAAAAACGCATCGGCATGGGCGGTGGCACCCGCCAGTGCGGCAATGGCAATATCCCGCAGCAGGCCCAGAATACGTGACAGCATGGTCATGCTGCTGACGACCAGGCTGGAACGCAGCAATCCGGGTGCCGGTGCCTGCTGTGATTGCTCAGTCATGCCACAGCGCATCCAGGCGCTGGCGGTTCAACTGGAACCACTGCAAGGCGATAATGCTCATCGCATTGTCAATCTCGCCGCTGGCCAGCCGTGCCAGCACCTCTTCGACCGGCAAAATGTGCAGGCGGATATCCTCGTGCTCACCGTCCACACCAAACACCCCGCCACTGACACCGGCCAGCGCAACCCGCCCGCAATACAGGGTAAAACGTTCGTTGCTGCCGCCCGGGCTGCAGAAATAACGGCACACCGGCTCCAGTGCCAGCAAGGCCAGCCCGGCCTCCTCACGGGTTTCCCTGTGCGCCACCGCCTGCGCATCTTCATCCGGCTTGTCCAGCATGCCGGCCACCAGCTCCAGCAACCACGGCGAGCGTTCACGCCCGAGTGCGCCGATGCGCAACTGCTCCACCAGTGCAAAGCAGCCTGCCTGTGGATCATACAGCAGCACACCAACAGCATCCTTGCGCAGGCTCAACTCACGATCGATCACCGGCGACCAGCCGCCGCCAAACAGGCGATGGCGCAGGCGCAAGGCTTTCAGCTTGAAAAAACCGTCATAGGCCAGGGTTTCGGACAGGATCTCGACATCCTGCTGATCAAAGCCGGCTGCCATCAAAAACGTCCCGACGTATACCAGTGCACATCGCGGGCATGCTGATCCACCCGATCGACCACATCCAGCACCAGCGCAAACAGCGCCATGCGCACCAGCAGGCCGTTATCGGCCTGGCGGAAAATGGCCAGGTTGGGATTTTCGTTAAGGTCGTTATCCAGCTCATTGGCCTGGGCGCGTGAATCGCGCGGCAACGGGTGCATGATCACGGTATTGGGCTGGCAAAAGCGGGTATAAACGGCCTGGTTCAGGCGGAAACGCCCCCGGTACAGGTCCGCCTCCTGCTGGCTGGAGAAACGCTCTTCCTGGATGCGGGTGGAATAGACAATGTCCACGTCACGGATATTGTCTTCCAGCCGGTCGCTGATCACCACTTCATGGCCTGCTTCACGCAGCATCTCGACAATGTCCTGCGGCATCGCCAGCTCGACCGGTGAAATCAGCACCGCCTTGACATTGCGATAAAGGGCCAGCAGCTTGCACAGCGAATGCACGGTGCGACCATGGCGCAGGTCGCCAATCATGGCAATGGCAAAACGGTCCAGGCTGCGGCCACGGCTCTTCAGTTCGGCAGCAATGGTGTAGAGATCCAGCAAGGCCTGGGTCGGGTGCTCATTGGCGCCATCCCCGCCATTCATTACCGGCACCCGGCTGGCCGCAGCAAACTCGGCCACCGACCCGGCCTCGGGGTGCCGCATGACAATCACATCGCTGTAACCGCTCAGCACACGGGCGGTATCGTACAACGACTCCCCCTTGGCCAGCGCTGATGACTGGATACCGGAGGTCTCACGCACTTCGCCGCCGAGCAGGTTGAATGCACAACCAAAGCTGACCCGGGTACGGGTACTGGCCTCAAAAAACATGTTGCCGAGAATTGCTCCCTCCAGCACCCGGGTCATTTTCTGCCGGCGGGCATACGGTGCCATGCTGTCCGCGACCCGGAACAGATGATCAATGTCGGCACGTTCAAACTGGGAGATTGACAGAATATGACTACCGGGGAATTGCACAGGACACCTGCTGGCCAGCGGATTTGCGCCATTTTAATGCGCACCACCGGCAAATACCAGAAAGATCAGCCGGTGTGTGAATCAGCGGCGGGATGGATCGACATGACTTCCGGGTAAGCCTCGGACACACGATCCAGCACCCCGATATCCAGGAACGGTGAGGCATCAATATCATCGGCATCCATCATGCTGGCAATTTTCTGCACAGCAGCCACAATCGCCAGCTGCTCGGCATCCGGCAGGTTCCTGAACTGGCGCACAAAATGTTCCTGCAGCGGCATCGGTGCATTCTGCAATGCCTCGCACCCGGCCTCTGTCAGCGTGGCATGCACCTTGCGCTTGTCCGTTGACGAACGCTCGCGTGCCACCAGGCCACGCTTTTCCAGCCGGTCCAGAATGGTCGTCACTGTCGCCTGGCTAAGGCTGATCTCCCGCGCCAGTGCACCAATTGTCACCGCACCCTTGTCACGGATAGCCTGCAGCAGCAATAGCTGCGGTGCTGTCAGCCCGGACGTCTTGACCAGCTGCCGGGAATGCAGGTCGGTTGCCCGGATCACGCGCCGCAGCGCAACCAGCACATCCTGATAATGACTCATGGTTACTCCCCACCGACAATTGCCGGAGCAAAAAAATCAGCCGCGCAAACTACTGTTTTAGAAAACAAAAATCAACACGCTTGCTATAGCTTAAATCAATTAGGGTTGAAATATTTACAGGTCAATGTATCATAATGTGCTTAGATGTCTAAACATTTCAAGTCAAAACAATATTTTCACCCGCTTGAAATGGCCTGGACAGACGATGGAAAGACACTACACAGGATTTTGCCACTGCAATGACCACTGACAACAACGCTCCCGAGCCGGCGATTAGCCTGCGTGTACCGACATCCACACTGGGTGCTCCGGTGCACGCGCTGATTGCCGCCTGCCCACCACTGGACCCGAATTCGCTGTATTGCAACCTGCTGCAATGCTCCCATTTTGCCAACACCTCGGTTGCTGCATTTCTCGGCGACCAGCTGGTTGGCTTTATATCCGGCTATATCATCCCCGGCCAGCCCGACACGCTGTTTGTCTGGCAAGTTGCAGTACACGAAAAAGGCCGTCAGCAGGGGCTCGCTTCACGCATGCTGCAACATATTCTGGCGCGTGACGTCTGCCGCCCTGTGCGCTTTATCGAAACCACGATTACCGAGGACAACGCGGCATCCTGGCGGCTGTTCCTGTCGTTCGCCGAAAAAATGGCCGCTGAAACCCACAAAAGCATCAAGTTCGACAGGCAGCAGCATTTCGCCGGCCGGCACGACAGCGAATGGTTGCTGCGCATCGGCCCGTTCGAAACTGTATCCCATTGATCCGCAAGGAGTTCCATTATGAAGATTTTTGATGAAATTGAATCCGAAGTACAAAGTTATGCGCGTTCATTTCCGCGCATATTCAACAAGGCACAAGGTGAATTCCTGTATGACACGGAAGGCAACCAGTACCTTGATTTCCTGGCCGGCGCCGGCACCCTGAACTACGGCCACAACAACCCGGTGCTGAAGGAAAAACTGCTGGAATACATCAGCAACGACGGTATCTGTCACGGCCTGGACCTGCACACCAAGGCCAAGGGCGAGTTCCTGGAAGCCCTCAATGAAAAAATCCTCAAGCCGCGCGACATGCAGTATATCGTGCAGTTCACCGGCCCGACCGGCACCAACGCGGTAGAAGCGGCGATCAAGATTGCCCGCAACGTCACCGGCCGTGAAAACATCATTACCTTTACCAACGGCTTCCATGGTGTCAGTCTCGGCGCACTGGCCTGCACCGGCAACTCGCACCACCGCAACGCGGCCGGCGTCAGTCTCAGCGGCACCTTCCGTATGCCGTATGACGGCTATATGGGCGATGATTTTGACACCACCGCCTATCTGGACAAGGTGCTATCCGATTCCAGCAGTGGTATCGACTCACCGGCTGCGGCAATTGTTGAAACCGTGCAAGGCGAAGGCGGCATCAATGCAGCCAGCTTTGAATGGCTGCAAAAACTGGAAGCGGTGTGCCGCAAACACGATGTATTGCTGATTATTGATGACATCCAGGCCGGCTGCGGCCGCACCGGCACGTTCTTCAGTTTTGAAGAAGCAGGCATCAAGCCGGACATCATTACCTTGTCAAAATCCTTGTCCGGCTATGGCCTGCCATTTGCCGTGGTGATGATGCGCCCGGAGCTGGACCAATGGAAACCCGGTGAACACAACGGTACGTTCCGTGGCAATAACCTGGCCTTTGTCACCGCCAGGGCGGCGATTGATCATTACTGGAGTGATGACCGACTGGCACAGGATGTAAAACGCAAGGGAGACTATATCGCTGACCGGCTGGAGAAGATTGTCACCATCTATGGGCAGGGTAATTTCACCTGCCGGGGGCGCGGCATGTTCCGCGGCATCAATTGCATCAGCGGTGAAATCGCCGGCAAGATTACCCATGCCTGCTTCAAGAAGGGACTCATCATCGAAACCAGCGGTGCCGATGACCAGGTCGTCAAATTCCTGTGTCCACTGACCATCAGCAATGACAACCTGAAAAAAGGCATGGATATCCTGGAACAAAGCATCAAGGAAGTATGCGCCGGCGAAAAAACCATTCCAGAGGAATATGATTTTTTCGACCAGGGCTGCAACGACATGCCATTGAACAGCAAAACCGCCTGAGAGGAGATGACTATATGATCGTCAGAAACCTGCACGATGCACGCAACAGCAATCGTCGTATTGTTTCCAACGGCTGGGAAAGCACCCGGCTGCTGCTGAAAAACGACAATATGGGCTTTTCTTTCCATATCACCAACATTTATCGTGATGCAGAGCTGCCACTGCACTACCAGAACCATCTGGAGTCGGTATACTGCATCAGCGGTCACGGTGAAATTGAAGATCTGGCTGACGGCAAACGTTACCCGATAACACCGGGTACGCTGTATATTCTTGACCAGCACGACAAACACATCCTGCGTGCATTTTCTGAAATGGAAATGGCCTGTGTGTTCAATCCGCCGTTGCACGGCAAGGAAGTGCACAATGCCGATGGCTCCTACCCTACCGAAGCCGAAGCGGTTGCCGGCTGATACCACCATGCAAGCCCCTGCAGCACCACGCGATGGTGCTGCTTTGCCGTTGTTTATTCACTCACCAGAGCTTTGCCAATGCGTTTTCTGATATTGCTGTGTGTTTTGCCATTTTTCACCCTGTCTGCCACGCTGGCGGACTCTGCCAACACACCGTCAGAACACGAGCAGGCCATAGCGCAGCTTGAACAACCTTTATATAACGCTTTCACCGAGCGTTATATTCTGGATGAACTGAAAAGCCTGCGAATCGACATGCAGAACCAGCGGGTTGACCTGATTGAGCAGGTGGTTGACAAGGAATTGCGGTTGGCCAACCGTTCCATTTCCTATGTCACCGATGCCATGACTTATTTTTTCTACCTGATTGCCATCATGTCATCATTACTGGTGATCATCGGCTGGAACTCGATCCGTGATATCAAGGAGAAAGTACATACCCTGGCCGATCATGAGATCACCCGCATCGTCAACACCTACGAAAAACGGCTGAAAACCATTGAAGCGCAGCTGAACCAGAAATCAGAAATGATTGTCGAGAACAGTGAACAAATCGAGAAAACCAACGAAATCCAGTCATTGTGGCTGAAAGCCGGCCAGGATCTGGCACCGTTGCACAAGGTCGACATCTACGATGCCATCCTGACGATTCGCCCGCAGGATACTGAAGCACTGAGTTACAAGGCTGATATGGTGCTGGAGCTGAACCAGCCACACTGGGCGGTCAACCTGTGCAAGCAGGCACTGGAAATTGATCCTGACAGTGTACATGCACTGTACCAGCTGGCCTGTGCCTACGCCCAGCTGGACCAGCCGCAGGAGGCCATCAAATGCCTGCGCCGCGTACTGGAGCTGTCAGAAAGCTATCGTGAGAAAATTGCCGGTGAAGTGATGCTGGCCAAACTGCAGGCCATGCCTGAATTCAGCGAACTGGTTCAGGCCTGACATTGCCCCTGGTCAATGCGCTGCCTGTTTGGCCTGTGCCTGCTGCAGGGCCTGCTGGAACAGGGCATCAAAGTTGATCGGCGCCAGCATAAACGGCGGGAAACTGCCGCGCACAGCCAGGGCATCAACGGTTTCCCGCAGGTAAGGGAACAGCACTTCCGGGGCGCGGGTGCTCAACACCTGGCGCAACTGGGCATCCCCCATTCCCTTGCAGGCAAAAATGCCTCCCTGATGGACTTCAATCAGCAGCAGCGGCTTGTCATCCTGGGTCGCTGTGAGCGTCACACTCAACACCACCTCAAAACTGTTGTCTGCCACTTTTTCCGTTTTGGTATTTACATCCAGCTGGATGCGGGGCTCCCATTTGCGGGTAAACGCCTCAATACCGGCCGGCGTTTCGAAAGACACATCCTTCAGGTAAACACGCTGTATCGCAAATTGCGGCTCCTGGGTTTGCTCGCTCATCATCAATCTCCCGTGGTTATTTGGCCGCCAGCATGGCGTCCAGTTTGCCTTGCATATCGAGTTGCATCAGTTCCGAGCAACCGCCAACATGCCGGCCATTAATCCAGATTTGCGGCACGGTATGACTACCGGCCTCGCGGGTCATCTGTGCCCGCAACTCGGGATTGCCATCCACCGGAATCTCCCGATACGCCACCCCTTTGCTTTGCAACAACTGGCGGGCACGCACACAAAACGGGCAATAGCGTGTGGTGTACAGATAAACATCAGCAGCCATGTTATTTCACCAGCGGCAGGCTGGCGGCCGTCCATTCGGACAAACCACCGCCAAGACGATAAACCTGCTCAAAACCGCTGGCACGCAACTGCTTGGTGGCAGCGCCGGCATGCTGCCCCATCTTGCAGATCACCACCACCGGCTTTTGCTGGTGGCTGCTGATTTCGCTGATGCGCTTTGTCAGGTCCTTGAACGGGATATTCACGGACGCGGTGATATGGCCTTTGCGAAATTCATTGCTGTCACGCACATCCAGCACCAGCGCATCCTGACGGTTAACCAGGTCAGACAGCTGCTGGGGAGTCACCGCCCGGCCGGCCTTGCGCGACTCATGGTAAAACAGCATCAACAGCAACACAGCCAGGGCTGTTGCCAGCAGCCACTGCTCAATCAAGAATTCAAGAAACATAAGGGTCCACCTTCAGCTGAAGGCGGGCATTATACACATTTCACCGCTACGGAATAACCCCGGCCAGCCGGCAGGCCAATAGCGTTGGCAGGCAATATTCGCTAGAATGGCGGCTTTGCCGACGTATACGACAACAGATCATGAAGCCAGCCAGAACACCAACCGTACTGATCATTCTTGATGGATTCGGTTACCGTGAAAACGGTGACGACAATGCCATTGCCCACGCCCGCACCCCGACCTGGGACCGGTTGTGGCAACAATGCCCGCACACGCTGATTGCCACTTCCGGCCTGGATGTCGGGCTGCCTGACGGCCAGATGGGCAATTCAGAAGTCGGGCATATGAGCCTGGGTGCCGGCCGCATTGTTTACCAGCAAATCACCCGCATCGACAAGGCCATCGCCGATGGCGACTTCTTCAACAACCCGGCCTATTGCCGGGCGATTGACCAGGCCATTGCCAGCAAGCATGCCGTGCATATTATTGGCCTGTTATCCCCCGGTGGTGTCCACAGCCACCAGGATCATATTTTTGCGATGATCAAAATGGCCCGCCAGCGCGGTGCCGACAGGGTTTATGTCCACGCCATCCTCGATGGCCGCGACACCCCGCCACGCAGTGCCAAGGCCTATCTGGCCGCCTTGCAACAGGTCTGCGATGAGTTTGGTGCCACTGTTGCCAGCATTGTCGGCCGTTACTACGCCATGGATCGTGACCAGCGCTGGGATCGGGTTGCCCGCGCCTATCGCTTGTACAGCGAAGGGCAGGCTGATTTTCATGCCGCCAATGCTGATCAGGCCCTGCAGCAGGCCTACCAGCGAGATGAGGATGACGAGTTTGTCCAGCCCACCCTGATCGCTGCTGCACCGGCGATTAGTGACGGTGATGCGGTCATCTTCATGAATTTTCGAGCTGACCGGGCACGCGAACTGAGCCATGCATTTGTTGACAAATCGTTCAGCGGCTTTGAACGACCTCACCACCTGCAACTGGCCAGTTTTGTCATGACATCCGAATACGAAGCCGGCATGGCTGCTGACTGCGCCTTCCCGACCGAATCGTTAAGCAATGTGCTCGGCGAGTATATCGCCGGCGCGGGCAAAACCCAGCTGCGCATCGCCGAAACAGAAAAATACGCCCATGTTACCTTTTTCTTCAGTGGCGGCCGGGAACAACTGTTCGATGGCGAACAGCGCATCCTGGTGCCTTCCCCGGATGTTGCCACCTATGACCTGCAGCCGGCCATGAGCGCACCGGAAGTCACTGAAAAACTGGTCGCAGCTATCCAGAGCGGCGACTTCGACCTGATCGTCTGCAACTATGCCAATGGTGACATGGTTGGCCATACCGGGGTCTTTTCCGCAGCCGTGCAAGCAGTAGAAACACTGGACAGCTGCCTGAAACAGGTCACTGATGCCGTCCTGTCAGTCAACGGCCACTGCCTGATTACCGCCGACCATGGCAACTGCGAACAGATGCACGATCATGACAGTGAGCAACCACACACCCAGCACACAACAGGCCCCGTGCCTCTGGTCTACGTGGGCAAACAGGACTACCGGCTGAAAAACGGCGGCCGCCTGGCAGATATCGCCCCTTCCCTGCTAAGCCTGATGGGACTGCCGGTACCGCCTGAGATGACAGGCCGGTCACTGCTGGAGTAAGTTACTGATGCTGCACCGGTTGCTCATCACCTGCCTGCTCGGCTGCCTGTGCCAGAGCAGTGTACTGATGGCAGCCAGGCCACCGGATGCCGCCGAGCTGGAAAAGCTGAAACAGGATATTCGCAGCGCCCGACAACGCATTCACCAGTCAGAAAATGAAAAAGACCAGCTGTCACGTGCCTTGCGCCGCACCGAGACCGAACTGGCCAGCACCGGCAAACAGATTCACCGGCTCAACAATGACATTCGTGCGCTGCAACTGGAACTGGCAAGCCTTGAGCAGCAGCAGCAATCCCTGCAGCAACAGAAACAACAACAGGAGCAGGTTCTGGACGAACAGATTGCCACCAGCTATCGCATGGGCCGTGAAAAAGCCATCAAGATGCTGCTGAATCAGGAAAATCCGCAAAAACTGAGCCGCGCCATGGCCTATGCCGGGTATTTCAGCCGCGCCAGGATGGATGCCCTGCTGCAATACCAGCAACTGATCAATCGAATTGACGACAACCAGAAAAACATTGAAGACAAGGCTGACAAACTGCTGGACAACAAACAGGCCATGCTTGCCCAACAACAACAACTGCAAGCCATGCTGGCCGACCGCGCCCGCACCCTGTCCAGCATCAACAACAGCATCAAAACCGACCAGCAAAAACTGGAGCGCCTGCAACAGGAACAGGCCCAACTGGAAGCCCTGCTGCGCAGCGTCAACGAGGCCGTGGCCAACATCCGCCTGCCGGGTGACACACAACCCTTTGCCGACGTGCGTGGCAAACTGCGCTGGCCTGCCGACGGCAAGCGAGATAACCGTTATGGGAAAAAACGGCCACCGGGGGACTTTAGCTGGGAAGGCATCGCCATTCGTGGCACTATCGGCCAGGAGATCAAGGCGGTTCATCACGGTCGGGTAGTGTTTGCCGACTGGTTTCGTGGCAAGGGACTGCTGCTGATCATTGATCATGGCGATGGTTACATGTCACTGTACGCGCACAACCAAAGCCTGTTGCGTGAAACTGGCGACTGGGTCAGCGCCGGTGAAACCATCGCCACGCTGGGCAACAGCGGTGGCCTGGAACAACCCGAGCTATACTTTGAAATTCGCCACCAGGGCAAGCCATTAAACCCTGGCCACTGGCTACGCCGAGGCTGACACCATGCTGAACAAGACCCGCCTGTTACTGTGTTCCCTGCTGCTGGCCCATAATGTCATGGCCCAGCCGGCACCCGCCGGCAACACCGACCTGCCACTGGATGAACTGCGTTTGTTCAGTGAAGTTTTCCACCAGATTCGTGAAAACTACGTTAGTGAGGTCAGTGACCGGCAACTGCTGGAATATGCCATTGAAGGCATGCTGGACAATCTTGACCCTCACTCAGCCTACCTCAACCGGGAAGATTTTCTTGCCTTGCAGGAAAACACCAGCGGCGAATTCGGTGGCGTTGGTCTTGAGGTTACCATGGAGAACGGCCTGCTGCGCATCATCACCCCCATTGATGACACACCGGCACAACGTGCCGGCATTCTCGCCGGCGATGTTATTGTCCGTATCGATAAAAAAGCACTGAAGGGCCTGTCACTGGGTGAAAGCATCGACCTGATGCGCGGCCCAGCCGGCAGCGACATCACCCTGACACTGCTGCGTGAAGGACAGAAAAAACCGCTGGAAATTACACTCAAGCGCGCCGTCATCCGTATTGACAGCGTTAAAAGCCGGATCATCGCCGAACATTATGGCTACCTGCGTATAGCCCAGTTCCAGAATGCCACCGCCAGCGATGCCGACAAGCAAATCCGTCAGATGCTAAAAGCCAGTAATGACGACTTGCGCGGACTGGTGCTTGATCTGCGCAACAACCCTGGCGGCGTCATGACCGCAGCCGTTGACCTGGCAGATCTTTTCCTCACTGAAGGCCTGATTGTTTACACCGAGGGCCGCAGCGATGACAGCCGGGAAGAATTTTTCGCCACTGCCAGCAGCCTGCTCCCTGACAAACCGATCGTGGTGCTGATCAACAGTGGCTCGGCATCGGCATCGGAAATCGTGGCCGGCGCCCTGCAGGATCGTCGCCGCGCACTGATTGTTGGTGTACGCAGTTTTGGCAAAGGCTCGGTGCAGACCATCCTGCCATTGCCTGAAGAACGTGCCATCAAGCTCACCACCGCACGCTATTTCACCCCGATGGGTCGGTCAATCCAGGCCGAAGGTATCGTGCCTGACATTATCGCCCAAAGCGCCACACTCACGCCTGACGACATAACTGAGGATTTCCGCGAAGCGAACCTGGCCGGCCATATCGACAACAACCGTGCCACCGGCAAGGATAAGCCACCGACCGATGAACTAGCGGCTGATGATTATCCCTTGCATGAAGCAATCAACCTGTTACGTGCCATGCAGTTTGGCATGGGGCAATCCGACTGATGCGACTACAGCTCTTCTGCCTGCTGGCAATAGTGATCGCACTGAGCAACCCGGCCATCGCCGGGCCTGATGCTGCCTATGTTTATAAAAGGCCGGTCGCCGAGACACGTATTGCCATCATTATTGATGATATCGGCTACAACATTCCGCTGGGACGACGCACGGTAGCCATCAATGCACCGCTGACACTGGCGGTTCTGCCGTTCACCCCCGGTGCCGTGCAACTGGCCGAAGCCGGTCACCGGAGCGGCAAGGAAATCATGCTGCATGCACCGATGAGCAACTACCAGGACAAGCAGCTGGGCCCTGGCGCACTGACAGCAGACCTGAACAAAAACGACTTCCTGCAGGTATTACGTAACAATATCCGCGCCATTCCCCATATCCGCGGAGTCAACAACCATATGGGCAGTGAGCTGACCACGCTGCCGGAACCAATGCAATGGGTAATGGAAGAGCTGTTGCAGCAGGATTTGTATTTTATTGACAGTTTCACCAACAGTGATTCCGTGGCCTACGATACAGCCCGCAACCACGGTGTGGTGTCACAAAAACGGGATGTTTTCCTCGACCACATACAGGAAAAACAAGCGATCGAATCGGCGTTTGATCAGCTGATCAGAAAGGCACAGCGTAACGGTTATGCCATCGCCATTGGTCACCCCTACCCGGAAACCCTCGAGGTACTGGAAAGACGCCTGCCGCAGCTGGCAGCAAACGGCATCAAGCTGGTGCCGGTGTCGACACTGATCCGTCACCAGCCAGGCACCAGGCTGGCAGAGAAACACTGATCAGGCGGCGTCCGAATTGGCTAACGCACGCTGGCGGAATTTCAGCATCAGGTTGTATGCCTCACTCTGCAATCGTTCCGGCTCGTAACTGCGATAGTCATTCATAAACCCGGAAAAACCGGGCAGCAAACTACCTTCCGGCCGCTGAAAACCCATGGACCAGTTACCGAATTCCCTGGCATCCACTGAAACCCTGGCCACTTTCATGCAGGCACGATGGCGATCATCCTGCTTGATACGGGCATACAGGGCATCAACTACCGCTTCCTCGCCTTCCAGCACCTGCAAAAAGGTCCCTTCGTGATACAACAGCATACCGGTCACACCCAGACGACTGTTATTGCGCCGCGCCACTTTCAGCAGCTCCTGCAGCTTGTCATTGCTGTCAAATTGGGTGGAATTACTGAGATAAATCAACTGGATCAAATCATTGCCGGCCATTACATACCTCCACTAATTCTTTGTTGCATATACGGCGGACAGCGCGGCCGCGGATCACAAAAATTGAACTATTTGGCAAAATAGCTTTCACAATGGTTAACATTCATTCATGATTGAAGGATGCTTGCCGGAAGGTAGCTTGCCTGCCTGCCTAAAACCAATAACAGCGTATTACCGGCTGCCATTTATCGTTGCCACGGCAACATCAACAGGAGAATCTTTTTATGGCAAATCCAAGAAAGAAAAAAGAAGCCGCTGCGGCCATCAGCAGTGAACAAATCCAGGCCGATATCGCTGCATTCCTGAAAAAAGGCGGGGCTATTGAAGAAGTACCACGCGGCGTCAGCGGCAATTCTGCGTTCAAGGGTAACCGCTCCATCACCCTGGGCCGTCACTGACAAGCGATCAGATCAACCCAGCAGCTGTTCTGGCCAGTCCATCAGCTGCTCCAGAATCGCCAGCTTGCCGGCATCTTCCTGATATAACTCATACAAAGATTCCAATTGCTGCAGATAGGCGTCCAGCGTGATACCGGCCGCTGTTGCAGGATCTGTCAGCCGCTGCCGGCAATGTACCAGCCAGCGCTGCGTTTCCTCTGCATCCAGTGATTCCGGCCAGTTGCGCGCACGATAACGAAACAGCATCTCACCCAGTCGTGAATCCTGGAACATAAAACCTGACCCGGCCAGCTGTTGCGGGCTGCTGTGGCGAATTTCACGCATAACGACCTTGTCTGCATCCGGGAAAAAACCGTCATACAGCTGCAGGTCCACATCCTGTACCGGGCGTGATGCCGACAAATCGGCGCTGAACACCTGCTGCAGCTTTTCTGCCAGGCCGCTGCTTGCAATCAACTGGTCATAATGGCGACGCACGGTTGGCAAATCCAGTCCCGCGCGGGCAGCCACTTCATCGGTCACCATCGCTACCGGCACCAGCATCGGGCTTTTGTTGAGATGCACGTTTTTCAGGGCAATACGCTGATGACCATCGGCTTCAAGTTGCGCCTGGCTGGTATACAGCCGCTGGCGAATCTCATCGGCCGGCAACGACAGCAGCTCATCAGGCGCATAGCGCAGATCCACACACACCACAGCATTTTTGTTAACCGGATGCATGCACAGCGGCAGTATCAGCGAGGCACAGCCATGACGATTGCCAAACATGCCCGACACATGCAGCAAGGGCTTGCCAGAGCCAAGGGCCAGGGCACGCGCCGCCACCTGTTTGTTGCGCAGTGACAAGGCATAGTCAAACAACTTCGGCTGCTGCTCACGAACCAGGCGCGCCAGGTCAATCGTTGCCCTGACATCCACCAGCGCATCATGGGCTCCCTGCTGCTCGATACCATTGGCCGCTGTCAGCGCCTCCAGGCGAAAACTTGCAAAACCCTCATCATCCTTTGGCCAGGCAATGCCTTGTGGCTTCACCAGAGCACAAAGGCGCACCACATCAATCAGATCCCAGCGGGAGTTGCCGTTTTTCCACTCGCGCTCATACGGATCATAAAAATTGCGGTAAAGGCTATAGCGTGTGAATTCATCGTCAAAACGAATGCTGTTATAACCCACACTGCAGGTGCCTGACTGCATCATTTCAGCAGCAATAGCAGCAACAAACGCTGCCTCATTCAAGCCATGGGCATCGGCATATTGCGGGCTGATGCCGGTAACCAGGCAAGCCATGGGATGTGGCAACAGATCGCGCGGCGGCTTGCAATACAGCATGATCGGTTCACCGATCAGGTTCAGCGCCGCATCGGTGCGAATCGCAGCAAACTGCAATGGCCGGTCACGGCCAGGATCCGTGCCAGTGGTTTCATAATCGTGCCACAGAAAACTGGCCGGCGCTGCTTGATGGTTCATGCAATCAAACGGAAGTCACCAGCTTCCGTCACCTCAAGCAGCTGGCCATTGCAATCGTGCTGCTGCAGTTCAGCCATAACCGATGCATCATTGCTGCGACACACCAGCCGGCAGGATTCAGCCGTTTCAGCAATGGCAAAGGCATGTGAAGCCTCCCCCTTGTGATAAACCACAGTACTGGCCAACAGTCTTGCCCGACCGGAATATTCAGCAATACTGGTCAACTTTTGCATCGCGGTACGGGTTTTCCCGCTGACATCGTGACAGACAAACGGCATGACCGGCTTTTTGCTGCTGTACAACGCCAAGCCCTGCTTGTTGTTGATACCACTGATGCAACTGACCAGCCCATTACTGCCAGGCGCCTGGCGCAGGCGATGCGCCATTGCCACGGTCGACTGTATAACAAAGTTGTTAAGCGGGCCGCCATAAAATGCCATACCCCCTGTCACCGTCAGCGGCATTGACGCCGGCAGGCCGATATCCATGGCATGCGATTGCACCGCCGATGGAAAGCAGCTGTAAATATCGACCAGATCAACCTGCCCTGCTGTCAGTCCGCTCGTTTCAAACACCGCACGCGCACACTGCTGCATACCCTCGTGGCGATGCAAATGCGGACGTTCCGACAGCGGCCTCATGTAATTGGATTCTGCCAGCACACTTGGGAATACCCATTTCTCCGGTGCAATACCCAGCTCACGCGCCTTGCCTGCCGAGCAAAACACAAGCGCACCGGCCTGGTTGACATTCCACTGTGAATTGAGCCGTTTGGTATAGGGGAAAGCCAGCAACGGATTCCTGTCCGAAGGCGCACTAATAGCCTCGGCGTTGAATGGCTCACGAAACCAGGCAGTGTCATTGCCACAAGCCACCTGACTGAAACCGGCATACAATTCACCGAGATACTGCCGCTGCTGTGCCGGACTGTACCCTTTTGCCGTGGCCATGGCACTTTCAATCAGCGCATAAAACTCCACCGGCATCACCAGGCCACGCTGCTCTTCCAGCGCCGACCACAACACATCTTCACTGCGCCACAGACGATCCGGCACAGTCTCGTCAATAGTATCTGCCTGCGGCTTTTGCTGGATGCTCGCCAAAAGACTGCGGTATTTTGCCTCGCCGCCAGTTATCACTGCTACCGACGCACCATCGGCAATGCGTTGGCAGGCATCGTTGATCAGCGCCTGCTGTGACACCCCGATGGCTGCCACACAAGTAAATGCCTGCGGGCTGCCAACAGCACGGGTAATATACCGGCCCGGATCGCCATACTGCCAGAACCCCTGCGGCGCACCGATATAATCAATCTGCTGCAACAGGTCGACTGCACCGGCATCAACAGCAGCCATGCGAACCGCTTTTTCCATCAGCAACAGTGCTTCATCCATCTGCGCCGGATCATCGCCCGGCTGGCTGATTGCAGCACAACCCACCAGCACCGGCGTATTATCAGAAACTGTATCAAACGACATCAGCAATTCCCGTCTCAATTCATTCATGCCATCACAGCGGCTCATACTACAACAGCAATGAGCTGCCGTCATCCGCAGGCCCGCGACAGCACTTGCTGCTATAATCAACTCTGTTTTTAACGGCCTGCCAGACGGATAAACCATGAAATTTGATTACGACCTGATTGTGATTGGCGCAGGACCCGGCGGTGAAAGCGCCGCACTGAATGCCGCCAAGCACGAACTGCGCGCTGCCATCGTCGACAATGGTGAATTTGTCGGCGGCGGCTGCACCCATAAAGGCACCATTCCGTCCAAGGCGCTGCGCGCTGCTGTCAGCACGTTCATGAATTTCAGCAACAACCCGCTGGTCAATGCACGCAGCCATGCCTATACCGTTACCTATCCCGAATTGCTGCAAAATATTTCCGATGTCGTCAATCGCCAGGTCGCCATGCGTTCGCGTTTCTACAGCCGCAACCAGGTAACGGTTTACAACGGCAATGCACACTTTCTCGATCGTCACAGTATTGCCGTACAGTATAATGACGGCTCACAGCAAACGCTGCGCGCCCGTCATTTCATCATCGCCACTGGCGCCCGTCCCTACCGGCCACCGGAAATTGATTTCAGCCATCCGCGTGTTTACGACAGCGACACCATCCTGCAGATGCAGCATACACCGCACAAGATCCTGATCTACGGTGCCGGCGTGATTGGCTGTGAATATGCGTCCATTTTCTCCAATATGGGCATCAAGGTGGATTTGATCAACACCCGCGAACGCCTGCTGGAATTCCTCGACGACGAAATTTCCGATGCTCTCGGTTATCACCTGATGGAAAAAGGTGTGATTGTACGGCACCGTGAGGAATTCCGGCAGCTGGAAACCAGCGATCGCCACGTTACCCTGCATACCCGTTCTGGCAAGCGCATCATGGCCGACGCCATGCTGTGGTGCAATGGCCGTACCGGCAACACTGCCGGGCTGGGCCTGGAAAATATTGGCCTGGCCCCCAACAGCCGCGAACAGCTGGATGTTGACGAAAACTATCGCACAGCAGCAGAAAACATTTATGCGGTTGGCGATGTGATCGGCTGGCCCAGTCTCGCCAGTGCAGCCTATAACCAGGGCACCTCAGCGGCAGCAACGATCTGTGGTGTCGAGATTTACCAGCATGTCGATGATGTACCAACCGGTATTTACACGCTGCCGGAAATCAGCTCGGTGGGAAAAACCGAACGCGAGCTGACTGATGCCCACATTCCGTATGAAGTCGGCAGGGCTTTTTTCAAGGATACTGCACGTGGCCAGATCAGCGGCCAGCATGAAGGCATGCTGAAAATCCTGTTTCATATTGACACCTATGAGCTGCTCGGCATTCACTGCTTTGGTGCCGAAGCAACCGAGATCATTCATATCGGCCAGGCGATCCTGAAACAACCTGCACCAGGCAATGACATCCGTTACTTTGTCAACAATACCTTCAACTACCCGACCATGGCCGAAGCCTATCGCATTGCCGCACTGAATGGCCTGAACCGGCTCGGGGTATAAAAAAAGCCGCGTATGCGGCTTTGTTCAGCGACCTTTCAGCCGGCTCAGGTCGACTTGCTTGTCAGCATGGTAGGACGAGCGCACCAGCGGGCCACTGGCCACCGAGGCAAAGCCCAGCTGATCGGCAATCTCGCCCAGCTCGGCAAACTCGTCAGGGTGGACAAACCGGTCTACCGGCAGGTGATGACGGCTTGGCTGCAGGTACTGGCCCAGTGTAATCATGTCAATATCATGGGCACGCATGTCGTGCATCACATCGATAATTTCCTGCTTGCTTTCACCCAGCCCCAGCATCAGCCCGGACTTGGTCAGCACCTCAGGTCGGCGTTGCTTGAAATTTTTCAGCAAATCCAGCGACCACTGGTAATCGGACCCGGGCCGGATTTTTTTGTACAGGGACGGCACCGACTCCAGGTTGTGGTTGAATACATCCGGCGCATCGGCAGCCAGGATATCCAGCGCAACATCCATACGACCACGAAAATCCGGCACCAGGATTTCGATATTCAGGGACGGGCTGCGCTGGCGCATCTGGCGAATACACTCGGCAAAATGTGCCGCACCACCGTCACGCAGATCATCACGATCCACCGAAGTGACCACTACGTATTTCAGGCCCATTTCGGCGACCGCCTCAGCCAGTTCACGCGGTTCATTGTCATCCAGCGGATTGGGCCGACCATGAGCAACATCACAGAACGGGCAACGACGGGTACAGATTTCACCCATAATCATGAACGTGGCAGTGCCGCCACTGAAGCATTCACCGAGGTTCGGGCATTGTGCTTCTTCACAGACTGAAGCCAGCTTGTGTTTGCGCAGCAATTTCTTGATGCGCCCGACCTCCGGTGATACCGGCATTTTCACCCGTATCCAGTCCGGCTTTTTGGGCAGCTCCACGGTAGGAATCACCTTGACCGGAATGCGCGCCACCTTGTCAGCGCCACGCAGTTTTTCACCCTGGACAACCTTCTTGATACTACCGTTTTCGCTTGTACTCATGATTTTTTGTTACCTGGGGCATTACAGGGCCAGCCGGCGCACATCACTGAGCAGGCTGTTTAACATCACCATAAAGCGCCCGGCATCGGCACCGTTGACCATGCGGTGATCATAACTGAGCGAAACCGGCAGCATCTTGCGCGGTTCAAATTCCTTGCCGTTCCAGCGCGGCTTGGTGTCCAGTCTCGACACCCCCAGAATCGCCACTTCCGGCGCATTGACAATCGGGGTAAAACCGGTACCACCCATGGCACCCAGGCTGGAGATGGTGAAAGTACCACCTTGCATTTCCAGCGGCTTCAATTTCCTGTCTTTGGCTTTCTGGGCCAGCTCAGCAGTTTCTGCTGCCAGCTCAAAAATCGTTTTCCTGTCAACATCGCGCACCACCGGCACCATCAGGCCAACAGGGGTATCAACTGCAATACCAATATGTACATAGTGCTTGTACACGACGCTCTCGCCATCACTGTGCAGTGAGGCATTCAGTTTCGGATTGGCCTTCAGTGCCACAGCGCAAGCTTTCAACAGGAACGGCAACGGCGTTATCTTGACGCCGGCTTTTTCCGCCTCGGCTTTCAGTTGTGCGCGGAAGGCTTCCAGATCGGTAATATCAATCTCGTCAAAGCCTGTCACATGTGGCACATTCAACCAGCTGCGTTGCATGTTGGCTGCGGTCACCTTGTGCAGCTTGCTCATCGGTTCGATACTGATTTCGCCAAACTGGGCAAAATCCACTTCCGGTATTGCCGGAATGCCGGCACCGGCTGACAGCGGCACTGCGCTGCGTTTGTTGCTCAGTGCATTTTTGATAAAGGCTTTTACATCATCTTTCTGGATCCGGCCTTTCGGCCCGGAGCCGGGCACCAGCGCCAGATCAAGACCGATTTCGCGTGCCATCTTGCGCACTGCAGGACCGGCATACACATCACCACTGGGGCGGCTGGCCGTCATATTGGTGACTTGCTGGTAGTGTTCGGACACTTCACGCGGCTCGGACAGGCCCTGCCGTGCATCGGCAGCAGGGGTTGGCATGGCCGGCTCGGTGACGGCCGGCTGTGGCGCCGGGGACGCTGCTGCTGATGACTCTGTTGTCATCAGCACAATCGGCGAGCCCTGCCTGACACTGTCGCCTTCTTTCACCTGCAGGGCCTTGATGACACCGGCAAATGGTGCCGGCACTTCCATCGA
>DATCSZ010000435.1:0-25877 GCA_036568205.1 Pseudomonadales bacterium
TGTGCCAACGCTGGCGCAGGTCAGCCAGGCAGTTATTGTGCTGCGACAACAGCACCGCCTCGCGCACATAGCCGCGCGCGGTGATGCCACGCTCCAGCAGGTAGCCGGCATAATCAAAGGCACCGGGATTGGCCAGGCCGTGCGGTCGTTTCAGCCGCGCAGTAATCTGCCAGCGCTGGCACGGGCCGGGAACGGCTTCACCATACCAGCTGAGTTGCAGGCGCTGGCCGCCATCATCACCCACCACCCGGGCTTCACTGCGCCAATAACGGCCCCGGTCCACCGGCAGGCCGATGATATCCACCACCAGCGCCAGGTCCTGCTGCTCCCGCTCGATTGGCAACACGGCCCCGATGCGCTGCATCGCCAGCGTATGGCAATACAATACACCGGCCAGTGCCGCCAGCAATGGCAGGCGCAGCGGCGCATGGCGCCAGGCCAACAGCGCTGCCAGCAAAAATACCACCACATAAGCAGCCAGTACCGGTTGATTCAGTGGCGGGAACTGCAGGGTACAAATGACAGCAAGGCTGAACAGGCAGAAAATTGGCAACACACTATCCCTGTGTTATGACTGCCGGCATGAGCGGCAGCGTCGTCATCAACTGGCCTTATGTTGTCCGATCCACCCGGCCAGCACCAGAAAGCGGCACAGCCCGGCGTTAATTTTTTGCAATTAGTAACACCATTTGTGAACTTCATCGCGTAAAATGCCGGCTTTAGCCTGCTGCTGACTGATCATGCCAAAAAAACTGCTAAGCCGCTTCATGCCGCATCCGCATGCGCTGAAAAACGGCTCGTCACTGAAACTGCTGGGGGAACGCATTCATCATGCGCCGATCTGGCACCTGAACCGTCGCTCAGCCAGCCGGGCAGTGATGATCGGCCTGTTTTTTGCGTTTATGCCGGTGCCATTCCAGATGTTGCCGGCAGCCATTGTCTGTATTTATGCCAGGGCCAACCTGCCACTGACCATTGCCGCGGTATGGGTGACCAACCCGCTGACCATTGGCCCGGCATTTTACCTCGCCTACAAGCTCGGTGCCCTGCTGCTCGACGTGCCGGTACATACCGACACGTTCCACCTGTCATGGCAGTGGTTCAGCGACCGCTTTGGCATTATCTGGCGGCCGTTGCTGCTGGGCAGTTTCCTGTGTGCGTTTGCATCGGCCGGGATTGGCTACACCCTGGTTGACCTGTTCTGGCGCCGTCATACCCTGAACCGCTGGCACCAGCGCACCGTCACTCGTAACGCAAGATCCTAGCCGGGGCGATTCGCCGTGCCAGCCAGGCCGGCAGCCAGGACGCCAGGATGCTGAGCAGCAAGGCCGCACCGGCCACCACCGCCACATCACTGGCCAGCAGCTGGCTGGGCAGGTGATCGACCGGGTACACTTCACTTTGCAAAAAGTGCACACCACTGAGGCGCTCAATGACGCTGACCAGCTGGCTGACACTGACACTCAGCAGCACGCCCAGCGCCACCCCGATGCCAACGCCAAGCAGGCCGATCAGCAAACCCTGCAGGATAAAAATGCCCTGTATCTGGCCATCACGGCAGCCCATGGTACGCAAAATGGCAATATCGGCCGCCTTGTCATTGACCGCCAGTACCAGCGTCGACACCACATTGAAGGCCGCCACGGCGATAATAATCAGCACCAGCAGCAGCACCAGCTTGCGTGACATCTGCACCGCATGGAACAGGTTGCCATGGCTGCGTGACCAGTCGCGCACCTGGTAGAGTCCGGTCAATTCGGCCAGCTGGTCAGCAATCGCACGGGCGGCAAACAGGTCATCGACCTGGATACGGATACCATCAACCGCATCCGGCGCATTGCCGGACAGGCTGGCGATCCGGCTGCGGTGGGTCAGCAGCAGGCGCTGGTCCAGTTCGGTGCCGCTGTGCAGCACGGCGGTGACCGTCAGGTAATCGACTGCCGGTAACCGCTGCTCACCAGCTGCCGGCAACACCACCCGCAGTGACTGGCCGGCGCTGATTCCCAGCTTGTCGGCCAGCCGGCTGCCGACAATGACCGTGCCAGGCTGCTCCAGTGACAGTAACTGTTCGCCCAGCAACTGCTGCAATACCCCGCCCTGCAATTCATGCCGCGGATCAATGCCATACAGCAAGGCAGCACGAACACTCTGCTGGTGCATGACCAGCGCCTGGCGGTAACTGAACGGCGCAGCGGCACTGACGCCCGGATGCTGCTGTGCCAGCTGCAGGTATTCCGGCCACTGTTGTGTCTGGCCAAACCCGCTCAGCGTGGCATGCGGCACAATGGCCAGGATCCGCTCACGCAGCTCCCGTTCAAAGCCGTTCATCACCGACATCACCGTAATCAGGATACTGACTGCCAGCACCAGGCCAATGGTCGACACCCGCGAGATAAAGGCAACCAGGTGGCTCTGCCGGCGTGACAGGGTATAACGCAAGGCGACAAACAGGCTGAAACCGTTCATGCCGGCGATGGCTCCTGCAGCACCCCGTCGTGCAGGGCCAGCACACGCTGCTGGCCGGCGGCCATTTTCCGGTCATGGGTGACAATCACAAAACTGGTGCCCAGTTCATTGTTCAACGCCACCAGCAGCTGCTGCACTGTGTCTGCTGTTGCCTCATCCAGGTTACCGGTCGGCTCATCCATCAGCACACAGCTGGGACCTGCCACCAGCGCACGGGCAATTGCCACCCGCTGGCGTTCACCGCCGGACAGCTCGGCCGGTCGGTGTGCCAGCCGCGACTGCAAGCCGACCCTGGCCAGCATGTCAGCCGCCTGCTGCAGGGCGCGGCGACGATCAAGCCCGCGAATCAGCAGTGGCATGGCGGTATTTTCCCGGGCACTGAATTCACCCAGCAAATGATGAAACTGGTAGACAAAACCCAGCTCACGATTGCGCAGGTCGGCCATCGCCCGCTCTGACAGGCTGTCATAGCGGCGGCCATTCAATGCCACATAACCGGCACTGCAGCTATCCAAGCCACCCAGAAGGTTCAGCAAGGTTGATTTGCCGGCACCCGAGGTGCCGGTAATGGCGACTGATTCGCCACGACGGATCTGTAATGACACATCATCCAGTACCGTCAGCAGCTCACTGCCCTGCTGGTACTGTTTGCGGACATGCCGGCATTCAAGGACAATTTCGGACATCGTGCACCTATTGGTATTGCAGGGCTTCAACCGGCTGGATACGGGCTGCCCGCCAGGCTGGATAGAGCGAAAAAAGCACGCTCATCAGCAGGCTCAGCAGCAGCACAAACAGCACGTCACCTGCCAGGATCTGTGACGGCAGGCCGGACACATAATAGACACCCGGATCAAACAGGTAGACGTCCAGCCAGGCCTCCAGCGTACTGACAATTTCACTAAGCCACAGTGCAAGCAGCAAACCCACCAGCAGGCCGATGCCAATGCCGACCAGCGACAGGCTGAGCCCCTGGGTAAGAAAAACCAGCAGTACCTGGCCGGCACCCAGGCCCATCATGCGCAGCACGGCAATTTCGTTGCGTTTGTCAGCCACCATCATGCTAAGCAGCGAGATCAGGTTGCAGGCTGCCACCACAATCACCATGGCCAGCATAAACGCCACCATGCGCTTTTCCATGCGGATCGCGGCAAACAGCTCCTGGCGCTGGCCTGACCAGGACAAGATTTCCAGCCCGGCCAGTGCATTGTCACGCCGTAACCGGGCAACCAGTGCGTCAGCCTGCATGACATCATCGCCGACAAAACGGATGGCATGGGCCTGGTCAGCATTCAACTGGTACAGCCGGCGGGCATCATCGATATGCACATAGACATGACTGGCATCGACATCCGCACCCACTTCAAAAATACCGGCCACCACAAACCGCCGTACCCGCGGCCTGGCACCAAACGGGGTAATCGTCAGCTGCGGCAGGGTCAGTTGCAGCTGGTCGCCAACAAACACACCCATGCTGCGTGCCATCGCTGCACCAATCACGATGCTGTAGGGCTGCAGTGCCAGATGGTCGAGACTGCCGGCCAGCATGTAGTTTTCAATCGGGCTGATGGCGGCCTCCCGTTGCGGGTCAACTCCCTGCAACACGGCAGCACGCAGTACCGTGCCGGCGGTCAGCATCACATCACCACCGACCATCGGTGCACTGGCAAGCACCCCGTTGTGCTGCTGCAACTGGCGGGCGATGGATTGCCAGTCATCCAGTGCTTGCTGGCGGTGCTGCTCAACCTGGCCATGGGCAGTCAACGCCAGCATGCGCTCGCGTATTTCCTGCTGAAAACCGTTCATCACCGACAGTACAATCAACAGGGCTGCAACGCCCAGCATCATGCCGATCAGGGAAAACCAGGATAACAGGGAAAGAAAGCGGGCTTTATCACGACTGCGGGTATAACGCAGGCCCAGCCATAACACCAGGCGCAACTGATTGATCACCACAGCGTCTCCGTCAGGCAACGCTCAGCGGGATTGCTTGTCGGTGGCGTCATAGGCAAGCTCAGTGCCGGCGGCCGGGCGGTCGTTAACGGCATCGCATTTGTTAGGGTCGCCGCCGCAGAATTCGCAGTTATCATTGCCCATCAGCGCCGCCACACCGCCACAGGAACCTTTCAACGGCTTGTTTTTCAACATGACACCCAGCGCCATGCAGAGAAAAAACAGCACAAACAGGGCAAAAGCCAGCAGTATTTCCATGATCAACCTCGTGTCTGTGAATGCTGATGTTCAGTCCGCATCCATATACGGCTGCATCGCACGGTTATAGTGACTGACAAAACCGCCATGGCGGTCGCGGTAAACCAGGTAAACCGCCAGACCGGCAGCATCGGCCCGGGCCAGTGCCTCCTGCTCGCCAAACACCATCAACGCAGTTGCCCAGGCATCTGCCAGCGCCACGCTGTCGGCAATCACGGTCACCGATGCCAGCTGGTGTTGTACCGGCCAGCCGGTGCGTGGATCGATGGTGTGCGAATAACGTTTATTGTCAATCTCGAAGAACTGGCGATAATCACCGGACGTGGCAATCGCCGAGTCATGTACCTTCAGTGCTGACAGGGTTCGCCCGCGCAGCTGCTGCGGCGATTCAATACCGATATGCCATGGCCCGCCACGCGGACTGTTGCCGGCGGTAGCCACTTCACCACCGATTTCCACCATGTAGTTACGGATGCCGTGCTGCTGCAGCAGCGCCGCCAGTGCATCAACCGCATAACCCTTGGCCACGGCGGAAAAATCCAGCTGCACCGGCGCCTGTTTGATCAACTGCTGCTGGTCACGTTCAATGGCAGCAAACTGGCTGTGCGCCATTGCCTCGCGGATGGCATCAGCAGCTGGCACCTGCTGCAGGTTATCCAGTGTCAGCTTGCGGCCAAAACCCCACAGTTCAACCAGCTCACCCACACCGGGATTAAATGCACCACCACTGGCCTGGTACACCTGGCTGGCCACAGCAAAAACGGCAAGAAAATCGGCGTCAACGGTAACCGCCTGCTGCAGGCCGGCACGGTTGAACGCAGTAATCAGGGAATCATCACGGTAGGTCGACATGCTGCGGTTAATGGCATCAAGCCGCCGCTCCACCAGTGTATGCAGCACATCCGCAGCGACCGTGTCGCTGTTTTGCAGTGTAATGTGGTAGCGGGTGCCCATGGTCTCACCCTGCAGGCTGACATAATCGTCGCCACCACAGCCTGCCAATAACAACAAAAGCGGGACTGCCAGCAGCAGCCCCGCTTTTGCCAGGCCGGAACGCAGCCTAGCCGCCAAAATCATCCAGCAGGATATTCTCATCTTCCACACCCAGATCCTTCAGCATGGCAATGACCGAGCTGGTCATCATCGGCGGACCACACATATAGAATTCGCAGTCCTCCGGTGCCGGATGATTTTTCAGGTAGTTTTCATACACCACGTTATGGATAAAACCGGTATAGCCGGTCCAGTTGTCTTCCGGCAACGGATCGGACAAGGCCACATGCCATTCAAAATTGTCAAACTCGGCAGCCAGCTGGTCGAAGTCTTCCACATAGAACATTTCACGCAGGCTTCGGGCACCGTACCAGAAAGTGATCTTGCGTTTGCTGTTGAGGCGCTTCAACTGGTCAAAGATATGTGAACGCAATGGTGCCATACCGGCACCGCCACCAATAAACACCATCTCGGCATCAGTATCCTTGGCGAAAAATTCACCATACGGGCCGGATACCTTGACCTTGTCACCCGGCTTCAGGCTGAACACCCAGGATGACATCTTGCCTGGCGGAATATCCTTGCTGCCCGGTGGCGGTGATGCCACCCGGATATTGAACTTGATGACGCCTTTTTCTTCCGGATAGTTGGCCATCGAGTAGGCGCGGATAACGGTCTCATCAACTTTCGAGATATTGTTGAACACACCAAAACGGTCCCAGTCACCACGGTATTCTTCCGGGATGTCAAAATCCTTGTAGTCAACCACATGCGGCGGGCATTCCAGCTGCACATAACCACCGGCACGGAAATTGACGTCCTCGCCTTCCGGCAAACGCAGCACCAGCTCCTTGATAAACGTGGCGACGTTATCATTGGATTCCACCGTGGTTTCCCACTGCTTGACGCCGAAGAACTCCGGCTCAACCTCGATTTTCATGTCCTGCTTCACTGCCACCTGGCAGGCCAGGCGCATGTGATCACGAATCTGGCCCTTGGTGAAGTGGCCTTCCTCGGTTGGCAGGATCGAGCCGCCGCCTTCAATCACATGGCATTTGCATTGCGCGCAGGTACCGCCGCCGCCACAGGCTGACGACAGGAAAATGCCTTGTTCGGCCAGTGTCTGCAGCAACTTGCCGCCGGCCGGCACGGACAGGGTTTTTTCCGGGTCGCCGTTGATTTCAATGGTGACATTGCCACTGCTGACCAGCCGTGAACGGGCAACCAGGATCACCAGGACCAGCGCCATGACGACAATGGTAAACATCGCCACGCCACTAACAATTGTGCCTACATCAATCATAATTCAGCCTATTTTCTACGTCTCAGATTGACATGCCGCCGAAGGACATAAAACCCAGTGACATCAAGCCCACGGTGATAAAGGTAATGCCAAGACCCTGCAAACCGGCCGGCACATCACTGTACTTGAGTTTTTCACGAATACCGGCCAGCGCCGTGATCGCCAGTGCCCAGCCAATACCCGCACCAAGACCGTACACGGTACTCTCGGCAAAGTTGTAGTCGCGCTCTACCATAAACAATGAGGCGCCCATGATGGCACAGTTAACGGTAATCAGCGGCAGGAACACACCCAGCGCGTTATAGAGCGCCGGCACATACTTGTCGAGGAACATTTCCAGGATCTGCACCACCGCGGCAATCAGGCCGATATAGCTGAGAAAGCCGAGAAAGCTGAGGTCAACGTCCGGCATACCGGCCCACGCCAGTGCGCCGTCCTTCAGCAGGAACTGGTACATCAGGTTATTGACCGGCACGGTAATGGCCTGCACCACTACTACCGCAACACCCAGGCCGATTGCAGTCTCTATTTTTTTGGAAACCGCGATAAAGGTGCACATGCCCAGAAAGAAGGCAAGCGCCATGTTCTCGATAAAAACAGACGTGATGAACAGGCTGATATAGTGTTCCATCAGTGTGCCTCCAGGCCTTTGCTTTGTGGTGCCATGGTGTATTCAGCAACTTCCTGCTGTTCTTTTTTCCAGCTGCGCAGCAACCAGATAAAACCACCAATAATAAAGAATGCACTCGGTGGCAGCAGGAACAGGCCGTTAGGAATATACCAGCCGCCGGAATCGGCAGTCGCCAGAACCTGCATCCCCAGCAGTGAGCCGCTGCCCAGCAGTTCACGCACTACCGCGACAAACACCAGCACGGCGCTGTAACCCAGGCCATTGCCGATGCCATCCAGGAAACTCGCCACCGGCGGATTGCCCATGGCATAGGCCTCGGCGCGGCCCATGACAATGCAGTTGGTGATAATCAGGCCGACAAACACCGACAGCGACTTGCTGATTTCATAGGCCACTGCCTGCAGGATCTGATCCACCACAATAACCAGTGAGGCAATAATGGTCATCTGCACAATAATGCGGATGCTGCCCGGAATAAAGTTGCGGATCAGCGAGATAAAAAAGTTCGAGAACGCCGTTACCACAGTCAGTGCCACACACATGACCAGTGCTGTATCCAGGCTGGTGGTTACCGCCAGCGCCGAGCAGATACCAAGAATCTGCAGCGCAATCGGGTTTTTGTCGAAAATCGGTTCGATCAGGACTTTCTGGGAATTTGCCGCAGCCATATCATGCCTCTCCCGCTTTCAGGTTGTTCAGGAAGCCGGCGAAACCACGCTCGCCCAGCCAGAAACGCACCAGCTTGTCGACCCCGCGGGTAGTCAGTGTGGCGCCGCTCAGGCCATCAATCTGGTTGTCACTTGATGCCTTGCCCTTGACGACCTCAATGGCAACACTGCCATCCTTGTCATAGGCTGTTTTGCCAGGCCACAAGGCCTTCCACTGTTCGGTATCCACCTTGGCACCCAGGCCCGGTGTTTCCTTGTGGTCATAAAATGCCAGGCCACGGATGGTATTCAGGTCACCTTCCAGCACCAGGAAACCATACAATGTGCCCCACAGGCCATAACCGTGCACCGGCAGCACAATCAGCTCGACCTTGCCGTCCCGTTCCAGCACATAGACGGTGGCAAATGTTGCCTGACGCTGGATACCCGCAGGATCGTCACCTTTCATTGAACGCGACAAGGCAGGATTTTTGGCTGCCACACGCTGGTCATAGGTTTGCGGGTTGATGCCGGCGCTGGCCAGTTCCTGCTCGGTGGCAAAACGGCCCTGCTCCAGGTTGACCAGCCGGATCGAGAACTGCTCGAACAGGCGGACAATATCCGCATTGCTGTGTTTGCCGGCGTCATACAGGCCGGCGGCAGCCAGGATGTTTTTATTGCGATCCAGCAGCTTGTTTTTTTGCTGCATCGGTTTCAGGCCCACTGCCACGGTCGATACCAGCACCGAGCAGACCAGACACAGGACCAGGGCAACAATCAGGGTATTGCGTGCTTGTTTGTTAAACATTGCGTGCCAGCCTCCGCTTAACATTTGCCTGGACAACAAAATGATCAATCAATGGCGCAAACAGGTTGGCAAACAGGATGGCCAGCATCATGCCTTCCGGGAAGGCCGGATTCATCACCCGGATCAGTACCGCCATAAAACCGATCAATGCACCAAAATACCACTTGCCGGTGTCGGTCATTGAGGCTGATACCGGATCGGTGGCCATAAACACCATGCCGAAAGCAAAGCCACCCAGCACAAAATGCCACCAGAACGGCAGTGAATACATCGGGTTGCTGTCCGAGCCGATGGCATTAAACATCAGGCTGGTGGCAATCATGCCGATCATCACGCCGGCCATGATGCGCCACGAGGCGATTTTGGTCCACAGCAGCAGTACCGCGCCAAGCAGGATCGCCAGTGTTGACACTTCGCCGATACTGCCCTGGATATTGCCAGTGAAGGCATCCATCCAGCTGATGGTATTACCCCAGGCATCAACAATCGCCTCGGTGCCGCCCAGAGCAGCAAGACCCAATGGTGTCGCGCCACTGAAACCGTCCACCGCTGTCCACACGGCATCGCCGGAAATCTGTGCCGGGTAGGCAAAAAACAGGAAGGCACGGCCGGTCAGTGCCGGGTTGAGGAAGTTTTTGCCGGTACCACCAAACACTTCCTTGCCGATCACCACACCAAAGCTGATGCCCAGTGCCACCTGCCACAGCGGGATATCCGGCGGCACAATCAGGGCAAACAGTACCGAGGTGACAAAAAAGCCCTCGTTGACTTCATGGCCACGCACAATGGCAAACAGGATTTCCCAGAAAATACCGGCCGCAAAAGTGACGATATAAATCGGCAGGAAATAAGCCGCGCCATGCCAGAAACAGTCCCAGATGCTGTTGGCATCAAAGCCGGCCACCAGGCCGATCAGCACGCCACGCCAGCTATCCAGGCTATCAATGCCCATATTGGCCATCGCGGTATTGGCCTGGAAGCCCAGGTTATACATGCCATAGAACATGGCCGGGAAAGTCGCCACCCAGACCGTGATCATCACCCGCTTCAGGTCGATGCCATCACGCACATGCGAGGCGCTGTGGGTGACACTTTTGGGTGAATAGAAAAAGGTATCAAACACCTCAAACAGGGCGTAATACTTCTCGAACTTGCCGCCTTTCTCGAAGTGGGGCTCAAGGCGGTCAAAAAATTGACGTATGGCTTTCACTTAGCCCTCCTTCTCGATGCGGGTGAGGTTGTCACGCAGGATGGCGCCGTATTCATACTTGCCCGGGCAGACAAACGTGCACAGCGCCAGGTCTTCTTCATCCAGCTCCAGCGCGCCCAGCTTCACTGCCGTATCCGTGTCACCAACAATCAATGCACGCAGCAGCTGGGTCGGCAGGATGTCCAGTGGCATGACCTGCTCGTAGGCACCAATCGGCACCATTGCCCGTGGCGAACCATTGGTATTGGTGGTGAACGGGAACTTGCGGTGTTTGGCAAACTGCGACAGGTAAATGCGCATGGCCGAGAAACGCTGGCTGCCGGGCGAGAACCACGCCATAAACTCACGATCACGGCCTTCGGCCAGCACCGAAACCTGCAGGTGGTAACGGCCCAGCCAGGCAACCGTGCCTTCTGCCTTGCGACCGGCCAGTACCGAACCGGAAATAACCCGGTTGTCACCATCGCGCAACTCGCCAGCGGTCAGCTCGTCCAGGCTGGCACCGATAACGGTGCGCAGCAGGCGCGGTTTTTTCACCGCCGGCCCTGCCAGTGACACCACACGGTCCATACACAGTTTGCCGGTGGTAAACAGTTTGCCGACCGCAATCACGTCCTGGTAATTGATGGTCCACACGGAACGCTTTTCGCTGACCGGATTGAGGAAATGCACATGGGTGCCCGCCAGGCCTGCCGGATGCGGACCACTGAAAGCGGCATAATGCAGGTTTTTGGCATTGCCCTTGGGTGGTACAACACCGCCTTCATGGCAGACAAACACGCTTTCCGCCAGGTGGCTGAGCACATCAAGGCCGGCAACAAAACTGTCACGCTGCTCATTGACCACCAGCATCGGGTCAAACGCCAGCGGATTGCTGTCCATCAGGTTGACAAATACCGCCGAGGGCAGGCCTTCCGGTGACGGCACTTTGCTGAATGGCCGGGTACGCAAGGCGGTCCACAGGCCGGACTCGACCAGCTGGTCAACCACCTGCTGGTGATGCAGCTTGAGCAGCTCGCCGGCCTCATGGGCGGCAAACGTCACTTCATCATCACCCTCGACATCAATCACCAGGGATTCAAACACCCGTTTGGCACCACGATTGATGGCCCTGACCGTGCCGGATGCCGGCGCGGTGAATTTTACACCGGGGGTTTTCTTGTCTTCAAAAACCACCTGGCCCTTGCTGACCTTGTCACCCTCCTTGACCAGCATGGTGGGTTTCATGCCCACATAGTCAAAGCCAACCAGCGCCACCGAACGAATCGCAGGACCGGCCTCAATGCCGGGCGCCGGCGCACCCTCAATGGGCAAGTCGAGACCTCTTTTGATCTTGATCATAGCGTTTACCGGATGTAGAAAGTTTGTCAAAAGTAAGATGGTCTGCCCGGCGGCGGTTGCCGTTTTGTCATCCCGGCAGTCCCGCTGGCGGAGCCAACAGCAGGTCAAAAATCGCGCGAAATTGTAACGGTTTCGGCTCGCCCTGACCAGCCATTTGTCGGCGGGCAATACAATATTACCCGCCTGTCATGCTTACACTTTCGGATACTTGGCGTAGTTGACCCCGGCCATTTGCTCCAGCACACGGTGCACCTGGCAGGAGTAACCAAACTCGTTGTCGTACCACAGATAAACAATGGCATGATTGCCATTGACGATAGTCGCCTTGGAATCATAGATACAGGCACAGCGGGTACCGACAAAATCACTGGAGACTACTTCCGGTGAGTTGGTGTAGTCGATCTGCTTGTGCAAATCCGAGTGCAATGCTGTCTGGCGCATAAACTCGTTCAGCTCATCAACGCTGACCGGCTGCTTCAGGGTCAGGTTCAGGATTGCCATCGACACGTTCGGGATCGGCACCCGGATGGCATTGCCTGTCAGTTTGCCGGCAAACTCCGGCAACACCTTGCTGACCGCCTTGGCGGCACCGGTTTCGGTGATCACCATGTTCAACGCGGCACTGCGGCCACGACGGCTGGCCTTGTGGTAATTGTCAATCAGGTTCTGGTCGTTGGTATAGGCATGCACAGTCTCGACATGGCCAAACTCGATGCCGAACTTTTCATTGATCGCTTTCAGCGGCGGGGCAATCGCATTGGTGGTACAGGATGCTGCCGAAATGATTTTGTCGTCATCGGTGATGATATTGTTGTTGATGCCGAACACGATGTTTTTCAGGTCACCCTTGCCCGGCGCCGTCAGCAATACCTTGGCCACACCCTTGCACGACAGGTGACGACTGAGGCCTTCTTCATCACGAAGCACGCCGGTATTGTCGATCACGATGGCATCATGGATACCGTACTGGGTGTAATCGATATCTTCCGGCCTGGCAGCGTAAATCACCTTGATCTCGTTGCCATTGGCGACAATGGACTGATGCTCTTCATCCACCCGGATGGTGCCACGGAAGCTGCCATGCACCGAGTCACGCTGCAGCAGGCTGGCACGCTTGACCAGGTCATCCGCCGCACCGGTAGGCCGCACGACCACCGCGCGCAGGCGCAGGTTTTCACCGCCGCCGGTTTTTTCAATAAGCAGCCGTGCCATCAGGCGACCGATCCGGCCAAAGCCGTACAACACCACATCACGTGGCTGGTGGCCACGATGGCCATTGCCGATCAGGTCAGCCACTTCCGCCTTGACGTAATCTTCAACACTGATGCCCTTGTCTTTGGCCTGCTGCACATAATTGGCAGCAATACGGCCGACATCAATATGGGCAGGACCCAGGTCCAGCTCGGACAGGGCTTTTAATACCGGGTAGGTTTCATATTCAGACAGCTCGTTCTGCTCGACCTGGCGCACCGTGCGATGCGCCAGCATGATATCCAGCACCGATTCGTTATGCAGTGAATGACCGTAGATATAGGTCTTGACGTTGCGCTGGCGGTACAATTTGCCCACCAGCGGGATCATGCCCTCCGCCAGTGCCTCACGCTCTTTCCAGTCGGCAAAATAATCTTCAGGGCGTTCACGCTTGATCTCGGTCACGGCTGCTACCTTCCTGTTATCGGAGTTGGGCGTGCATTTGCATACACAGGGATAGATTTTGGCTGCGCATTATCCATTCTCGCAGCGCCAAGTGCAACACGGCCCGGACAATTAACACCACGCAACAGCGTGGATTCAGCGGTGAAATGTCACGACATCGTCGATATCGGCACGACCCACCCGCGCCCGGTTGGCGGCCACCGAGGTGTCCTCATAACCAAAGGCAATGCCAAACAGCAGCTTCATGTCAGCATCGACAGCCAGTGTTTCGCGCACCCGGTCAGCCTGGAAACCCAGCGCTGTCTGCGGACAGCTGGCAATGCCATAGGCCGTCAGGGCCAGCATCAGGTTCTGCGCATACATGCCGAGGTCAGCTGCCTCGCGCAGGCCGAATTCGCCCGGTAAAAACAGGAAAGCGGCATGTGGCGCATCAAAAAAACTGAAGTTACGCATAAATGCCACATTGCGGCCGGCCTTGTCCTCACGGGCAATGCCCATCGCGGTATACAGCTGCGCTGCCGCATCATACTGCCGCTCGCGGTAACGGCCATCGTATTTGCCGCTGTACGGGAAATCCATCGCCAGGTCACCGCTGGCAACTGCCTCAGTCAACTGTTGCTTGATGGTGGCCGCTGCCGCACCACTGACGACATGCACGTGCCAGGGCTGGGTATTGCAGTTTGATGGTGCCGTCTGCGCCAGGGCAAACACCCGTCGCAGGGTATCGTCATCAACCTCGCGTGGCAAAAAACCCCGCACCGAGCGCCGGCTGCGCACAATACGTTCAAACACCTCACTGTCCTGGTTGTTGCTCATGATTGCCTCCTCAGCACACCACGCCGGCGTCACGCAACGCGGCAATTTCATCGGCACTGAGGCCTGCTGCCATCAATACCTGTTCATTATCGGCGCCGGCTGCAACCGGCGGCCCCTGGATTTCACTGACTGTACGACTGAAGCGCGGTGCCGGTGCCGCCTGGGTAACACCGCCAATGTCGACAAACGTACCACGCTCAACATTGTGCGGATAGCGATAAGCTTCATCCATGCTCAACACCGGTGCAAAACAGGCATCACTGCCGGCAAAAATTTCACACCACTCATCCCGGGTCTTTTCCCTGATCCGTGCCGCAAATACCGGCTTCAGCTGTTGCCATTTCTGCTTGTCAAACTGGGCCGGGTAATCAATCTCGCCAACCTCCTCTGTCAGCCCCAGTTTTTCCACCAGCTGCTGGTAAAAATGCATCTCAATGGCACCGAGGCTGATCCATTTGCCGTCCGCACATTCATAGGTGTCGTAATACTGCGGGCCGCCGTCGAACAGGTTGTTCTGCCGCTCCAGCTCCCACATGCCCATGGCCCGGTAACCCTGGATCATCACCATTAATGACGCCACGCCGTCACTGATCGCGGCATCGACCACCTGGCCCTTGCCGGAGCTTTTTGCTTCCAGCATGGCCGCCAGCATGCCGATCACCAGATAAGCACCACCACCCCCAAAATCGCCCAGCAGGTTCAGCGGTGGCACAGGGCCGCCATCGCGACGGCCGATGGTATCCAGTGCGCCGGTGATGGCAATGTAGTTAATGTCATGGGCCGCCACCTGGGCCAGCGGGCCGGTCTGGCCCCAGCCGGTCATGCGGCCAAACACCAGACGCGGATTGACCTGCCAGCAATCCTCCGGCCCCAGGCCCAGCTTTTCCATCACACCCGGGCGAAAACCTTCAATCAGGCCATCGGCTGTCGCCAGCAGACGCTTGACCAGTGCTATGCCGCGCTCATCCTTCAGGTTCAATGCAATCGATTTGCGGCCACGCAGGGTTGCCTCAAACGGGCTGGCCTGCGGGCTGCTGGCCCGCTCAATACGGATCACTTCAGCACCCATGTCCGACAGCAACATCGCGGCAAACGGTGACGGGCCGATACCGCCCATCTCGATAATACGAATACCCTTTAATGGTCCCATTACTACACCCTCGGTTTTTGGCGCTGTACAATAGCAGTGCTGCCGGCCAATTTGAAGCACCGGGCACCGGCAACAGGCGGCAAGAAAAATCCCTGACAGGTTTACCCGCTGCCGGAGTCGGTCTACGCTGTATGACTGTATCGCACAATAACCCTAACGAGATGTTGTAATGAACCTGAAGGCCTTGCTGAAATTTGTTGTCGAAAAGAAAGGAACAGATCTGTTTATCAATGTCGGCGCACCGCCGATGGTCAAAATCCTCGGCAGCATGAAACCGGTCGGCCAGGTAGCACTGTCTTCGGCCAATGTGCGCGACATCATTGAGTCGATTCTGACCGACGAGCAGCTGCACGAGTTTGACAGCAAACGCCAGATGGATATTGCGATGAGCATTGGTGATGCCGGCCGTTTCCGCATGAACCTGTATCACCAGAAAGGCGAACCGGCAATTGTTGCCCGCCATATCGTCAGCGAAATCCCGTCAATCGAAACGCTGAATCTGCCAATGCAGCTGGAAAAAATTGCCCTTGAAAAACGTGGCCTGGTGCTGGTGGTTGGCGCTACCGGCACCGGCAAATCAACCACCCTGGCCTCGATGCTGAATTACCGCAACGAAACGATAGCCGGCCATATCCTCACCATTGAGGACCCGATCGAGTTTATGCACCAGCATAAAAAGTCATTGATCAGCCAGCGCGAAATCGGTATTGATGCACTGACTTTCCAGGATGCACTGATGAGTGCCATGCGTGAGTCACCGGATGCCATCCTGATTGGTGAATGCCGCGACCAGGCGACCATGAAATACGCGATGACGTTTGCCGAAACCGGTCACCTCACTTTCACCACCGTGCATGCCAACAATGCCCGCCAGGCCATTGACCGGGTGGTCAACCTGTTTCCGCAGGAACTGCACAAGCAGGTACGCAGTGACCTGTCCGAACACCTGAAAGCCATTATTTCCCAGCGCCTGCCGGTGGCAACCGATGGCTCCAGGGTGCCTGCCGTGGAAATCATGATGTGCACGCCGTATATCCAGGAGCTGATCAAGGAGGGCGAAATCGAGAAGATTCCCGAGGCCATGGTCAAGGACAATGACGACGGCTCACAGACTTTCGACCAGGCCTTGTACGGCCTGTTTATTGCCAAAAAGATCTCCGAAGAGGAAGCCCTGCGCAATGCAGATTCGCGTGACAACCTGAAACTGATGATGCGTTTTGGTGATTGAGTGACGAAAACCCAGGCATAAAAAAAGCCGCAAATGCGGCTTTTTTTATTTGTTGCAGGCTGCCTGCCTGGATCAACGCATGCCCATCTTGCGCAGGTTGGCCGGTGAATAATAGTCATCACCACGCGGCGTACCCATCAGGTTAGGCTGGGCTGTTTCGTTGACCAGGCGGGTGGCGATATAGGCACCGGACTGCAGGTCATGGAACATCTGTGCACGGGCCACATAGCCTTTCAGGGCAAAGTCATAGACCGTGTTCAGGATACCAACACGCCACAGATTGCCACGACCATCGTAGTTTTCGGTCAGCACAAACTGCCAGCTGTCTTCATCAATATACATACGACGTTTGCCGTAAACATGACGCGCACCCTGCTTCAGGTTGGCTTCCACCACCCATACCCGGTGCATTTCATAACGCATGTGGGCGGGATTGGCATGGCCCGGCATCAGCAGGTTGTCATAATCCACTTTCGGTGAATCAAACCGGTAGGCGTGATACGGGATAATCATTTCGCGCTTGCCCAGCAGGGTCCAGTCGTAACGATCCATGGCACCGTTAAAGCCCAGTGCATCATCCACCGTCATCAGGCCACCAGGGCCGTCCGGCGTATCGTAACCCACTGTCGGGGCACGACGTACACGGCGTGAACCCGGCATGTAAACCCAGGCCATACGTTCATTCTTGACCTGGTCCAGCGCTTCATGCACCACGGTCATCATGCCTTTCTGGCGATCCGGCAAGTGAATGGTGACATGCACCAGACCAGCGTTAATGCCGATTTGCGGCTCGGTATCACCCACCTTGTTTTGCGGGTAAGAGTAAGGAAATTCGGAGACAAACTCCTGGCGACGCAGCTGACGGCTGTTGTCAAGATACACCGCCACGTCATCCAGCATGCCCAGGATGGTCGGGTGCGGGTGGATAGTCCGCGCATTCCACATCACTTCCGCACCGTTTTTCGGAATCGGGAATGGCGCACCACCGGTATAGTTTTGCAGACCGTCAATACCGTTAACCAGCACGGTATTGACCGCGTTCCACAGGGTGCGACGCTCGGTCAGCTGAGCCCAGCGGCCGTCACGATGTGAAGGATAAACCGGGATATTGAAGGTATCGGGAAACTTGCGCAACAGTGCCTTGAGCCCTTCAGAGAGCTTGTTTTCATAACGGGCCATGTTTTGCGCGGTGATGGTGTACAGCACCTTGTCGTTGGCATAAGGATCCGGGTAAACATCACCACTGCCCATATAGGAAACCCCGGGCGGCACACCATTCATTGAGCCAGTCCAGGCCGGGATGGAGCCATCCGCGGTACCGGCTTTCTCCCCACCCATTGGTGTCAGTTCCGAGCCCAGTTTCCTCGCTTCCTGCTGAGAGACAGCGGCATTGGCGACCGGCAGCAGAAAAGCAAGCCCCAGTACACCACCGGCGATCACTGTTTTCAGTTTCATTGTATACCCCATTTTTACCCCATTTCAGAACAATCAGTCGCGAACGGCTGGCGCGACAAACATCCAGCCTATAACACGACCATGATTTTTCAAGTGACGAATTCGTCACACGACCGGCGGCAAGGCCGCCAGTCGCCGGTCAGGCGGACTGCTTCGCGATTTTTTTCTGCTGCCTGAGCTCTTCTTTGGCTTTCATTTTTTCCGGCTTGAGCAGGAAATTGGCCAGCGCCGGCAACAGCCAGATGGCGCCAATCATGTTCCACAGGAACATAAACGTCAGCAGCTTGCCCATGTCGGCCTGGAACTTGATCGGTGACCAGATCCAGGTGCCGACACCAATGGCCAGCGCCACACCGGTCAGCACAACAGCCTTGCCGGTGGTTTTCAGTGTATGCAGATAGGCTTCCTGCAAATCCATGCCCTGTTTCAGGTAGGTTTCCAGACGGCCATATATATAGATACCGTAATCAACACCGATACCCACACCCAGCGCAATCACCGGCAATGTTGCCACCTTGACCCCAATACCTAGATAGGCCATCAGTGCCTGGCACAGGGCAGATGTCAGTGTCAGCGGAATCACAATACAGGCAACTGCAGACAGCGAACCGAAACTGATAAAGACCAGTGCACAAACCACAGCATAAACCAGCCACAACATGCGCGACTGGGCGACAGCAATTTCCTGGTTGGTCGCTGCCTCAATACCGGCATTGCCGGTAGCCAGCAGGAATTCCATGTTCTCCATTGGGTTATCCGCGATAAATTGCTCAGCAGCTGCAACCACACGCTCCAGCGTTTTCGCCTTGTGGTCTGCCAGGAACAATACCAGTGGCGCGTAGCTGCAATCGTTGTTGACCAGTGCGTTGGGCACCTGGAAGAAGGTGCTGTCAATCGCCCGCTGGTCACGCGGAATGGTATTCCACTTCAGGTTGCCCTCATTGAATCCCACCAGCACCTGGCGGATAACATAGGCCAGTGACACGGCCGACTGAACACCCTTCACATTTTGCATGGTCCACGCAAAGCGGTCGATGGTTTCCAGGTTTTCATAGGTTGAACACTGTTGCGGCGGTGTCTTGATCATGATCAGGAAGATATCCGAGCTGACCGTATAGTTGTCAGATATATATTTGTTATCCAGGTTGTAGCGTGAATCCGGGTGCAGTTCCGGCGCGCCTTCATCCAGATCACCGATTTGCAGATCCTTGCCACCATAGATGCCGACAGCAAAACCGCAAATTGCCAGCACAATCGACACCACAGCCACCCGTGGATTGGCCAGCTTGGACAGTTTTTCCCACAGCACCGGGTGCTGTTCGCTTTTGCTGTTGGCGTGGTCAATGCCGGATTTGGTCATGCCAAAATAGGACATCAGGATTGGCAGCAGCACCAGGTTGGTCAGGATGATGACCGCAACACCCAGGCTGGCCGCGATTGCCAGCTCCTGGATCGCCTCGATATCAATCAGGAACAGGGTTATAAAACCGATACCGTCACTGATCAGCGCTGTCATGCCGGCCACATACAGGATACGGAAAGCCTGACGGGCTGCCTGCTCGGCATTGGCACCATCAGACTGCTCGATGGCAATGGCATTGATGATCTGGATACCGTGGCTGACGCCAATCGCAAACACCAGAAACGGCACCAGCATCGAGTAGGCACTGATGCCATAGCCGAACGTCACCAGCAAGCCCAGCTGCCAGACCACGGCAATCACGGAGCACAGCAACGGCGCAAAGGTGCCAATCAGGCAGCGGGAATAGCCAAACAACAGCACGGCCGTAATGATCAGCGCAATAATAAAGAACACCACAATCGCCTTGCCACCTTCGGACAAGTCACCGATCAGCTTGGCCACGCCAACGATACGGATATTGATATTGTCGTTCTGGTACTTCTCGCGGACGTTCTGCTCCAGCTTGCTGGAGAACTCGACATAGTCCAGCTGTTCGCCGGTATCAGGATCACGGTCAAACAGCGTGGCCTGCACAATCGACGACTTGAAATTATCGGCCACCAGACTGCCGACCCGGCCCGAGCGCAGGATATTCTGGCGTAACTCATCCAGCTTTTCCGGAGAGCCATCATAGGCATTCGGGATAACCGGCCCGCCTTCAAAACCTTCCTCAGTCACTTCAGTCCAGCGCACATTGGGTGTCCAGACTGACTCCAGACCACGACGATCAACGCCTGGCAGATAAAACACTTCGTCACTGATCTGCTTCAGGGTTTCCATGTATTCTGCAGTGAATATATCGCCGTTTTTCACTTCAACGGCTACCTGGATCACTGTACCGGCAGCACCAATATCATCCAGGTTGGCAATCATGTTCTGGATAAACGGGTGATTGGTCGGGATCATTTTCAGGAAACTGGTATCCGGGCGGATCTTGCTGGCCTGAAAGCCCAGGAACAGGGTTGCCAGCACAAACAGCACCAGCAAAACCGGCCGGTTGTTGAAAATCAGCCGCTCATAGATCTTGGCTTCGGAACCGTACTGATAAGACGTCAGATTGGATTGTTCAGACATTGATTTCCCCTGCCTACTGCTTATTTTGCTGTGGATGCACTGGCGTCAAAACGGTGTATGCCGCCCTGGCCTACCAGCAAAAACTGATTTTCACCGATAACAACCGCCTGGCTCAGCGAGGAGCGGGTTGGCAGGATGTACTGACGGAAGCTGTCGCCGCCATCTTCACTGATGGCAATACTACCGCCTGCACCGGCCAGTACCAGGTTATCGCCACGCATGGCACCACCAGCCAGGGAATAATCCACACCAGGGGACAATGCTTCCCAGCTCTGGCCACGATCCTGCGAGCGGAACGTCGTGCCACGCAGGCCTGTGGCAACAATTACCGAACCATCGTCTGTCGCAATCAGGTCAAAAATTGTCGCTTCCGAATCCAGCTCGGCAACATTAAAACTGGCACCACCATCGTGGCTGTATGCCAGGAAGCCCGCTTCACCGCCAATGACCACCGTGCCATCAGCAAAAGCAACGATTGCATTGAGGTGGTAATTATTGGCATTGCCAACATCGGCACTGCGATCAACCCAGGTCTTGCCACCGTCTGTCGTCGACAGCAGGCTGCCGAACGCACCACTGGCCCAGCCACGTTGCTGATCGGCAAAGCGGATATCCATCAGCGGCGGCGCAATAGATGGCCCCTGCAGACGCTCCTGGGCGCTGCTGACTTGCCAGCTGGCTTCTTCCAGCTGCTCATCAACGGACAGCGGTTCATCACTGTCAAAACCGTTGGCATACAAACCATTCGCCAGCTCGGCAGTCACATCCTCACCCTGGCGCTCACGGCGCTGAAGAATCTGCAACCGTTTCAATTCAGCGCGCGCTGCTTTCAGGCGCTGCTCATTCAGTACTGCCTGCGCCTTCAGGCCATCACGTTGTAAAACCCAGGTTTGGCCGCCATCTGCAGTATGCACAATATGGCCATCGTGGCCTGCAGCCCAACCCAGCTGGTCATTGACAAAATGCACAGCTGTCAGCATCTGCGCCACCGGCACCTGGGCCTGCCGCCAGGTGTTGCCGTTATCCGTTGATTTCAGGATATGGCCACGCTCGCCCACCACATACAGGGCATCGCCCTGTTGCTGGGCATCCAGCAGCAGCGATTTTCCGGCTTTTGGCATCATGATCGATTGGGTAGGTTCTGCCGCATGTACCGGCGACAAACAGGAAAAAACCAGTGTTGTCGCAACCAGCAGCATACGTGCCGGAGCGACTCGTGTTACAGAGTGATGCATGAATATCCCCTGACGCTATTGCTTATTATATTTTCATTGGTATTACAACGACGCAGCCCTGAGCCATCACCTCATCCCCCGGGCAGGAAATCAGTGGCGCCGCCCTTTTCATCATCCACAAAGGGCCGCCATTATCACAAAATCGGCGGACAAATCCCAGTATCTTTTCTGTAATCCGGACAATCGGAGCGCGCCAACAGCAATGGATTCAGACCACATCGTCACCCTGTTGCAGCACCAGCCCGTCCAGGTCGCAGACCTGCAGACTGAAGTTCACCCGCTGCAGAAAGCCGTACACTGCCTGCTCATCACGCAAGCAACGAATGGCATTGCTGACCGTTTCCATCATCCATGGCTGGCAGAAAACCGTCATGGCGATACTGCGCGCCTTGCGACCATACTGGTCATGCCACAGCAGCATCTGCTGGCTGGCCTTGCCAAAGCGGATGGAAAACTGGCCGGCATCTTCAGCGACAATGCTGATTCTCAGCAATGGCTGGCGCAGCAAATGACGGCGCACCATCTGCACCCCCATCTCCAGCGGCCGGTCAGGCAGCCTCACGGTTGCCGGCACTGCCTCATGCTGCGGGCGCGACCGGCCGGCAGTCATGCCCGCGGTTTTCTTGCCACCCGCACTGGCTGGCCGATGCTGCGGATTTGCCGGCAACGCATTGACCAATGCAGCAATGGCCCCGGCCAGCGCCCTGGCACTGCCAATACGCTGCGCCACATCCTTGGCCATCATTTTATCCAGCAACGGCTGGCAGAACACCAGCTGATCCGGCAATTGCGGCACCGGTTCGCTGATATGGGCAAGCGCCATCGCCATTGCGTCCGGGGCCTGGTAAGGCGGCCGGCCGGTTAACATTTCATAAAACACAGCGCCCAGTGCATAAATATCAGCACGGCCATCCACTGCCAGCCCGCGCGCCTGTTCCGGCGCCATATAAGCCGGCGTACCCAGCATCATGCCGGCACGCGTCATGTGAGTGTCGTTATCTACCCGGCGGGCAATGCCAAAATCGGTCAATACCGCTGACCGGTTTTCCCTGAACAGGATATTGTCCGGCTTGATGTCACGATGGATAACATTTTTTTCATGCGCATATGCCAGTGCATCAGTCATCGCCGCAAGGATTTCCAGTGTCTGTCGTAATGCCAGGCCACTGCGAATCCTGTCAGCAAGGCTGCCGCCGGGCACGTATTCCATTGCCATATAATAATGGCCGGCAAGCCGGCCAACATCATGGACAGGGATAATATGCGGATGATTGAGGCCCGCCAGCGTTTTTGCTTCCTGTAAAAAACGCTCGGCAAAGCCGTTATCGGCACAGGCGTCCAAGCGCAGCAGCTTGATTGCCACCAGGCGATCAAAGTTTTCCTGTGTCGCCAGGTACACATCTGCCATGCCACCCGTGCCGATACGTTGCTGCAACTGGTAGCCGGCAATCTGGATGTCCACTAACCGGCGCCTCGCGGATCAGTATGGCAGGAAGTCAATTGCCCAGCGCGTTTTGATACTGGCTACTGGCTCCGCACCAAAATTGATCATTTGCATACGGCTGACCAGGCGACTCTCCAGCGCACTGTCTTTCAATTCCGAGCTGACAATGCGGCAGGCTGATACACTGCCATCCGGTTCAATAGTCAGCTCGAAGGTGACCTTGCCCTGCAAGGCAGGATTGGCACGCAGGGCGCGATTATAAATCGCATACAAGGCGCCCTTGTTCTGGTCCAGCACCGCACGGATATGCTCTTCACTGCGCACCCCTTCCGCCCGCGACGCGGTCGCCTGGCCGACATCACCACCGGTATCAACTGTCGAACCACCCAGCGTGACACTGTCAACCTGCGTGACATCACGACCTTCCAGCGACGCCACACCCGTGGCACGCGGCACTGCCGCCGTCTGGATGCCACCACTGGTTTTGGTTGCGCTGCCCATAATGACCGAGCGCTTGACCTCAACTGCCTGGCTGCTGCCCTTAGCCAGCTGCTGGCTGGGCGGCGGCGGTGCAAATGCGTCACGCATCGCGGCAAGATCATCCTGCATTGCCAGCAAGCCTGACTGTTTGGCTTTTTCGCGCGCCTTCTGTACTTCTACCGGCTTCGGCTCTTCCTTTTTCGGCTCTTCTTTTTTCGGCTCTTCCTTTTTCGGCTCCGGCTTTTTCTCTTCCACCTTTGGTGGCGGCGGCGGTGGCGGCTCTTCCTTCTTCTTCAGGATAACCTTGGCCAGCTGGGGCGGGAGCTTCTCCAGCTCTTCACGGCTTTTTTCCGGCAGTTGAGTTGTCTGTACAATAATGCCGCCGATCATCACCACCAGCAGCAGCAGTGCAGCCAAAACACCAAAACGCTTGTTTTCCCGCGACGATGACGACCATGGCAATTGCAGGTCTGGAAACTGGTACACTGACGTCATTGCCCCTCCTGCCCGCCTGCTGGCCGCTCAAGACGAGAGACAGCCAATGAAATATTGCGATACTCCGCCTGCGCACAGGTAGCCATGATCTTTCTCAGGATCACATAAGGAATTTCGTTATGCCCCTGGATGGTAACCGGGCGACCCAGCACCATTTCCTCTTCACTAAGTTCAGGACGGCGGGACGCCTGGTAACGCAATTCCTTGTCCAGACCGGCAATAATATCTTCCTCGTCATTGCGGATGGCAGGCACATCAGCCACCTTGATGCCGCCAACAAGGATTTCCTCACTGCTGACCTGGATCAACAACGTTTCCTCCGGAATCTGGTCTGCAACCGATAACGGCATGATGATCGAATCGGTATTTTTCAGCACCTGCACATCGGACGAGTTGACCATCAGGAAAAACACAAGAATGGTAAAAATGTCCATCAACGCAGTCAGGTTAAGACCCGCCGACTTGCCATAACGCTTGTGGTTGCGCTCCATACGCTTGGCGCGCATTGATTTTTTCATGGCTGACCTCCCTGTACCGGCGCATCACCCAGTGAGATCTCCGGAAACAGTTCAGCATCCACAACATCCGTCACCAGCACCGTCTGGTATGAGCGCACCGCATCCATGGTCGACACCAGTGTCTGGTAATCGGTGGTTTCTTCCGACAGAATCAGGATGTCTTTCTTTTCTTCCCCCTGGTTAACCAGGGTTTGCTTGAGCTTCTGCAGCATTTCATTCAGTGACTTGTAGTCGTGCTGGCCGTCAACTTTCGGAAACTGGGCCAGGCCCACACCTGCCGGGAAATTGAGGGTCAAATGTTCCTTGCGGATGATCAGCTCGATCTGCTTGTTTTCCAGCGGCTCGTCCATACTACTGTCAGCACCGGCCGGCAGCTTGATTTCCAGCACTGCTGTATGGGTAAACACCATGTTCAGCAACAATACCGGCACCAACACAATCATCAGGTTCATGAATGATGTAATATTGAGCTCCGCCTCTTCTTTGGCAGCGGATTTTCTAAAGCGAGCCATATAACGCTCCCATCACCGGTGAGTTTTCAGCGCGCAATCATATTCATGAATTTCACACCAGCCATTTCCAGGCTGTCGACGATTTCGGCGGTTTTGGTTTGCAGCAGGGCATGGCACAGCAGCAACGGGATCGCGGCAATCAGACCAAACGCCGTGGTGTTCATCGCGACCGAGATACTCTGTGACAACAAGGTCGCTTTTTCAGACGGGTCTGCATTGGCAACCGCGGTAAACGCGGCAATCAAACCGATGATGGTACCCAACAGCCCCATCAGGGTGGCGATGTTGGCCAGCGTTGCCAGATAAGGCGTTCTTTTTTCCAGCCGCGGTGTGGCCTCCATCACCCCTTCTTCCATGGCATAGGCAACATCATCGCGATCAAAGGTATCCCCACTGATACGGGCAGCGCCGGCACCGATAATGCGGCAGACAGGCGCCTTGGCGTCATCACCCATTTTCACCAGGGCATCAAACTGCTTTTTCTTGATAAATGGCACCATCGCATCAAAGGCCTTGCGGTTGGCAGCCTTGGCAGCACTGAGAAAAATAAAACGCTCAATGGCTATGGCCAGACCAAGCGCCAGCACACACGCGATCGGGTACATAAAAGCACCACCGTCTTGGAAAAAGCGAATAATCGTATCCATAGTTGTTACCTGTTTTTCTGGGTTTGGTTTAAGCGGTTATAGCGGTTCAGCAGCTCGCAGGAGAGCCAGTTTTATCGCTTTATTCTTTTATTATC
>DATCSZ010000436.1:0-2141 GCA_036568205.1 Pseudomonadales bacterium
GGTCGGCCTGCGATTGCATGATACGGCGAACCTGCTGTTCGTCGTTGTCGTCGCGCTGCATGGTGCGAGACAGTTGGACGGATTCCGGCACATCAACCACCAGCACCCGGTCACACAGGGCATCCTGGCCGGATTCGATCAGCAGTGGTGACACCAGCATGACATAGGGGCTTTGTGCGCTTTCCAGCTGGCGAAAGGTTTCCTCGGCAATCAGCGGGTGCAGCAGCTGTTCCAGCCAGGCTTTTTCATCCGGATCAGCAAAAATGCGCTGGCGCAGTGCGGCCCTGTCCAGCTCGCCGCTGGCTGTGAGTATGCTGTCGCCAAAATGCTGGCGGATGGCATCCAGTGCCGGGCGGCCTTTTTCGACGACCACGCGGGAACAGAGGTCGGCGTCAACAATAGTGATGCCTTTTTGCTGAAAGCGGTCAGAAACGGCGGTTTTGCCGCTGCCAATACCGCCAGTCAATCCGACGATGTACATAAAAAATACAAGGCTGTAAATGGCCGGGCAGTGTAAATTGCCGGCAGGGAAATCACAATATGGAAGAAGCTTTTTGCAGGAGAATTGGTAGCGGGGGCTGGATTTGAACCAACGACCTTCGGGTTATGAGCCCGACGAGCTACCAGACTGCTCCACCCCGCACCTGCAAAAGAGGGGCTTATTATAGGGATGCGAGTTGGCTTGTCAAGTCTAAATTTAAACTGCGTTCCTGTTTTTGATCCGTTACAATAGCCGCCCTTTGCCAGAATGGGTAACAAACGGATGGACAAATTCGCCGATATTCGTCCCTATAATGATGATGAAATCACCGATGTGATTGCCAGCATTATTGCGGATGATGAGTTTATCGCTGCGGTGCGCTGGCTCAAGTTTCCGCGCCTGCCGGCCTTGTTCAATGTGCTGCTGTTTCCATTGTTGCGTTGGGTGATTCGCCGCCAGGTGCGCCATGTTGCCAGTGTCGGGGATTTCCAGTCACGCATCTCTGACTACATGGACCACATGATAGAGACGACAGTCAGCAAGTTGACCATTTCCGGTCTGGAAAAGCTGGAAGCTGACAAAACCTATCTGTTTGTCAGCAATCATCGTGACATTACGCTCGACCCGGCTTTTGTCAATTACGCCATGTACCACCAGTTCGGCAAAACCGTGCGGATTGCCATTGGTGATAACCTGCTGACCAAGGATTTCGCCACCAAGCTGATGCGTTTGAATAAAAGCTTTATTGTCAAACGCTCAGAAAAAACCCCGAAAAAAATGCTGGCTGCGCTGAAGCAGCTGTCAGAATACATTGCCTTTTCGTTGCGGGAAGATCATCACTCGGTGTGGATAGCCCAGCGTGAGGGGCGGGCCAAGGATGGTTGTGACCGTAGTGATCCTGCGATTATCAAGATGTTTGCCATCAATGAAGGGCGTGGTGAGCAGTTTGGTGTGTTTATCAAGTCGCTGAATATTGTGCCGGTGTCAATTTCCTATGAATACGATCCCTGTGACCAGATGAAGGCAGCCGAGCTGCATGCGCTGGCGACTGCCGGCAGCTATACCAAGGCCGAGCATGAAGATATCGACAGCATTGCCAGGGGCATTGCCGGTTTCAAGGGCAATGTGCATCTCAGTTTTGGTGAGGTTCTGCAGCAGGAGTTTGATAATGCGGATGCGGTTGCCGGCTGGATCGACAAGCAGATTATTGATCACTATGTGCTGCATCCAAGCAATTATTTTGCTTATGAAAAGCTGTACGGTGAGTTTCCTGAAGGGGTGTATTCCAGCAAACGGTTGCCGTTTAATGCGCCGGCAATGAGCAGGGAAAAGAAACTGTTTGAGGAGCGCCTGGCCGGCGTCCCGGCAGAACAGCGTGATTATCTGCTGAAAGCCTATGCCAACCCGATTGTCAGCAAAAAGGAATTTGCCCTCAAGTAAGGCCGGCCGTCAGGCCGGCGTGCTGCCGATAAGCGGCCCGACCAGCCGGGCAAAGCGCGCTTTAAGTGAATCGTCAGTAGCTGGCAGCAGCTGCCAGCGCAGGTACAGCTCGCTGAAATCGGCGTTGCTGTCAGACTGGTGCGGATTGAACTGGCGGGCCAGCCGTTCCATCTGCAGTTGCATGCGCAGGCCGGCATCCTCGTCAGGGCTGGGTTGTTCC
>DATCSZ010000437.1:0-2117 GCA_036568205.1 Pseudomonadales bacterium
TGTTCGGCAAGGACAGGGTATCAAACCGCCTGCACCTGACCGCCAGCTCCCTTGTTGCCATTGGCACCAGTTTTTCCGCCTTCTGGATCCTTAGCCTTAACTCGTGGATGCAAACACCCGGCGGGTTTCGTATTGAAGACGGCCGCTTTTTTGTTGAAAGCTGGTGGGCAGTTATCTTCAACCCATCCTTCCCATACCGCATGACACACATGATGCTGGCCTCATTACTGACAACTTCCTTTTTGATCATGGGCATCAGCGCCTGGCGCGCCCTGAAGCAGGTTGACGGGCCGGCCACCTGGAAAGTCATGCGCACCGGTGCCGTGATGGCCGCTGTTCTGGCGCCATTGCAGATTGTCATCGGTGACTTGCACGGTCTCAACACCCTGGAACACCAGCCGGCAAAAATCGCCGCCATTGAAGCCATCTGGGAAACCGAAAAAGGCGCGCCTTTTACCGTGATCGGCTGGCCGGATGAGCAGGCTGGCAAAACACATTTTGCGCTGCAGATTCCCAAGGCTGCCAGCCTGATCCTGACCCACGAGTGGGATGGTGAAGTCCAGGGGCTGAACGAATTCACAGAAACGCCACCGGTGCCGGCCCTGTTCTGGTCATTCCGCATTATGGTCGGTATTGGCTTCCTGATGCTGGCCATTGGCTGGTGGGCAGCCTGGATGCTGCTGCGCAAGGCGGACGACCAGGGCAAAGTCGACAATCGCTGGCTGCTGAGGGCTCTTTCCTGGATGACGTTTTCGGGCTGGCTGGCAACATTGTGCGGCTGGTATGTCACCGAGATCGGACGGCAGCCATGGATGGTCTATGGCCTGCTCAAAACCCGCGACACGGTCGCCGACCATGCATCAGCGACACTGGCCGGCACATTGTTCGGCTACCTGTTCCTGTATGCGTTTTTACTGGCCGCCTTTATCGCCACGTTGCGTTACCTGTCGACCAAGCCGGCCCAGTCGCTGAAACTGCTGCATGAATATCACCCGAGCGGAGGAAAATCATAATGGAATTCGCACTGCCGCTGTTTTTTGCCGGGGCCATGGGGCTGGCCATGCTGATTTACGTGCTGCTGGATGGTTACGACCTTGGCATCGGTCTGTTACTGCCCTTTGCCAGTGACAGCGAAAAAGACACCATGATCGCCTCCATCGGCCCGTTCTGGGATGCCAATGAAACCTGGATTGTGCTCGGCATTGGCATTTTGCTGATCGCCTTCCCGCAAGCTTACGGCATCGTATTAACTGCCCTGTACCTGCCCGTCACATTGATGCTGATGGGGCTGATCCTGCGCGGCGTCGCCTTTGATTTTCGCGTCAAGGCCGGCGATCAACACAAGGCCATGTGGAACCGTCTGTTCAGTGCCGGCTCACTGGTCGCCTCAATGGCCCAAGGCTGGATGCTGGGTGCCTATATCACCGGCCTGAAAAGTGATGCCACCGGCCTGCTGTTCTCCGCCCTGATCGCTGTCGCCCTGCCCGCCCTGTATGTCATGCTCGGCTGCGCCTGGCTATTGATCAAGGCCGAGGGAGAGCTGTTCTGCAAAGCAGTGCGCTGGGGGAAACGGGCATTGCTGCCAATGGGCGCCGGCCTGCTGCTGGTTTCCATCGCCACACCACTTGCCAGCAGCGTTATAGCCGAAAAATGGTTCAGTCTGCCCAACGCCATAGGCCTTATGCCTATTCCATTAAGCTGCGGCGTCGCCTATCTGGCATTGTTCTGGCTGTTGGCCAAACCGGCCATCATTGAACGCGCAAGCTGGCTGGTCTACGCCTGTCTGGCGTTAATCTGTATCATGGCTGCCATCGGGCTGGCCTTCAGCCTTTACCCGGACATTATTATCGGCCGCATGAATCTGTGGAGCGCTGCTTCCGCGACAGAGTCACTGCTGTTTACCTTTGTTGGTACTGCCATCACCCTGCCGTTGATTATCGCCTATACCGTTTTTATTCACCGCATATTCCACGGCAAGGCCACAAACCTGAGCTACGGGTCGACACCCGATTGACCGGTTTGCAGGTATAAAAAAACCGCGACTTTGTCGCGGTTTTTTTATTATCGGTTGCGCTTAAAAAGCCTCTCCTTTTTCAGCTTTTTCCAGCAACAACTTC
>DATCSZ010000438.1:0-2736 GCA_036568205.1 Pseudomonadales bacterium
CATCCAGTACTGGCAGCCGGTCGACGAACCGCAGCAGGTGTTCAGCAAGGGGGTGCGTGACATAAATGATGGTGATGTGCCGGAAAGTGTTGTCAATCATGCCCGCCAGGCCGGTGCCTTCCGTTCGGTGTTATTGCAGGATCATGTGTCGCCGGCGTTTTACCGGTCGGAGCATTTTGAGGCCTTGTACACCCGTCGCGGTTATTCGGATTCGCTGTTTGTGGTGGCGCCGGTCAATGATGATGTTGAGGCGTATTACTGTTTTTATCGCGGGCTGGAGGACAGCCCGTTCAATGACCAGGACCGGCAAACGGCGGCCTTTGCCTTGCGCGGCCTGAAATGGTTCCAGCGCCAGGTGATGCTGGACCACGGCCTGCTGGTGGCCGAGCAGCCCCTGTCACCGGTGGAGCGGCGTATCCTGCGTTACCTGCTGACTGACCAGAGCGAGCAGCAGATCGCCGAGCACATGGGCCAGTCGCCGGCCACCACCCACAAATACGTGACTACGTTGTACCGCAAGTTCAACGTCAGCGGGCGGGCCGGGCTGGCCGCATTGTGGCTGGGTCACTGAACGGTCGGTTTGTCCCCGGACAGCGGGCTGTTGTTCAACAACCGGGTCAGTGCTCCCAGTGAGTGCAGGTGGGCATAACTCCAGGCAATCCAGCCCTTGCGAAACCAGTCGCTGATGGTGGCGTCATCCAGTGCATTCAGCTTCTGTTCATCAATGATAAACAGCCCTTCCAGCCGCACGGCAGCCTGCTGGTCTTTGGCCAGCTGCACATTAAACGGCCGCAGCAGGTCCTGCGCTTGCAGTGCCTGGCAGAATTCACGGCTGCGCTTGATCTCGGCATCATACTGCTGCAAAAAGCGGATGATATTGTCCAGCGGCGCGCCGTTGTTACCGTCCTCGTCGAACAGCGGCGGATAGTCATCGCTGGCCTGTTCGGCAAAGGCATCGGCCTGTTCATCAAAACACACGGTGCCGTCGCCGGTCAGCGCAAACGGGTAGCGGCGCACAAATGCCGGGATATAGCTGTTTTTCCATTGGCCCTCGTCATCCAGCTGGCTGTTGTGCTGGTTGCTCAGCGACAGCAGCGCCAGCGCAAAAAACTCATCTCCTGCACCGGGTTTGAACAGGATCGGGTAGTCACGGCTGGCTTCAAAAAACTCGACTCCTGCCAGCGGGGTGGAGTTGATCTGTGCGGCAAAGCCGAAGCGGCGGTAGGGTTTAAAGCCCAGTTGTTTATGCTGGTTGCGGTTCAGTGCCACTGGCTTGCCGTAAAACATCAGTTCGCTCATGGGTGTCATGCTCTTTTGTTGTCGGTTCATCGGTTGGCTTGCAGTCTAGCGATGCGGGCAGTGAAACCCTACCCCCTAAATAGAGGGTGGGGCTGGCTGGCCCTGGCCGTTACCATGTCGCCTGGATAAACCGTGCCTGCATGGTGGCCTGTTGTGCGCCATGCAATAACGCTAACTGACAAGAAGCCGGATCATGAAAACCTCTCTGCCACGCCGTCACCGCCACCGTTCTGCCCCTTCTGCCTGCGCGCCGCTTGCCCCGCGTCCGTGGCTGTTTGCGATGCTGTCATTGCCGCTGGCGGTGCAGCAGGCCATGGCCAATCCGCAGGGCGGCACGGTGGTGGCCGGCAGTGCCAGCCTGCACAGCAGTGGCAATACGCTGACCGTGCAGCAGCAGACCCAGCGTGCCATTATCAACTGGCAGAGCTTTGATATTGCCGGCGGCGAAACCACCCGCTTTGTCCAGCCGGACAGTAGCTCGGCGGTATTGAACCGGGTCAACAGTGGTAACCCGTCGGCGATTTACGGCACACTGAAAGCCAACGGCCATGTCTACCTGATCAACCCGAATGGCGTGGTGGTTGGCAGCAGCGGTGTGATTAATACCCGCAGTTTTGTCGCCTCGACGCTGGATGTTGCCAATGCCGAATTCCTCGCCGGTGACGATTTGCGCTTTGTCGGCGACAGTCATGCTGCGGTGATCAACCTCGGCCATATTGAAGCCGCCGGTGGTGATGTGTTCCTGATTGCCCATAAGGTGGTCAACGAGGGTGAAATCCTGGCCGCCGGTGATGCCGGTCTGGCTGCCGGCAGTGAAGTGGTATTGCAGGCCGCCGGTGACCAGCGCATCAGTATCAAGGTCAGTGCCGAGAATGCGCTGGTCGACAACAAGGGGTTGATCGAGGCAGCCCGGGTGCAGATGCAGGCGGCCAACAACAACCCCTATGCACTGGCCATTAACCACAGTGGTGTGGCGCGTGCTACCGGTGTGGTCAGACGCGGCGGCCGTATCATCCTGTCGGCCGACAGTGGTGCCACCGAAGTGGCCGGCACGCTGCAAGCAGCTGGCGGTGAGATCGACGTGCTGGGTGACACCGTGCAGCTGCGCGATGGCACGCGCATTGATGTCAGTGCCGATGATGATGGCGGTGATATCCGTATCGGTGGCGGCTTGCAGGGCCAGGGCACCGACAAGGTGGCCAGTGACGTGCAGGTGGACGACAACGTTGTCATTGATGCCAGTTCACGAGAACTCGGCGATGGCGGCAGCGTCATCGTCTGGGCCGATGCGCATGCCAGTGTCGGCGGCGAGATTTTCGCCCGCGGTGGCGCGCAGGGCGGCGATGGCGGCTTTGTCGAAACCTCCGGCAAGGACAGCATCGATTTCTCGGTCACGGTGGACGCCTCGGCGCCGCAGGGTGAAAGCGGTACCTGGCT
>DATCSZ010000439.1:0-21821 GCA_036568205.1 Pseudomonadales bacterium
GCTGCCGCATTTTTACCGATCCGCGCCGGCCGTCAGCCTGTGCGAACTTTCGAGCCGAAGCGGCGGTCTGTGGTGACAGCACCGAGCAGGCGCTGGCCAACCTGCTGTTGCTGGAAGCGGTAACCCTGCCATCGATCGAAAAATAGCCCGGTTTCAGCGGAATCTGTGAGCCGGCGCGTTTCCTGATAGTCGTTAATGCGCTATAGTCGCCCCGTCTAATAATGAAACACCTGGCCAAGGTGAAGAGTCGTGTTATGAAATACCTGTTAAATACCTCCCTGATCACTCCTGTCCGTTCCTTGCTGCTGGTGGCAGCCGTTTCCCTGCTGGCCGCCTGCGGTGGCGGTGGCGGTGGTGGCGGCGGTGTGCTGCCAACCAAGCTCAGCGTAACCGTGCCGGCTGAAGACGGCACCGTGCTGGGCAAGGATGACTTTGTTGAACTCACCTTTGTTGAAAGCGTGACGCTGCAGCAGGTGCAGGATGGTCTCAGCGTCAAGCTGGGTTTCTATGATGTGTCGGCGGTATTTAACGTGTTTGAGGTCGATGTCGATGGCACGACCGTGGTCAAGGCCAAAGCCGATATCTTTGCCCTGACCGGCGCACTGAAGTTCAGTGACGGCAATGTCAATTATCTGGAAGCCGGTATTCCCGGCAGCAGCAAGGCCAAACGCAATTTCAGCTATGCCGGCTCACCGGAGCTGGTGGTGACATCGGTAACCGGCGGAACGCACCAGGGCTATGACGGCACATTCGAGTACGACCTGGATGAAGACGGCATTGATGAGTTTTATGACGGCACACTGTATGGCTATACCACTGCCAATGCCAATGGCCGCCCAGGCAATGGCAATGTGTTGAGTGTGGCAGGCCTGGCGCGGTTTGCCGTGCTGAATGCACTGGATGTGACGACGGATGCTGATGAGGTGGTCAGTATTACCGGCGTTAACAGTGATGGCTTTACCATTACCGGCCTGGATTACATTGGTGGCCAGAGCGCCAATGATTTGCCGGCCTATACCCTGGTTGCCAATGGTGGTGCCAGCACGCTGGAGCTGGTGTCGCCCGGCAAGCTGCTGAACAATATGCTGGCCCTGCAGCTGAACAATACCGCCTTTAACCGGGTGATTGGTGAATGGCTGGCCGAGGCCATTGAATACGAACTGGGCCAGATTGACAGCGCCAACCCGCTGACGCTGCAGGCCAGTGAACATGCAACAAACGGCGGCGTGGCCGATGCGGCCTGTGAAGCGGTCAATGCCTTCAAGGCCGGCACGGATGCTGTGGCCTGTGATATCCAGCTGATTGGGGTGGTTGATGCCCAAAACAGCAGCCTGACGCCGAATGTGATTGTCACCGCCGAGGTGGTGGAAAATATTGCACCGTTGCTGGACCAGGGCAGCTGGCGCTGGCGTGTGACAGTGACAGTGGAGCAAGTGGTTGCCAAGCTGCGCTTTAATGCCTATGACGAGCTCAACAGTTATGCCTTGCTCGGCTCGGTGGATTTTCCCGGTGTGCTGGTCAACAGTGCCGGCGATTTTACCCTCAGTTTTGACCTGGAAGTCGGTGCGGAGACTGGCGCGGCCCTGCTGTCACTGGCAGTGCCGGCCGATGCCGTTGCCATTGGCCTGAGTGAGCTGGATGCGCTCGGCAATGGCAGCTGCACCCCGCTGGCGTTTTGTAACGTTCCCGTGGATTCTGCGGCCATCAACACCCAGCTGGGCAGCTATGAGGATCCGGCCACGGTTGCCGAGCTGGAAGACAGTTTCCAGACCGTACTGGCCGATGCGGTCAGCAGCAACACCCCGTCCATCAACAATGCCAGCATTATTTCGCCGGTGACCCTGCAGGATCCTGTTGATGGTGAAATCGTGATCAGTGCCGTGCAGCAGTGGCTGGAGCGGGCCGACTATCGTGAGGCCGTATCCGGCGTGCAGCGTGTCGGCGGCCTGGTGGGCCTGCAAGGTTATACCAAAACCGTCGATGCAGGTGTTCACCTGAATGCGCTGGGTTCCCGGTTTACCCGACCGCTGACCGCAGGCCGGCTGGTCGATGGCAACATCAGTGCGGCTGCCGATGTGTCGCTGGCGGTGTCCAGCAACTGGATCAACCAGCTGTTGCTCAGCGTGTACCAGTCCAATGTGTTTTCCACTGTACGCCCAGCGCTGACGGTAGCCGACCTGGGTGATATCGGTGCCCAGCTGGTGTCGGTAAGCCAGGGCAATATCGCGGCAGGTGACCCGGTGGATGTGACAATCGCGTCCGAGGCGGTGGGCTCATCACGCTTTGTTGATGCTGACGAGCCGTATATGGAGCTGTCGATGCCGGCGATTCGCCTGAGTATCTCGTTGCCAGAAACGGATCTGAGCTCGCTGGCCAGCCAGGGTGCTGCTTTCTGTAATGGCGGCGCTATCCGTGATTTGTTGGATGGCAAGCACCCTTACGTCGAGCTGGTGATGGATGTCAAGGCACGCATGCCGTTGCGGCTGGATCCGCTGACCAAGGCGCTGGATATTACCCCGGATAACGATGACCTGATGCTGTTTGTAGCATCGGCTGACGGCACCGAAATTCGTGATCCGCTGGCGGGCTGCAAGGTGTTGTTCCAGCCTTCGCGCACCGAGTTTCAGGCCTTGCTGCCGGAGCTGGTCAGCCCGTTGCTGCAGCAGGAACTGGAAGAGGCGGTTGCCGCACGCGACAGCACCATTTGTATCGACAGCAGCACACTGGGTGATTTTGCCGGTGTGGTGGGCAGCCTGCTGCAAACCGACAAGGTGATGGAGCTGGTCTTGTCTGACCTGGCGGTGGAAGGCGAGCACCTGATGCTGGCTGCCAGTGCGCGCGAGCAGGGTGATGCTGGCGTGCCAGGCCAGGCATTCTTCTCGCTGGTGCTGGCCGACAGCACCAGCGTGAGCTGCCAGTAGGCCACCCATGCTGTCCGGCCGGTCTGTGACAGCCTGCAACGCCAGCACACAATCCGCCGGTACGCAGCTGCTGCCGGCGGACTTTTTTTTGCGCTGGAAACGGGCTATAGTGGCAGCGTTTGCTGTCCGCTGTTTTGCCGATAATCATAATAAGATGGAATGCCGTGAATACCTGTAACGTTTTCTGCATGATGGGCCCGTTTTTCCAGGCATTGCGCCGTCGCCCGGCCTTGCTGCCGGTGCTGATGTCGGCGGTGTTGTTGTCTGCCTGTGAAGAAGGCAAGGGCAACGATCCGGCCGCAGCGATGAGCGGTGTGTTCCAGCTGCGTGCGCCCAGTGAAGGTGGTGTGGTGCTGGATGCGGAAACCAGCGAACTGATTATCAGCTATTACGGTGCCGCACGCCGTTACCCGGACAACAACCTGGCGCTGGAATTGAACGGTGTGGATATTACCTCGTACCCGTTGCGCTTCAGTGATGCCAATGGCCTGATCCGCGGGCCACTCAGCGCACTGGCAGATGTGTTGCTGGTGGGGGAGAACACGATAGTCGTCAGCAATACCGATACCGGCTATTCGGAAACCCTGACATTTTTTTATGATGGTGAGGCACCACGGCTGGAAGTGACGTCCGTTACCGGTGGTACAGGCGCCAATGGTGAGCCCCAGGCCGGCGACCTGGTGACAATTGAAGGGCGCATTGTCGACCCGTCAGATATTACCGGTGTGTCGTTCCGTACCAGTGCTGGCACCGTTAACCTGCTGCCCCAGGGTGTGCTGCCATTGACTGGCAACCAGTTTTCCAACACACCGGATGGCAATGGCGACAAGACCTTCCGGGTCGAGCTGGAGTATCCGGATATTGCACCTGCCACCGAGTTGCCACACTTTACCTATACGGTACGTGATATTCACGACCAGGAACGTACCGAGTCCTTTTTTGCCAGCGCTTCTACCATCGCCAAAAGCATGGCTGTGCAGGTGAACGTGTCATTGTTTGACCAGCTGCGTCCGCTGGTGGATGCGATGGTGGAGTCGGGTGTCAATCTTGCCGAATCGCAGGCGATACTGCCCGGCTTGTTGAGTCCTGCCATTAACGATTATGCACCGGCTTTCTGTGGTGTTGTGGTCAATGCCCAGTATTGTGCCGGTGCTGTTGAGGGGGTCGACCTGGTCAACCCGCGGCTGGCAGCCAATGCCCTGGACCGCAATGGTTATGTCGCGCAGTTTGGGGTGACGATGGATGATATTTATGTCTCCATCCGCATTGACGGTTACAACAGCTGTGCCGTGTGGCCAACCAGCACGCCGGCTGTTGATTGCACCGGCGTGGGCAGCTTTCGCACCACCATCAAGCTGAGTGATTTTGTGCTGTACAGCAATTTCCGTGTCCAGCCGGATCTGACAGGCAGCAAGCTGGTTGATATTGAGCGTACGCCGGTGGCCTTGTACCTGAATCCGCTATGGCATGGCCTGAACAAGCAGGCTACCTTGATGAACAGCCGTTGTTCCAGTTTCAGTGCCTGTGTGATCGATCCGGTGTTGCTGGAATTTGCCTATAACCTGCGCCTGACTGCCGATGGCCGTGAGCTGGCCGGTGATATCCTGCAGGCTATCGCTGACGGTGTGGAGGCTGTGGTATCAGCCCCGAATGGTGATGGCAAAACCATTGATGACCTGCTGGAAGAGGCCTTGCCGACCCTGCCGCAGTTGCTGGTCACGCCGGCCGTGCCGACTGACCGTGTCATTGAGTCACGGCTTGCGGTCAGCAATGTGTTTGCGCAACGGGCTCATCCGGTCAATCCCGAGCCGCGTAATGGCCATCTGCGTTTCCAGGGTGGCTTTGCCGTGCCGGCCCTGTCATTTGATACCGATTATGCGCCGGCCAATGGTGGCCTGGGTTCATTGTTCCGCCCACAGGGCAATTATGATGCGATGAACGGGGCTTACTATCCGTCCAAATTGCCGGGTGGCCAGGGGCCACAGATTGACCTGGCACTGGCGATTTCCGCCAATACGGTTAACCAGTACCTGCTGGCAGAGCACCAGGCCGGCACCTGGAAAGAGAAAACCGTTGATCTGGTGGATGTGGATTTGTCCGGTGTTGCAATAGCAGAAGGCTTGCTGGACAGCCAGGATGATCCGGCCAGTACCTTCACCAATGATGTGCGTTTGCGTTTTGCAACCGGTGATGTACCACGTGCGCATTTTACCGGCTACAAATCCACCCGCGCCGGTTTCAAGTTTGAGCTGGTGGGTGTTGGCGAGGTCGGTACCATCAAGGAGGATACGCCGGGCAATATCCGTTTTGATTTTCCTGCCATGCAACTGTTTGTCACGGATCTGACGGAAACCCAGGATGTCATGCAGGTTGTCGCCGATGTGAGTGTCCATCTCAGCTTTGACCTGGTGAATGGCTTGCCGCAAATCAAGCCGTTTGACCGTTTTGTGACGGTCAGTGTGCGTGAACTGACGGTTGATCCATTGTTTGCTGCCGGCCAGCAACGAGGTGAGGCAGGCATTGTGCTGAAGTCGCTGCTGGGCGACTACATTGAGGCGCAGCTGCAGGCGTTCAACCAGCCGCAGGGCAAATGGCTGGATGCCAACAATGATATTTTCAATAACGCCCAGTTGTGTGCTGACCCGAACAACCCGACACCGGCCACCTGTATCAATTACGGTGACATGATGGGCAGTGCGCTGCCGCGTGAGTTTGGCCTGGTGTTCCGCTCCTTTGGCATTGAGCCATCGGGTGCCTATTTCACCTTGATGGCGGATATGGTCAACCAGAAGCTGGGAGGGTTTATCTGTCCGCGTGGTGCCGCGCCGAATGAATACCAGCCGGCCAGTTATTTCCGTGCTTGGTGTATCGAGCAGTAAGTTATTGCCGTACTGGTAATAGCCGCCTTGGTGGTGGTCGCCAGGCCCATAAAAAAGCCGCGTGAATACGCGGCTTTTTTTGTGGCTCGAATCCGGCCGGCTGGATGGGGTTATTTTTCTACAGCCGGCTTTAGCGTGAAAGCCTGGCACAGATACTGGCGATAACGGTTGTCGATAAACTGTACCGGCATCACGTCCACCAGGGTTTCTACCCGGTAGCAGGCCGGTTCGTCCAGTTGCAGGTTGGCTGCACTGGGCGGGAATGTCGAAAAGTGTTCAAAGCTCAAGTGGTTCGGGTTCATAAAAATCTCCTTCAAATCCATCTGGTATCGGCTGTGACAATCAAGCTGGCTTATTGTTCAGCTTAGCAGCCTGTGTTGATTTGGCGAGAAAATAACAGGCGTGGATGACAGGGACATGACAGCGGTGCAGGCTGTGCGCCGTTTGGCGGATTCATGCTGGTATCGTGCCGGCGGCTTCACTACAATGCGCGGGCCATTTCTCAGGGAGACTTTTTATGGGACGCGCCTTGTCACAGCTGATTGACGACATTGAGCTGGAAAAAATCGACATCAATATTTTTCGCGGCACCCCGATCGACGATGCCCGCGGTCATGTATACGGCGGCCAGGTGCTTGCCCAGGCCATTAATGCGGCCGGTCGTACGGTTGCACGACCGCTGGTGCTGCACTCCCTGCATGCCTATTTCCTGCGTGAGGGCGAGCCGGACCTGCCGGTGATTTTTGAGGTGGACCGTATTCGTGATGGCAAAACCTATACCACCCGCCGGGTAGTGGCTATCCAGCATGGCCGGCCGATCTTTAATGTCTCGCTGTCCTACCAGGTAGAGGAGGCCGGTTGTATCGATCACCAGCCGGCCATGCCGGTTGTGGATGCACCGGAGCCGTTGCTCAATGATGAATTGTTTTATGAGCAGATGATGGGTGCCCAGCTGCAAAAAGGCTGGCCTATCGAATATCGCCAGCTGGAGCCGGTCAATATCCATCAGCCGGAAGCCAGGCCAGGGCGTACCTCGGTGTGGCTGAAAAGCCAGGGCGAACTGGCTGATGACCTTGCCCTGCACCAGGAGCTGCTGGCCTATGCCACCGATCACCTGCTGCTGCAGACGGCCCTGCGACCGCATGGTAAAAGTGCCTGGAACCCGGCCGTCAAAATGGCAACCCTGGATCATGCGCTGTGGTTCCACCGGCCATTCCGTATTGATGACTGGCTGTTGCACGAGATGGAAACCGTGGTGGCGTATGGCGGACGGGCGTTCTGTCGCGGCCAGGTCTTTAACCGCGCTGGCGAGCTGGTGGCGTCCACCGCGCAGGAGGGCGTGATCCGCGAGGATAACGAGGCCTGATGAAGATTGATGGACAACACCGGCGCACGCTAGCCTTTGATGCTGCTCGTGCCGAGCTGACCCTGATTGACCAGACGCAGCTGCCGTTTCGTGTCGAGTGGCTGGTGATTGGCTGTTTTGCTGCTGCCTGCCGTGCAATCGCCGACATGCAGGTGCGCGGTGCGCCGGCGATTGGTGTCACTGCTGCTTATGCGATGGCGCTGGCCTTGCGTGAGCAGCTGCCCGCTGCCGAGGCGGCAGCCACGCTGAAGGCAACCCGGCCTACCGCCGTCAACCTGGCCTGGGCGACAGACTGTGTGCTGGCCGGCCTGGGAGCCGATGCCAGCCAGCATTACCGGCAGGCCTGCGCCATTGCCGATGCCATTTGTGAGGCGGATGTGGCCGCCTGCAGTGCCATTGGGGATGCCGGTTGTGAGCTGATTGCGGCACTGGCGGCGCAAAAAAACGGCGTCGTCAACATCCTGACTCACTGCAATGCCGGCTGGCTGGCAACCGTCGACTGGGGCACGGCGCTGGCGCCGGTGTACAAGGCACAGCAGCGCGGCATTGACGTGCATGTGTGGGTGGATGAAACCCGGCCACGCAACCAGGGCGCAGCGCTGACCTGTTTTGAACTGGATAACCAGGGCATTGCCCATACCCTGATCTGTGACAATGCCGGCGGCCACCTGATGCAGCAGGGCCTGGTGGATATGTGCCTGGTAGGCAGTGACCGCACCGCCGCCAATGGTGATGTCTGCAACAAGATCGGCACCTACCTGAAAGCCCTGGCTGCCCGCGACAATAATGTGCCGTTTTATGTCGCCTTGCCAACGTCCACTATTGATTGGCAGCTGGCTGATGGCCGGGCGATTCCGATTGAGCAGCGCAGTGCAGACGAGGTGTTGTATATCAGTGGTTGTAACAACGAAGGCCAGCCCGCCCGCGTGCGTATTGCCGGTACCCCGGTACAGGCGGCCAACCCGGCTTTTGATGTGACGCCGGCCCGGCTGGTTAGCGGGCTGATTACCGAATACGGCCTGGTAGCTGCCGGGCCGGCCGCACTGGCAGCGCTGAGGCAGCGGCTGTGATGCATCGTGAACTGCGTGAGGCGGTTATCCGGGCTGCCTGCCGGCTGCACAGCGACAAGCTGACGGTGGCCAACAGCGGCAATATCAGTGTGCGTTGTGACGGCGGCATGCTGATCACGCCAAGCGGCATTGCCTACGAAAGCCTGGTGCCGGCACAGATTGTCCACCTGGATCTGGATGGCCGGCTGCTACAGGGCGATTGCCGGCCATCCAGTGAATGGCGTATCCATGCGGATGTATACCGTGCCAGGCCGGCAGTTGGCGCCGTGGTGCATGCCCACTCACCGGCGGCGACAGCGCTGTCGGCCACCCGCCAGCCGTTGCCGCCTTTCCATTACATGGTGGCGCTGTTTGGCGGTGATGATGTGCCGTGTGCCGATTATGCGGTGTTTGGCAGCCAGGCGCTGTCTGACCATGTATTGGCGGCCTTGCAACAGCGCAGTGCCTGCCTGATGGCGAATCACGGCCTGCTCGCTACCGGCGCTGACCTTGCCCTGGCCTTTGCCCGGGCGCTGGAGCTGGAAAGCCTGTGCCAGCAGTATCTGCTGGCCCGCTCGCTGGGCGATATTGTGTTGCTTGATCATGACCAGATGGCTGAGGCGCGCAGCGCCTTTGCCGGCTATGGCCAGCACAGCAGTTGACTGGGACAAGCTTCACCAAAGCTGTGTCGGCGCATTTATTTATTGGGCTGGCTGCGGTAGTCTGCTGGCTGTTTTGGTGTGAATTACAGGTATGGGTAGTCAAACAATGGCGTATAGCACTGCACTGGTAGTCGACGATTCCAAACTGGCCAGGGTCACCCTGCGCAAAAAGCTTGAGGCATATGGCCTGACGGTTGAGTTTGCCGATTCTGCGGCGGATGCCTTTGCCAAGCTGCCGGTTGTCCAGCCTGACATTATTTTTATGGATCACCTGATGCCGGGCATGGATGGTTTTGAAGCCACCCGGCAGCTGCGTGCGCAAGGCATTACCACGCCAGTCATCATGTGTACCGGCAAGGAGCACGACGGCTACCTGCAGGAAGCGCTGGCGATTGGCGCCAACCATATTCTTGGCAAACCACCGGTTGATGAAGAGCTGGAAGCCGTGCTGGGCATGGAATTTGCAGTGGCAGCAACAGTGCCGGCTGACAGCGAGGCACAGCTGCCAACGCTTGAGCCCGAGGCTGCCGATGCAGACATGCGGGAGACCGACCAGGCCGCAGCGCTGGCTGTCAGTGACACCGATGTGGATGTGGATGCTGACATTGAATCACTGGACGACACCGCAGCGACAGACAGTGGTGCGGATGCTGACGATGATGAATTTGATATGGGTGACCTGGCCGAGACGCTGGATGCCATTGATACACTGACCGAGACGCTGATGTCGGCACCGGACACTGTCGAGCAAGACGCTGTGCCAGCGCAGGCGGTGATTGATAACCGCGATATCATTGAGCTGGTCCGCGCCGAGCTGGCTGCCGGCAAGGAATCGTTGATGAACGAACTGATGACGGTGTGGACATCAAATGCCGATGAGCCGTCACTGGATGAGCAGGAGATACATCGTATTGTCAGTGATGTGGTTGAGCAGCAAAAAGCCGAGTTGATGGCCGAGGTTGACAAAACCCTGTCAGAGTCGGCCACCATCTCTGACGGTTCTGACAGTGATGTTGTGGCGCGTATCGAGGAAGTGTTGCATCCGCGCCTGATTGAACTGAAAGCCAGCCTGCTGTCGGATGTTGAGCGCAAGATGGCGCAACTGGGTTCCGGCGGTGAGGTGGATATCAATGACCTGCTGGACCTGCGCCTGAATGTGCTGCTGGCTGAACGCATGTCGGTCATTGACAAGCGCCTGCAACAGCTGGAAGAGCGTGAGCCGGCAGTGGGCCTGGCCTTGCCGGCCGATGGTATTCCGCTGGCGGATGATGGCGAGATGGCCAGCCGGTTTATGATGTCGGAGAAGATCATCAAGCACCTTGACCAGTTGATTGAGGAAAACAATCGTTTTGCCCGCGACATCCGCCAGATTCGCCTGTTCGCCGGCGCGGCGATCGGGGTGGCCGTGGTGGCTGCGGCAATTGCCCTGGCCGGCCTGTTGTAGCAGCCGGCTGGTACCTGCCCGCTTGTTTTGTCGGTTATTCCCGGCCGGCTCCTGCTTGCCGGCGGTCAGGCGTTGCAAGCTTTGCCCCGCAGAAATGTGCTAAACTCGCCGCTTTCCGTTCTCTGATAGTTGTGGATTAACACCATGGATATCCAGGCTTACATGCAACAAGTGGGCAGCCAGGCGCGTGCTGCCTCACGGCAGCTGGCAATGGCTGATACCGCCAGCAAAAATGCGGCACTGAAAGCAATGTGTGAGGCACTGGATGCCTCACGCAAGACACTGATACAGGCCAATGACAGGGATATGCAGGCCGGTCGCGACAAGGGGCTGGATGATGCCCTGCTGGACCGGCTGGCGCTGACCCCGGCGCGCATTGACGGCATGCTGGAAGGGCTGGTGCAGGTCGCGGCACTGGCTGATCCGGTCGGCGAAATCAGCGACATGCAGTATCGCCCCAGCGGAATCCAGGTGGGCAAAATGCGGGTGCCGCTCGGTGTTATCGGCATTATTTATGAGTCGCGTCCCAATGTGACGGTGGAAGCGGCCAGCCTGTGCCTGAAATCCGGCAATGCCGCCGTGTTGCGCGGCGGTTCGGAGGCAATTCATTCCAACCAGGCCATTGCTGCCTGCGTGGCCCGTGGCCTGCTGGCAGCCGGCCTGCCGGAAACAGCAGTACAGGTGATCAATACCACGGATCGTGAGGCGGTCGGCTGCATGATCAGCCAGCCTGAATATATTGATGTGATTGTGCCGCGTGGCGGCAAGGGGCTGATTGAACGTATCAGCCGTGATGCACGGGTGCCGGTGATCAAGCATCTTGACGGCATCTGCCATGTGTATATTGATGATGATGCCGATGCCGACAAGGCAATCCGCATTGCCGACAATGCCAAAACCCATCGTTACGGCACCTGTAATACCATGGAAACCCTGCTGGTTGCCGCATCGCGGGCGGCGGAGATTCTGCCGCCACTGGCGGCGATTTATCACAGCAAGGGTGTGGAGTTGCGCGGCTGTGAAAAAACCTGCGCCTTGCTTGATGGTATTGTGGCGGCCAGCGAGGCCGACTGGCAGACCGAGTACCTGGCGCCGGTGCTGGCGATTCGTATTGTTGATGGCCTGCAGCAGGCCATTGAACATATCAACCGTTACAGCTCACAGCATACCGATGCGATTGTCACGGAAAACTACAGCCGGGCACGGGCCTTTTTGCGGGCGGTGGATTCCAGCTCGGTAATGGTGAATGCCTCGACCCGCTTTGCCGACGGTTTTGAGTACGGACTGGGTGCCGAGATCGGCATTTCCACTGACAAGATCCATGCCCGTGGCCCGGTTGGCCTGCATGGCCTGACCTCACAGAAATACATTGTGCTTGGCGACGGGCATGTGCGTGGCTGAAGCCACAACACCGGCGCTGGGCTTGCTGGGTGGCACCTTCGACCCGGTGCATTTTGGCCATCTGCGGGTGGCGGTTGAGCTGGCCGAGGCATTTGCCTTGCCGCAGGTGGCGCTGGTGCCGTGCTTTCAGCCACCACACCGTGCCATGCCAGTCGCTGCTGCAGGGCAACGGCTGGCCATGCTGGAACTGGCGGTAGCCGGAAACCAGCGCTTGGCAGTTGACGATTGTGAGCTGCAGCGTGGCGGCTGCAGTTTTACCGTGGATACCCTGGCTGCATTACGCCAGCAACACGGCGAGGCCACGGCCCTGTATTTTGCCATGGGCATTGATGCCTTTAACGGCCTGGCTGGCTGGCAAAACTGGCAGCGACTGTTTGAGCTGGCCAATATTGTGGTGTTGTCGCGGCCCGGTTACCAGCTGGACAATCACAGCCCGGTGCTGGATGGCCGGTTGAGCCATTTTACCGGACAGCACCGGCCCGCCGGCGGCCTATACGAGCTGGTGGTCACTTCGCTGAATATTTCCGCAACCGCGATCCGCGCCCACAGGGCAGCGGGTCGTTCCATCAGCTATCTGCTGCCGCAGACAGTTGAACATTACATTCACCAACACCGGTTATACCTGGCATGACAGAAACAGATTTGAAACAGATAGTAATCAAGGCGCTGGAAGACCTGAAGGCGAATAATATCGTTGAGCTGGATGTCTCCGGCCTGACCGATATGACCGACCTGATGATTGTAGCCAGCGGCACCTCCAGCCGGCACGTCAAGGCATTGGCTGACAATGTGGTCAGCGAGGTGAAAAAACAGGGCGTGCAGCCAACCGGTGTGGAAGGTGAGCAAACCGGTGACTGGGTGCTGGTGGATCTGGCCGATATCCTCGTCCATGTGATGCTGCCGGAAACCCGTGAATTCTACAATCTGGAAAAGCTGTGGAGCTTATCGCAACCCCGCGATATGCAGGATCAGCGGCCGGGCTGAATTGTGCGTATCCGCATACTGGCGATCGGGCAGAAAATGCCGGACTGGGTTAACCAGGCCTGGCAAGACTATGCCCGGCGTATCAGCGGTGATTGCCAGTTGTCACTGCTGGAATTGCCGATGCAAAAGCGTGGTAAAAACCAGTCGGTGGCACAGTACCGCAGCAAGGAGTCACAGCAAATCCTGGATGCCTTGCGGCATGACGAGATGCTGGTGGCGCTGGATGTTGAGGGCAAGGCCATCAGTACCACGCAGCTGGCCGGCCTGCTGACCGATTGGCAGATGAGTGGCCGTCATGTGGCGCTGGCGATTGGCGGTCCGGATGGTTTTGATGACGCTGTACGCCAGCGCGCGGATGTGTGCCTGTCCTTGTCGAAGCTGACCTTGCCCCACCCGCTGGTGCGGGTACTGGTGGCCGAACAGCTGTATCGTGCCTGGTCGATCAATCACGGCCACCCGTATCACCGCTGAGAGATGAATCACCATCGCAACACACTGAAAAACCTCGCGCTTGAACAGGCGCTTGTGCATCGCCGTTTGTTGCTGGCGCTGCTGGTGGTGTTATGCCTGTTTGCTGTACTGGTCTGGCGTTATGCCGATTTGCAAATTACCCATCATGAGCTGTACCAGACCCGTTCACATGCCAATCGTGTTCACTTGCAACGGCTGGCACCCCAGCGTGGCCTGATTGTTGACCGCGAACAGCGCCTGCTGGCCGAGAACCGGCCCAGCTATCGGCTGGTGGTTTACCGCGACCAGGTGGCGGACCTGGATGCCACACTGGCCGGTCTGCAGCAGCTGGGGATTATCGATGAGCGGGATATCGAGCTGTTTCGCCAGCGTGCCTACCGTTACCGCAGTTTTGAGGCAATGCCGCTGCGTTTTCATCTGGATGACCGCGAGATTGCCCGTTTTTCTGTCCAGCGTATGCATTATGAGGGCGTCGAGATTGAGGCTGACCTGATGCGCCACTATCCGCATGATGCGTTGCTGGCGCACATGCTGGGTTATGTCGGTCGTATCAATGCCACTGAACTGGCAAAGCTGGATGCCGACAACTACGGCGCCACTACCCATATCGGCAAGATCGGGGTGGAAAAACAGTATGAGACAGCACTGCACGGGCAGGTGGGTTACGCCCATGTGGAAACCAATGCACGTGGCCAGGTGTTGCGCACGCTGGAAACCGAATTGCCAGTGCCGGGCAGCAACCTGCAGCTGCACCTGGATCTGGATTTGCAGCGCACAGCCTATCAGGCACTGGAGGGTTACCGTGGAGCCATTGTGGCGCTGGATACCCGTACCGGTGGTGTGCTGGCGGTGGTCAGCACGCCGTCCTATGACAGCAACCTGTTTGTACGGGGCATCAGTCATGCCGATTATGACCGCTTGCGTGACGACCTGGATTTGCCATTGTTCAACCGGGTGCTGCAGGCGCAGTATCCGCCGGGTTCCACGGTCAAGCCGGTGGTTGGCATGGCCGGGCTGGACAAGGGCGTGGTGACGATGGCAAGCACGGTGTATGACCCCGGCTGGTACCAGCTGCCCGACAATGAACGTTTGTACCGGGACTGGAAACGTGAAGGGCATGGCGATCGCATCAATTTTATCGATGCCATGGAGCAATCCTGTGATGTGTATTATTACGATCTGGCCTTCAAGCTGGGTGCCCGCGCGATTCACGAGTATTTCGACCTGTTTGGCCTTGGCCGGCCAACCGGCATTGATGTGCCGAGCGAGCGCAGCGGCATCAATCCGTCAGGTGACTGGAAGCGCAGCCAGGGTCTGGGCAACTGGTTTGGCGGCGATACCCTCAATATCGGCATCGGCCAGGGGTTTTTGCTGGCAACGCCGTTGCAGCTGGCGCAGATGACCAGCATTATCGCCAATCGTGGCCGGGTACTGGTGCCACAGATGGTTGCTGCCGTGGATGGGGTCAACCTGCCGCCACAGGAGCGTGCCCCGGTGCGCTTGCAGGATGAGCGTAACTGGCAGCATGTGATTGATTCAATGGTGGCGGCCGTGCATGGTCGTCGCGCTACTGCCCGGGGCATTTCACGTAACCTGGACTACCGCATTGCCGGCAAGACCGGCACGGCGCAGGTGGTCGGCATTCCACAAGGGGAAAAATACGATGCCAGCCAGCTGGCCGAGCGCAAGCGCGATCATGCATTGTTTGTTGCGTTTGCACCGGTGGACGAGCCGGCCATCGCGGTGGCCGTGGTCGTGGAAAACGGTGAACATGGCAGCACCGTGGCCGCGCCAATGGCACGGCGGGTGATTGAGCTGTGGCTGGACAAAACGTCGGTAGTGGAGCACTGAACATGCAACAGACACGTGAATATGTCAGGACCATTGATCATGCCGGTTTTGCGACTCGTGCTGGCCTGCTGTACCGTGTGCACCTGGATCCACTGTTGCTGTTACTGCTGCTGGTGTTATCGGTGTGCGGGCTGTTTGTGCTGTACAGTGCCAGTGATTATCCGCTGGCCACCGTAAAACGCCAGGCCGGCTTTTTGCTGATCGGCTACCTGGCCATGTTGCTGTGTGCCCAGGTACCGATGCTGCTTTACCGGCGTATGGCACCGGTTTTTTATGCCATGGGCGTTTGTTTTCTGTTACTGGTGCCGGTCTTTGGTGATGATTCCAAAGGTGCCCAGCGCTGGCTGGATTTGCCTGGTTTGCCACGTTTCCAGCCATCGGAAATACTGAAGCTGCTGATGCCATTGACGGTGGCCTGGTATTTGTCGCCGCGCCTGTTGCCGCCACGTTTCAAGTATATTGTCGCGGTGCTGGCGCTGGTGGGCGTGCCGGCCCTGCTGATCGGCATGCAGCCGGATCTGGGCACCGCCATCCTGGTGGCTTCTTCCGGCCTGTTTGTATTGCTGCTGGCGGGTATCAGCTGGTGGTATGTTGCCAGCGCATTGTTGTTGCTGGCCGCCAGTGCCTGGCCGATGTGGCAGTTTGTGCTGCATGATTACCAGCGAGGCCGTATCCTGACGTTGCTTGATCCCGAGCGTGACCGCTTTGGTGCCGGCTGGAATATCCTGCAGTCAAAAACCGCCATCGGCTCCGGTGGCTGGGATGGCAAGGGCTGGCTGGAGGGCACCCAGTCGCAATTGAACTTTTTGCCGGAAAGTCATACTGATTTCATCATTGCGGTACTGGCTGAGGAGTTTGGCCTGCTGGGTGTGCTGGCCATTCTGGCCTTGTATCTGGCGATTATCGGCCGTGTGCTGTATATCGCCTACCAGTCAGCAACCACCTTCAACAAGCTGGTGGCCGGCAGTCTTGGCCTGACGTTTTTTGTCTATGTCTTTGTCAATATGGGCATGGTGTCCGGCATTCTGCCGGTGGTGGGGGTGCCATTGCCACTGGTCAGCCGTGGCGGCACCTCGATTGTGACATTAATGGTGGCATTTGGCATTGTGATGGCCATTGCCAGCGATAAACCGCGTTTTTCCAGGGGGTAGGCGGGTGCACAGCAAAATGATGGTAATGGTTCGCAGTGTAATGGTGCTGTTGCTGGCGATGGTCGTGACGGCCAGGGCCGATTACCGGGAACGTGAGGATGTTCGCCAGTTTGCCGCCGGGTTTGCTGAGCGCCACAACAAACCAGTGCAGCAGGTACTGGATGTGCTGGGGCAGGGCAAAAAACAGCCGGCAATTTTGCAGGCAATTGCCCGGCCGGCTGAGAAAGTGCTCAGCTGGGGAGAATACCGCGCTATTTTTATCGAGCCAACCCGCCTTGAGCAGGGCCTGGCTTTCTGGCGTGACAACCGGGCGCTGGTTGAACGTATTGCCGCTGACTACCAGGTGGCACCGGAAATCATTCTGGCCATTATTGGTGTGGAAACACGTTACGGCCGGGTAACCGGCAGTTACCGGGTGATTGATGCGCTGATGACCCTGGCGTTTGATTACCCGCCACGCGCGCCGTTTTTTCGCGGCCAGCTGGAACAGTTCCTGCTGTTGCTGGATGAGCAGCAACTGGATGTGGCCGGCCTGACCGGCAGTTATGCCGGTGCGATGGGCTATGGCCAGTTTATTGCCGGCAGTTATCGTGCCTATGCAGCCGATGGTGATGGTGACGGGCATATTGATATCTGGTCGAACAAGGCCGATGCGCTGGCCAGTGTGGCCCGTTATTTTGTTCGCCATGGCTGGCAGGCCGGCAATCTGGTGGCCTTGCAGCTGGCCCGTCCGGTGACGGACAGGCAGCTGTTGTCGACCGGACTGAAGCCGGACCGCAGTGTCGGCCAGCTGCGCAAGGCAGGTGTTGCCGTGCCGGCCGAGCTGGCGGATGAGGCACCGGTCACGCTGATGGAGCTGGAAACGGCGCAGGGCAACGAGTATTGGCTTGGTTTTCACAATTTTTATGTGATTTCCCGGTATAATCACAGCCATTTGTACACCATGGCGGTGTACCAGCTCAGCCAGTTGCTGCGTGCCCATCTGGATATGCCATGAAACGTTTTTTACTGTTCCTGCTTGTTGTGTTGCTGACAGCCTGCGGTTCGCCGGGTCCGCATCTGTCGGAATCATCCGACCCTGGCCGTTATAGCCTGAGCAAGGATGCCGCACCTGATGAAGTGGTGGTGGATGTCATGGCGGTGGCTGATGCAGAACCGCGTCATGAGCCGCGAACCGCCGCCGGCAACAAGTCGCCTTATATGGTGTTTGGCAAGGTGTACACCGTGTTGCCTGATGCTGCCGGTTATCGTGAGCGCGGCGGCGCATCCTGGTATGGCAAGAAGTTTCACGGCCACCAGACATCCAATGGCGAAACCTATGACATGTTTGCCATGACCGCAGCCCACAAGACGCTGCCAATACCCAGTTATGTGCGGGTGACCAACCTGGCCAATGGGCGCAGTGTGATTGTGCGGGTCAATGACCGTGGCCCGTTTCACGATGACAGGGTGATTGATTTGTCCTATGCCGCTGCCGCACGGCTGGGTTATATCAATCAGGGTACGGCGCAGGTTGAGGTGGAAGCCATTGATGTCGACCAATGGCTGGCACAAAAGGCAGCACCTGCAGTGGCAGTCGATGCACCGATCGCGCAGCTGCCGGCACCAGCGGCCGGCAAAAACACCTGGCTGCAGGTGGGCGCCTATTCCGAGGTGACACTGGCACAATCGGTGTACCGGCAATTGCAGGCGATGACAATCTATCCGGTGCAGCTGGAATCGGGTGTGGATCATTTCCACCGTGTGCGTATCGGCCCGGTTGCTGAGGATGAAGTGGCGAGTATTGCCGATAGCTTGCAGGCGCGCGGCTTTCCGGCACCGGTACGGGTGCGGCAGCAGCCCTAGAGCTTTGCCGGGAATATTGTTAGCATCAATGCCCTCAAACGGGCGGGTTTTACAGAAGAAGAGAGAGGTTCAATGCGATTTTTCCTGAAATACGGTATTTTCCTGACAGTTTTGCTGGCTCTGAAGGCGACAGCAACACCGTTGCTGATACCCGAGCCTCCACAGATCGCTGCCAAAAGCTACATCCTGATGGATGCCTATAGCGGCGAGGTGCTGGTTGAGAAAAATGCCGATGAGCGACTGGATCCGGCCAGCCTGACCAAACTGATGACGTCCTATGTGGCGGATTACGAGCTGCGCGAAGGCAATATCCAGCGCGATGATCAGGTCAAGGTCAGTGTCAGGGCTTGGGCGCAGAATTTTCCCGGCTCATCAGTGATGTTTCTTGAGCCGGGCAAGGATGTGCCATTGGAAGCCTTGCTCAAGGGAGTTGCCATTTCATCCGGTAACGATGCGACGGTGGCGTTGGCGGAGCATATTGCCGGCAGCGAGCGCGCTTTTGTTGACCTGATGAACCAGCATGCCCGCTTGCTGGGGCTGGAGAACACACAGTTTGCCAATCCGCATGGACTGACGCACAACGGGCATTACACCAGTGCGCGTGACATGGCAAAGCTGGCGATGGCCATTATCATGGATTTTCCGGATGAATATGGCATTTACGCCGAGAAGGAATTTACCTATAACGGTATTCGCCAGACCAACCGTAACCGCTTGCTGTGGCGTGATGCGACCGTGGATGGCCTGAAGACAGGCCATACGGAAAGTGCGGGCTATTGCCTTGTCAGCTCGGCAGTGCGCGATGATATGCGTCTGGTTGTGGTGGTGATGGGCACCCGCAGTGACGAAGCACGTTTTCAGGAAACCCAGAAGCTGCTGTCTTACGGTTTTCGTTATTACAAAACGGTGAAATTGTATGACAAGGGCCAGATTGTCAATCAGGCGACTGTCTGGGGTGGCCAGCAGGATCAGGTGCCGCTGATGGTGACAGATAATGTGTATGTGACACTGGCCAAGTCCCAGCAAGACAAGCTGGCTGCCGAAATTTCGGTCGACAAGTACATTGAAGCCGCCGTGGAGAAAGGCCAGGTGCTGGGTGACATGATTATCCGGGTTGGTGATCAGGTATTGTTGAAAAAGCCGGTGGTTGCCCAGACATCAGTTCAGCAAGGCGGCCTGTTTACCGTGTTGTGGAGCAAGATCAAGCTGTTTTTTATCAAGCTGGTTGACCGCGGATGACTGAGCCGACACCTCCGAAAATCGAATTTCCCTGTGATTACCCGATTCGTATCATGGGCAATGCCGACGCGCAGTTTCTTGATACGGTGCTGGCCATTGTCAGTGAGCATGCCCCGGATTATTGCCCGGATTCAGTACGTGTGCGTGACAGCAGCAAGGGCCGGTTTGTCAGTGTGCATGTGCAGATTGTCGCCACCGGCGTTGACCAGCTGGACAGGTTGCATCAGGCCCTGAAAGCGTATCACGCGGTCAGGATGGTGTTGTAACGGTGACAGCCGACACCCTGCTGGTGCGCCATCTGCAGCGCCAGGCCTATCAGCCGGTCTGGCAGTCCATGCAGCAGTTCACAGACCAGCGTGATGCTGCCTGCTGTGATGAGTGCTGGCTGCTGGAGCATGAGCCGGTATTCACCCTTGGCCAGGCCGGCCAGCAAAACCATATCCTGCAAAATACCGCTATTCCCGTTGTGCGAACGGATCGTGGTGGCCAGGTTACCTATCATGGGCCGGGCCAGCTGGTCATGTACTGGCTGGTGGACCTGAAACGGCGCCAGCTCGGTGTGCGTGCCTTTGTCGGCATCATGGAGCAGGCGGTGATTGACATGCTGGCTGCACTCGGCATTGCCGCCCACCTGGTTGATGGTGCGCCAGGGGTGTATGTGGATGGTGCCAAGATTGCCTCGCTTGGCCTGCGGGTTCGCAAAGGCTGCAGCTACCATGGTCTGGCAGTGAATGTCAGCACCGACCTGTCGGCGTTTGCTGCCATCAATCCCTGCGGTTATCCGGGCCTTGCCATGGTCAACCTGAATACGCTGCTGCCTGAAGATGCGGCACTGAGTGTTGCAGCAACGGGCGAGCGCCTGTTGACAGCCATGGCAGCGGTACTGGATTATCCGCACCTCGAACATACAACATCCCTCTGTCACGTTAAGGAAATGCCCTGATGAATATGCCGATTATTACCTTGCTGGCCATGTCTGTATTGCCGATCCTGTGTTCCTGGGTTAGCGGTTATTACCGCCACCAGCAGCATGGCGAAGTCGATAACAAGCAGCCGCGAGAGCAGAATGCCCGGCTGACCGGTGCCGGTGCACGGGCGGTGGCAGCCCAGGCCAATGCCTGGGAGGCATTGATGGTTTATGTGGCGGCACTGCTGGCGGTCACTGTCAGCGGTGTGCCGGTGGAAAAATATGCCAGCCTGACACTGCTGCTGTTGCTGGCGCGTATCGCCCATGCCGTCAGCTATATCGCCAACCTGGATATCATTCGCTCGCTGGTGTTTCTGGCCGGTTATGGTATCTGCATCTATATGTTTGTACTGGCCCTGTAAGCCATCCGGCAGGCCCTGCGGGCCTGCCTTGCCTGCTTGATGCAGGTCAAAAGCCCCGCAAAAATTGTTCCCTGCAATTGAAAACAGCCGGCCTATGCCCCACCTTATATCAGCAATGATAGACAGACAGGGCAAGCCATCATGCAAATCGACCGTTTAACCCACTCACTACAGCAGGCGCTGGCAGCAGCCCAGTCGTTGGCTATTGAACGTAACCACAGCCTGATTGAGCCGGTGCATGTTGTCCATGCACTGCTGCAGGACAGCAATGGCCTGTTGCCGGCTATCCTGTCCCGTTCCGGTGGCGACCCAAAAGCATTACGCAGTGCGCTGGAAAAGGCAGTTGATGACCTGCCGGTACTGGGGCAGGGGGCTAGCGATGTGCGGGTTTCCAATGACATGGTCAAATTGTTAGGTGTGGCAGACCGGATAGCCAGGGAAAAAAATGACCAGTTTATTGCCACCGAAGTGTTTTTGCTGGCGCTGCTGGACAGCCAGCCGGCAGTGAGAAAAATGTTTGAGCAGGCCGGTTTTGACCGTTCGGTTCTGGAAAAAGTGATTGATGATATCCGTGGAGGCGAAAGCGTTATGGAACAAAACAGTGAAGAAAACCGTCAGGCACTGGAAAAATACACCATTGATGTGACAGCGCGTGCCGAGCAGGGCAAGCTGGATCCGGTGATCGGCCGGGATGATGAAATCCGCCGGACTATCCAGGTGTTGCAGCGGCGAACCAAAAACAACCCGGTACTGATTGGTGAGCCGGGTGTCGGCAAGACGGCGATTGTGGAAGGGCTGGCACAGCGTATCGTCAATGGTGAGGTGCCTGAAGGCTTGAAAAACAAGCGGGTATTGTCACTGGATCTGGGCGCGTTGCTGGCCGGTGCCAAGTTTCGTGGTGATTTTGAGGAGCGCCTGAAAGCCGTATTGAAGGATCTTGCCAAGCAGGAAGGACAAATCATCCTGTTTATTGACGAGATTCATACCATGGTGGGTGCCGGTAAGGCCGATGGTGCGATGGATGCCGGTAATATGCTGAAACCTGCGCTGGCTCGGGGTGAGCTGCACTGCGTTGGTGCCACTACGCTGAACGAATACCGGCAGTTCATTGAAAAGGATGCAGCGCTTGAGCGCCGGTTCCAGAAAGTGCTGGTGTCCGAGCCATCGGAAGAGGACACCATTGCCATCCTGCGTGGCCTGAAGGAGCGTTACGAGGTGCATCATGGTGT
>DATCSZ010000440.1:0-7561 GCA_036568205.1 Pseudomonadales bacterium
GGCCATTGCTGCTGGTGTTGCTGGTAGTGCTGATCGGTGGCGGTGTTGCTGCCATCTGGTTTGCGCCGCAGTATGCTGCCGGCCAGCCATCACTGATGGCAGCCCATGAGCGGCTGATGCAATGGCTTGGCATTGTTGACCCGGTGGAGCAGGAAATCGAACGGCGCCTGGCGGCGGCGCAGGCTGCCGAACAACAGCGGCAGTATCTGGAGCCGGCAGGCAGCAGTGCGCTGGACCACTACCGTGCCATTTTGTCGCTGCGCAGTGATCATCCGGCAGCCAAAGCCGGTATTGCGGCGATTGTGGAATGGTTGCTTGGCCAGGCGCGCGAGGCCATCAGCGAACAGGATTTTGCCCGCGCCGAACAGCGGCTGGATCGGGCGGCGCTGATTGATGCCAATGCTGACGGTTTGGCTGTGCTGCGTGACGCGCTGGCCGCCGAGCGTGCCCGGCTGGCAGAGGAGGAGGCTGCCCGCCAGGCTGAGGCACTGGCCCGCCAGCAGCGGCTGGAGGCCGAGCGCCTGGCAAATGAGCAGCGCAGTGCTGCCGAGGCAGCCCGCCAGCGTGAGCTGGCAGCCCGGCGTGCGGCAGAGCAGGCCGCCGCTGAGAAGGCCCGTCAGGAAGCGTTACGCAAGCAGCAGGAAGCCGAGTTGCTGCGTCAGCAGGAGCTGGATCGCCAGCGTGCCGAGGAAGAAGCCGCCGCAGCGATGTTCCGTAATGTGCGTATTCGTGGCCTGTTGGCCAAGGCGGATACCCATTTTACCCGTGGCGAGTATTACCGGCCGGCGGGCGAGAATGCGCTGGATGCCTATGTGGAAGTGTTATCGCTGGATGGCGACAGTATCGCTGCCAAAGCCGGTATTGAAAAAACCATGGAGCGTATTATTCCCGAGCTGGAGCGCCTGCTGCAGGCGCAACAGTTTGACCAGGCGCGTGACCTCTACCAGCAGTTGCGGGACAAGGCGCCGGCCAGCAGTAACCTGCTGTCGTTTGGTGATTCCAAGGGCTGGTAAAGCGGGAACTGCAGCCGGCAGGACCGGTCAATAGCAGGGTTTTTCAACCAGACCAAGAGAGGTTGTCATGAATCTGTTAGCAAAAATCCTGTTACCACTGTTGATCGCACTGTCCTTGCCGGCCACGGCGACGTTGCCGGTCGACGATGGCAACGGCAGGCAATTGCCATCGCTGGCGCCGATGCTGGAGTCGGTAACGCCGGCGGTAGTCAATATCTCGGTTACCGCCACCCGCACGGTGAATAATCCGCTGCTGAACGACCCGTTCTTTCGCCACTTTTTTAATGTGCCGCGCGACTACAAGCCGCAGCAGCGTTCGGTCAGTGCCGGCTCCGGCGTGATTATTGATGCCGACAAGGGCATTGTGATGACTAATCACCATGTCATCAAGGACGCGGACGAAATCACCATTGGCCTGGCCGATGGCCGCAGCGTCAAGGCCGAACTGATTGGCAGCGATCCCGAGGTGGATATTGCGGTGCTGAAAATCGAGGCCGACAAGCTGACCGCCATCCGCATTGCCAACTCGGATGCCTTGCGGGTGGGGGACTTTGTGGTGGCGATTGGCAACCCGTTTGGTCTTGGCCAGACGGTGACAACCGGCATTGTCAGTGCGCTTGGCCGTATGGGCCTCAGCATTGAGGGGTATGAGAACTTTATCCAGACCGATGCCTCGATCAATCCCGGCAATTCCGGTGGTGCGCTGGTCAATCTGCACGGCGAGCTGGTCGGCATTAACACTGCAATCATTGCGCCGGCAGGCGGCAATATCGGCATCGGCTTTGCAATTCCAACCAATATGGCGATGGCCAGCAAGCAGCAGATTCTCGAATACGGTGAGGTGCGCCGTGGCCGGCTGGGGGTGTTTATCCAGGATATGACACCGGCGCTGTCTGATGCGTTTGGCCTGAAGAAAAACCAGCGCGGGGCATTGGTCAGCCAGGTGGAACCCGGTTCGGCAGCAGAAAAAGCCGGCATCCAGGCCGAGGACATTATTATCGCCGTGGATGACAAGCCGGTGGAAAAATCCGCCGAGTTGCGCAACTACATTGGCATGAAGCGTATTGGCGACAAGGTAAACGTCAGCCTGTTGCGTGATGGCAAAAAGCGCACGGTGACGGTCAGCCTGCGCGAAGCCAGTGATGAGCAGGGCACAACCGCAGCCACAGCGGTCAAGAAACTGGAAGGTGCCCAGTTGCAGGATACTGCAGAAGGTGTGCGGGTGGTGGCTATCGAGCGCAATTCACCGGCACTGCAAACCGGCCTGCAGCCCGGTGATGTGATTGTTGGCGCCAATCGCCAGCGGGTTGCCACGATTGCCGATTTGCAATCGATTCTGGGCAACAGCCGCTCGGACAATATCCTGCTGCAAATCCGCCGTGGCAGTGCCAGCCTGTTCCTGGTGATTCGCTGACAGGCAACACAAACCGTGCCGAAAAAAAGGGGGCAACGTCGCACGACGCTGCCCCCTTTTTTGGTTCTGTTGTGTCGGCGTCAGATGCGCATGCCACCGTCCATATCAATGATGCGGCCGGTGAAGTAGTCGTTTTCAGCAATATACAGCGCGGTCAGGCCAATTTCCGCCGGTTCGCCGAGACGCCCCAGCGGAATCATTTTTTCCATTTTTTCCAGCGCTTCCGGCTTCATGCCCTTGACCATGTCGGTGGCGATAAAGCCCGGCGCAATGCCGGCGCAGCGGATGCCGTAGCGTGACAGCTCCTTGGCCCAGGTCACGGTCATTGCCGCCACGCCGGCCTTGGCGGCAGAATAGTTGGTCTGCCCCATGTTGCCGGCCCTGGACAGGCTGGAAATATTGATAATCACGCCCTTGCTGCCCAGCTCGATCATCTTGCAGGCGGCTTCACGGCCGCACAGGAAAACGCCGGTCAGGTTGACATCAATAACCATCTGCCATTCCTGCAGTGACATGCGTTTTTCGATCTTGCCGTCTTTGGCCTTCACCATCAGTGCATCACGGGTAATGCCGGCATTATTGATCAGGCCGTCCAGGCCGCCGAGATCGGCAACCACCTGGTTGAACAGTGTTTCCACTGCGGCTTCATCGGCGATATTGGCGCTGTAGGCGCGCGCCTTGCCGCCCAGCTTCTGGCAGCGGGTTACCGCCTCGGCCAGCCGCTCTTCATTGAGATCGACCAGTGCCAGCGAGGCACCCTTGGCAGCAAAACATTCGGCCATCGCCAGGCCCAGGCCCTGGGCGCCGCCGGTAATCACAAATACTTTGTCTTGTACGTTCATGGCAGGATTCCTGTGAAATGGGAAACGGGCTTTATCATCAGTAATAAAGCGCGCATTCTACATCAACCGGCAGTTTTTACGAACCGTGCCCTTGAAGACGGGTCAGACAGTGCCATATAGAACAGATTGACCTGGAGTTGAGATGCGTTTTTTCCTGTTGTTGTTTATCGCTGTACCGATTGTCGAGATGGCCCTGCTGATCAAGGTGGGCCAGTGGCTGGGGGTGGTGCCGACCATCGCCCTGGTGCTGCTGACTGCCGTTATTGGTGTGGCGCTGCTGCGCTGGCAGGGCTTTGCTACCGTGTTGCGTGCCCGTGAACGACTGGAGCGCGGCGATATCCCGGCCGAAGAGGTGCTCGAAGGCCTGTTGCTGGCCATCGGTGGTGTGCTGCTGCTGACACCGGGTTTTGCCACCGATGCACTGGGCTTTGCCTGCCTGCTGCCGCCGTTGCGGCGCTTGCTGGTCAGGCGCCTGCTGCGTGACTGGCCGCTGGCGGCCGGCCGTTTTGCCGGCGGCAATGTCTATGATGCTGGCCCTGCTGCCGATATCCATGTACAGGTCATCGACATTGATAGCCACCGTGACTCCCGCTGACAGGGATGGCTGTTTTTTTTGCGAATTTTTTTATCCCGCCGCTTGAAATAACCAGCCCCGCCCCCATTTATCGGCAAGCGTCAATAGACCAAAGCCAACACTGATCGTGTATTAATCCAAAGGAGACACAAACGATGAAAATCCGTCCGTTGTATGACAATGTCGTGATCAAGCGCAAAGAAGAAGAAGCCGTTTCAGCCGGCGGCATTGTACTGCCTGGTTCTGCCAAAGAGCGTCCCAACCAGGGCGAGGTGGTTGCAGTGGGTGAAGGCCGGCTGCTCGATAGCGGTGAAGTGCGTCCCTTGCAGCTGAAAGCCGGTGATACGGTGGTGTTTGGCCAGTACTCCGGCAATACCATCAAGGTCGATGGCGATGAATACATCATCATGCGCGAAAGCGAAGTATTCGGCGTGATTGCCTGATTTCTGACAGCTTTCTTGTATCAACCCAATCAACAACAGTAGGAAACATATCATGGCTAAAGACATTCTTTTTGGTAGCGATGCTCGTCAAAAAATGCTGACCGGTGTCAACATTCTGGCTGATGCCGTCAAGGCAACCCTGGGCCCCAAAGGCCGTAACGTGGTGCTGGACAAATCCTTTGGTGCGCCCAATATCACCAAGGATGGCGTATCTGTCGCCAAGGAAATCGAGCTGAAAGACAAGTTCGAGAACATGGGTGCGCAAATGGTCAAGGAAGTGGCTTCCAAGGCCAATGACGAAGCCGGTGACGGCACCACCACGGCTACCGTTCTGGCTCAGGCGATTGTCAACGAAGGCCTGAAATCAGTGACTGCCGGCATGAACCCGATGGACGTCAAGCGCGGCATCGACAAGGCGGTAGCGGCTGCGGTTGAGCAGATCAAGGCGATGGCCAAGCCCTGTGCCGACAGCAAGGCAATTGCCCAGGTAGGCACCATCTCGGCCAACAGCGACGAATCCGTCGGCAAGATCATTGCTGATGCAATGGACAAGGTTGGCAAGGAAGGCGTGATCACTGTCGAGGAAGGTTCCGGCCTGCAGAACGAGCTCGACGTGGTGGAAGGCATGCAGTTTGACCGTGGTTACCTGTCGCCTTACTTTATCACCAACACCGAGAACATGAGCGCGGAAATCGACAGCCCGTTCCTGTTGCTGGTCGACAAAAAAATCTCCAACATCCGTGAACTGCTGCCGTTGCTGGAGCAAGTGGCCAAATCCAGCCGTCCGCTGGTGATTGTGGCTGAAGATGTTGAAGGTGAAGCGCTGGCCACCCTGGTTGTCAACAACATGCGCGGCATTGTTAAAGTGGCAGCCTGCAAGGCGCCAGGCTTTGGTGACCGTCGCAAGGCCATGCTGCAGGATATCGCAGTGCTGAGCGGTGCTACCGTGATCTCTGAAGAAGTGGGCCTGGACCTGGAAACAGCGACCCTGGAACACCTGGGCAGCGCCAAGCGTGTGACCATGGACAAGGACAACACCACCATTGTTGACGGTGCCGGCGATGCCAAGGCGATCGAGGCGCGGGTGCAGGAAATCCGTGTACAGCTGGAAAACACCACCTCTGACTACGACCGTGAAAAACTGCAGGAGCGTGTTGCCAAGCTGGCCGGCGGTGTTGCCGTCATCAAGGTAGGTGCTGCCACTGAAGTGGAAATGAAAGAGAAGAAAGCCCGCGTTGAAGACGCACTGCACGCAACCCGTGCAGCAGTGGAAGAAGGTGTGGTGCCTGGCGGCGGTGTGGCACTGGTTCGTGCCATTGATGCCGTGCGTGGCCTGAAAGGCGACAACCAGGATCAGGACAGCGGTATCGCCGCCGCCCTGCGTGCGTTGGAAATGCCACTGCGCCAGATCGTTGCCAACGCCGGTGACGAGCCTTCCGTGGTGCTGGACAAGGTACGTCAGGGCAAGGATACCTTCGGTTATAACGCCGGTACCGGTGAGTACGGTGACATGATCGAAATGGGCATCCTCGATCCTGCCAAGGTTACCCGTTCGGCATTGCAGGCCGCAGGTTCCATTGCCGGCCTGATGATTACCACCGAGTGCATGATTACCGACATCGTTGAGGAAGGCAAAGCCGACCCAATGGCCGGTATGGGCGGCATGGGTGGCATGGGCGGCATGATGTAAATCATCCCCTGCAACAACAAAACCGCAGCCCGCAAGGCTGCGGTTTTTTTATGCCTGTGTGCTGGTGATGGTCGCCGTGCTGCGGCAGGACAAAACCGCTAGAAAGCGGGGTCAGTCTCAGGGGTGGCGTCAGTTGACGCGGCCCCTGTTGTTTCAAAGGACTGGCGCAGCTTGTTGAGCAGCTGGATCATGCGTTCGGTAGTCACCTGCATATCCTTGTCGTTATAACGCCGGGCTTTTTGCTGCAGGTAATAGACATTGTTCAGGATCAGGTCGATGCGTTCGCGGCGGTCGGCATCCAGGTCACGCTCAATCAGCTGGTCATACAGCCGGATGGCCGGATCGGCGGGTGGCGCCGGCGCGGGCATTTTTGTTGCCGGCTGTGCGGCGGCTGGCAGCGGGTAAGGTACACGATCGGCATCGGTTATTCTGGCCGTGGCTTTGGCCAGTTCGGCCTCCACGTCCAGCGCGTTGTGTTGTTTGTTGTTATCCGGGGCCGCTGTTGGTTTGTCAGCGCTTGTTGCGCTGGCCGGCAGGCTGGTATCGGTGATATGCGTGCCGGCAGCTGGTGCCGGCGCCGCCACTGCTGCTGTGCTGGCTTCAAGCTTGGCCTCGGCCATGGCCTCAGGCACTGCTTCAGCCTCGCCGGCCATTGCCGCTGGTGGCAGCGCTTCCTTGCGGTTGATCAGGACGGCCTGGCCGCGGGCGACCATGCGTGTCAGTGGTGACAAATTGCCGCCCAGCTTGTAGCTGACATGAATCACGGCGTCGGCATTTTTTTCCTGTTGCGCCAGATAGCCGAGCACAATCGCGGCCTGGCGTTCGGTGGGGTCGTCGTGCAGGATGCTGGGCTTGGTGACTTCGGCTTCCACCCAGCCGAGAAAGGTCAGTTCCTCTACGGCAAAATCCACATCACCGACCGGGATCACCGGCTTGTACTGGTCAAGCTGCACGGTGTCAAAGCTCAGGTCGCTGTTGGTGCGGTAGGTGGAGCAGCCTGCCAGCAGCAGCACAGCCAGCAGGGCAGATAAACGCAAATAGGTCATCACAGTCGGGTCGCTTGGTTCAGGCCACGCGGCAAAATACCTGAATATGCGCTGCTTGTGAAGTGAATGCCGGGCATGCAGCGCAACGGCGGTGAAAAAAGCGGCTGCTTGCCGTATCATGCCAGCGTTCCGGCCAGCAGTGATGTAGCACCCCGATGACAGATACCTTACCGCAGTCATACCAGCAGCGTTTTGCCGGCATTGCCCGGCTGTATGGTGAAAAGGCCTTGCAGCGTTTGTACACGGCGCATTTTGTGGTGGCCGGGCTGGGCGGGGTTGGCAGCTGGTCGGCCGAGGCGCTGGCGCGCAGTGGTGTTGGCCGGCTGACGCTGATTGACATGGATGATATCTGCGTCAGCAACAGCAACCGCCAGCTGCATACCGTGCGAGAGACCATCGGCCTAAGCAAAACCCAGGTGATGGCCGATCGGCTGCTGGCGATCAATCCGCTGCTGCAGGTCACCGTGGTGGATGATTTTCTGGATGCCGATAACCTGGCCATTTACCTTGGCCCGCAGCATGATGTGGTGATTGATGCC
>DATCSZ010000441.1:0-5173 GCA_036568205.1 Pseudomonadales bacterium
GGTTTTGCAATCGGGCTTGAGCGTCTGGTCCTGTTGCTGGAAACACTGGAGGAGCAGGTGAATCCGTCAGCGGTCGCCGATGTCTATTTTGCCGTTGCTGGTGATTATGCCTTGCATGCCCGTGCGTTAAAAATCGCTGAACAGTTGCGTGATGCCCTGCCGCACCTGAAAATACTGCTCCACTGTGGTGGTGGCAGCTTCAAAAGCCAGATGAAAAAAGCCGATAAAAGCGGGGCGGGCTGGGCGCTGGTGCTGGGCAGTAATGAGCTTGAAAATGGCGTTGTTGCGCTGAAACCATTGCGTGGCCAGGGTGATGCTGGTCAGCGGGATATTCCGGTTGGCGAGTTGGTCGCCACCCTTGAAACCTTGTTAGCTGTCCAGCAGTGACAGTCGGGAGTTGATGTGAACGCACGTACCGATGAAGAACAGATTGAAACGCTGAAACGCTTTGTGCAGGAATACGGCAGCAAGCTGCTGCTGGCGTTGCTGGCAGCTATTGCGTCGCTGTTCGGTTACCAGAGCTGGCAGTCCAGCCAGCAGGCGGCACAGGAGACGGCCAGCATTTATTACAGTGAGCTGTCGATGCTGGCAAGTTCGGAGACAGCGCTGGACGAGCAGCAGCGTAATCGTTTTGATGAGGTTTTTGCCCGTCTGGCGAAAGAATATCCAGGTTCGACTTATGCCAGTTATGCCGCTTTTTACAAGGCCAGTCTTGAGGTGAAAGGCAATGCGCTGGATGAAGCAGCCAAAACCCTGCGCTGGGTACTTGATAACAACCCGGACAAGAACATGGTTGCGCTGGCCCGTTTGCGTTTGGCGCGGGTCGAGCTGGCCCGCGACAATCTGGCAGAGGCCCAGGCATTGCTGGAAAATGACGCAGGCGCCCTGGCGCCACTGTACGAGCATGTCAGGGGAGATATTTACCTGCAGCAGGGTGAGCAGCAGAAAGCCTTGCTGGCCTACAAAAAAGCACAGAGTCTGGCGGGTGATACGCCGACCATGTCGGCCAGCCTGCTGGAAATGAAAATCGGTACACTGGATACTGCTGGCAATGACAAGGTTTTCCGCAAAGCTGATCCTGCTGATGCACAGTGAGCCTGGCCTGACCCGGAGAGACCGCTGATGCGTGTGTTTATGCGCCGCTGCTGTCTGGCTGGCCTGGTGTTGATGGCACTGGCAGGTTGCGGTTCCAGCAAAAACAAGGAACTGAAACCGGTTGACCTGCCTTCCTATGAGCGGGAGGTAAAGGTCAAGACACTGTGGTCCAAAAGTATTCGTGGTGGTTTGGGTAAATACTACCATCAGTTCCAGCTGGCGGTGGATAACCGCTATATCTATGCCGCATCACAAGCAGGCAAGGTTTATCAAATCGACAAGCAAACCGGCAAAACACGCTGGCGGGTATCGCTGGATGTGCCACTGACGACCGGTGTGGCTGTTGACCAGAACCATGTTTATGTTGGGGTGGCCAGTGGTGCATTGGTGGCCTTGCAAAAGTCAGACGGGCAACAGGCATGGAGTGCCAGCCTGCGCAGTGAACTGGTTGCGCCGCCGCTGGTGGCAGGTAAAAACCTCTTGCTGCAGACTTCCGATGGCACTATTTACAATATTGATGCAGACAGTGGTGAGCAGCGTTGGCAGCATGTTGCCAGCATGCCGTCACTGACTTTGCGGGGCAACAGCCGGGCTGCCCAGTTCGCCAGTTTTGTGGTGTTTGGCCAGGCCAGTGGCAAGCTGGCTGTGCTGGATCTGGATACCGGTGAGCTGCGCTGGGATCCGCGTGTTGCACAAGCCAAAGGTGATACCGAAATCGAGCGCATGGTGGATGTTGATGCCACGCCAGTTGTGGTGGAAGACCGGCTGTATGCCGTGAGTTATCAGGGGCAGCTGGTTGCTTATCACCTGGCCAGCGGCAAACCGTTGTGGGCGGTGGATGAATCATCCTATCAGGATCTGGCTGCCGGACTGGGCAATATTTATGTCACTCGTGCTGATGCGGTAGTGAATGCGTATGATCAACGCAGTGGCGAGCTGAAATGGCGCCAGCAAGACTTGCTTCGGCGCAGGCTGACCGCGCCGGCAACAGTCAGCAGTTTTCTGGCGCTGGCCGATTACAAGGGGTATATTCACCTGTTGTCACAGGTAGATGGCCGTATCGTGGGCCGCAAGCGTGTCAGCAACAAAGGCGTGAAGAGCAATATCCTGGTCGATGGTGAACGTTTTTACGTGATTGCCAACAACGGTCGACTGAAAGCCTACCGGCTGATAGCCAGACAGTAAAAACCCCGGGCCGGTTTGGTGACTGGCCCACTATTCTTGTGAAGAAACTATGTTACCCGTTGTCGCCCTGGTGGGCCGTCCCAATGTTGGCAAGTCGACCTTGTTCAACCGTATTACCGGTTCGCGTGATGCGATTGTGGCCAATTTTTCCGGCTTGACCCGTGACCGGAAATACGGCGAGGCCTGCTTTGAGCAGCACCGTTTCATGCTGATTGATACCGGTGGCCTCACCGGTGATGAGCTGGGTATCGACCAGGCCATGGCCGGGCAGTCCTGGCAGGCTGTTGATGAGGCCGACCTGGTATTGCTGGTAGTGGATGCCCGGGCCGGGCTGCTGCCGGATGACCAGCATATCATTGATACCCTGCGCAGCCGTGGCAAACCGTTTCATCTGGTCGTTAACAAGGTTGATGGTGTGGATCATGACCAGGCGATGGCCGAGTTTTTTGCCACAGGCTGTGAACACCTGTTTCCGGTAACCGCTACCCATGGTCGCGGTGTGCGTTCGCTGCTGGAGTTTGTTGTCAGCCAGCTGCCATCGGACGACAGTGATGAGCCATCTGCTGTCGATGCCGGTATCAAGATTGCCGTGGTAGGACGGCCGAATGTCGGCAAGTCCACGCTGGTCAATCGTATGCTGGGCGAAGAGCGGGTCATTGTTTATGACATGCCCGGCACCACGCGAGACAGTATTTATATCCATTACCAGCGCCATGACAAGCCGTATACGCTGATCGATACCGCCGGTGTCCGGCGCCGCAAAAATGTCCGTGAGACGGTGGAGAAGTTTTCCATCGTCAAAACCCTGCAAGCGATTGATGATGCCAACGTGGTGATTGTGGTGATCGATGCGCGTGAGGATCTGGTGGACCAGGATCTGAACCTGCTGGGACTGTGTATTGATGCCGGCCGGGCGCTGGTTATTGCTGTCAATAAATGGGACGGACTGGATAGTGACCAGCGTGCGCATATCAAGCGCGAACTGGAGCGGCGGCTGGTGTTTGTGGATTATGCCGAGGTGCATTTTATTTCTGCACTGCATGGCTCAGGTGTTGGCAATCTCTACCAGTCGGTGGAAAAAGCCTACCGTGCCGCGACCCAGAAGCTGTCAACCCGCCGGCTCACCGATATTCTTGAAGCTGCTGTGGCTGAACACCAGCCGCCGCTGGTGGCTGGTCGGCGCATCAAGTTGCGTTATGCTCATGCCGGCGGCAGTAATCCACCGATTATTGTGGTGCACGGCAACCAGACCGACAAACTGCCCAATCATTACAAACGTTACCTGGAAAAAGTCTATCGCAAGCAGCTGGGGCTGTTCGGCACGCCGGTGCGGATGGAATTTCGTACCGGCGACAATCCGTTTGCCGACAAGCCCGGCCCCAAAGCGATTGACCGTCGCCAGAAGCAGCGCCAGCGTCTGCAGAAAAAACGCCAGGACTGACGGCTTACAGCTGCCCGAGAAAGTCCAGCACCCCCTGCTCAAATGCAAGCGGGTTATCGACCATAACGGCATGACCTGCCTTGTCGATAGTCAGCAAGCGGCCATCCGGTATCACCTCGATCATGCGTCGTGCCACTGCTGGTGACAGGATTGCCGATGCTTGGCCACGTATTACCAGCGCCGGGCATGCCAGTGTTTCCAGCGCGTGCCACAGTTGATCGTTCATCGGATAACGCAAATCCTGGCTGCCGCCCAGCGGCTTGCCGCTTTTCCATAACGCTGCTGTGAAGGCGGGATCGGTTTTGCAAATCCAGCCCTCCTTTTCATCCCGGCGCAGGCCAAATTGCGCCAGCTTGCGCAGCCTGCCGGCATCGGCAAACCAGTAAATGCCGGACAGAAACTGGTAATAGGCGTCAATACTGTCAAAGCGGGTTGGCATATTCTCGGCATCCTTGCGCACCTTGTCGACCCCGACGGCACGCACCTCAGGGCCGGTGTCAATAATGGTCAGGCTGGCTGCCAGATCCGCGTGCTCAACCAGCATCAGCAGTGCCACCCGGGCCCCCAGTGAATGACCTATGATGTGATAGCGTGAAAACGCCTGCTGGCTGGTCAGGGCCAGGATATCGGCCACCAGCTGCGGGTGGGTATAGCGCGCCTCGGGGTCCCAGTCAGAATCACCGTGGCCACGAAAATCAACGGCAATCACATTGTGTTGTGTTTGTAACTGTACGGCCAGGTCATCCCAGATGTGGGCGTCGTTGGTGAAGCCGTGCAGCAGCAGGCAGCAACTGTCACTGTGCGGGTTGGGCCAGAAAAGGTAATGGCAGGCAAGGCCGTCTGCGGTGTCGTAATGGCGTGACTGGACGTTAGGGTTCATGTGCAATCCCGGTTGACTTTGTGGCCCTGCTCGGTAAGCATGTGGCGCAAAAGTCGGCCATTGTAGCGGAAAAACATGACCCAGGCGAAACGTGATATACGCATGCCGGCCAGCTGGCGCGAGCAACTGGAGCCGGAGTTCAGGCAGGATTACATGCAGCAGCTGCGAGCATTCCTGGCAGAGGAAAAACGCCAGGGCAAGCTGGTTTTTCCGCCCGGCAACCGTATTTTTGCCGCATTCGATCACACCCCGTTTGACAAGGTCAAGGTGGTGATTGTTGGCCAAGATCCATACCATGGCCCAGGCCAGGCGCATGGCCTGTGTTTTTCGGTGCCGCGTGGTGTGCCGGTACCGCCGTCTCTGGTCAATATCTACAAAGAGCTGGCCAGTGACCTGGGTATTGCGATGCCGGCCCATGGCTGTCTGGAGTCCTGGGCGAATCAGGGGGTGCTGCTGATCAACAGTGTGCTGACGGTTGAGGCAGGCAGGGCAGGTTCACATCAGGGCAAGGGCTGGGAACGTTTTACCGACAAGGTGATCGAGCGGCTCAACCAGGAACGTGAGCATGTGGT
>DATCSZ010000442.1:0-7467 GCA_036568205.1 Pseudomonadales bacterium
CCTCCCCCGTGGAGCGCATTTCAGGTCCCAGGATCGGATCGACCCCGGGGAATTTGTTAAAAGGTAGCACAGCCTCTTTCACGCTGAAGTAGGGTGGCACCACCTCGCTGGTAAAGCCCTGGGACGCCAGGCTCTGGCCCACCATACAGCGGGCCGCCACCTTGGCCAGGGACACGCCGATGCACTTGGAAACAAAGGGCACCGTGCGCGAGGCCCTGGGGTTCACCTCGATCACGTAGGTCTCGTCGTCCTGCCAGGCCAGCTGCACGTTCATCAGGCCCACCACCCCCAGCTCCAGGGCCATCTGCCGGACCTGCTCGCGCATCTCGTCCTGCACCCGAGCGTCCAGGCTGTAGGGCGGCAGGGAGCAGGCGGAATCGCCGGAGTGCACCCCGGCCTGCTCGATGTGCTGCATGATGGCGCCTATCACCACCTGCTTGCCGTCGCTGACCGCGTCGATATCCACCTCGATGGCGGCACTGAGAAAGCGGTCCAGCAGTACCGGTGAGTCAGCCGACACCTTTACCGCGTCGCGCATGTAGCGCAGCAGGTCCTCTTCGCGGTACACGATTTCCATGGCCCGCCCGCCCAGCACATAGGAGGGGCGCACCACCAGGGGGTAGCCGATCTTGCTGGCTGCCTCGATCGCGGCGTCGACACTGCGCACGGTGGTGTTGTCCGGCTGCCGCAGACCCAGTTTCTGGATCATCTGCTGGAAGCGTTCGCGATCCTCGGCCCGGTCGATGGCGTCCGGGCTGGTGCCGATAATCGGCACACCGGCAGCTTCCAGGTCACGCGCCAGCTTTAACGGTGTCTGGCCACCAAACTGCACAATGACACCTTTCGGTTTTTCCAGCTCGACAATCGCCAGCACATCTTCCAGCGTGACCGGCTCAAAGTACAGGCGATCGGAGGTGTCGTAGTCGGTGGAGACGGTTTCCGGGTTGCAGTTGACCATGATGGTTTCATAACCATCTTCACGCATCGCCAGCGCTGCGTGCACGCAGCAGTAATCAAACTCGATACCCTGGCCGATACGGTTCGGGCCGCCACCTAACACGAGGATTTTTTCCCGGTCAGAAACATCCGACTCGCATTCTTCCTCATAGGTGGAATACATATAGGCAGTGGCGGATGCAAACTCGGCAGCACAGGTATCAACACGCTTGTACACCGGGCGGACACCCAGTGCCAGGCGGTGTTCACGCACCGCCTTTTCGGTTTCTCCCAGCACATCGGCCAGGCGCTTGTCGGCAAAACCCTTGCGCTTCAGGCGGAACATCTCGTCGGCGGCAATGCTGGCCAGTTCGCGACCGGCCAGCGCCTGCTCAATGCGGATCAGCTCCTCAATCTGCACCAGGAACCAGCGGTCAATCGCGGTGTTGTCAAACACCTCATCAACACTCATGCCGGCGCGGAAAGCATCGCCGACAAACCAGATACGCTCGGCGCCAACGTTACGCAGCTCACTGACGATTGTGCTATGGGCGTTTTCAGCAGACAGGTCGATGATCGGGTCAAAGCCGGATTTGCCCAGCTCCAGGCCGCGCAGCGCTTTTTGCATGGATTCCTGGAAAGTACGGCCAATCGCCATTACCTCACCAACCGACTTCATCTGTGTGCTCAAACGGTTTTCTGCAGCAGCGAATTTCTCAAAGGTGAAGCGCGGTATCTTGGTAACCACGTAATCAATGGCCGGCTCAAACGAAGCCGGGGTGATACCACCGGTAATGTCATTATCAAGCTCATCCAGCGTGTAACCGACCGCCAGCTTGGCTGCCACCTTGGCAATCGGGAAGCCGGTAGCCTTGGATGCCAGCGCCGAGGAGCGTGATACCCGCGGGTTCATCTCGATCACCACCAGCCGGCCGGTATCCGGGTCCATGCCAAACTGCACGTTGGAGCCGCCGGTTTCCACACCGATCTCACGCAGCACTGCCAGCGAGGCATCGCGCAGAATCTGGTATTCCTTGTCAGTCAGGGTCTGGGCCGGCGCCACGGTAATCGAGTCACCGGTATGCACGCCCATCGGGTCAAAGTTCTCAATGGAACAGACAATGATGCAGTTGTCATTCCTGTCACGCACCACTTCCATTTCATACTCTTTCCAGCCAATCAGCGACTCATCGATCAGCAGCTCACGGGTTGGCGACAGGTCGAGACCGCGGGTGCAGATTTCCTCGAATTCCTCGCGGTTATAGGCAATGCCGCCACCGGAACCCCCCATCGTGAACGACGGCCGGATAATGCACGGAAAGCCGATCAGGTCGTTGATCTGCAGCGCCTCTTCCAGGCTGTGCACAATCGCCGAACGCGGTGTCGCCAGGCCAATGCGTTTCATCGCATCATCAAACAGCTTGCGATCCTCGGCCTTGTCGATCGCCTCCTTGGTGGCGCCAATCATTTCCACACCAAACTGTGCCAGCACACCTTCACGATCCAGGTCCAGCGCACAGTTCAGTGCCGTCTGGCCACCCATGGTTGGCAGCAGCGCATCAGGGCGCTCCTTCTCGATGATTTTCGCCACGGTTTTCCAGTTGACCGGCTCGATATAGGTGGCATCGGCCATCGCCGGATCGGTCATGATGGTGGCCGGGTTGGAGTTGACCAGGATCACCCGGTAACCTTCCTCACGCAGGGCCTTGCACGCCTGGGCACCGGAGTAGTCAAACTCACAGGCCTGGCCTATCACAATCGGGCCGGCACCAAGAATCAGGATGGACTGGATATCAGTTCTTTTAGGCATAGTCGGAAAACTTCTGTTGCTCGCGTGGGTTCACTCAGGGTTCAGCCCTGACGGGCCTGGCGCATCAGCGCGATAAATTCATCAAACAGCGGCGCCACATCATGCGGCCCGGGACTGGCTTCCGGATGCCCCTGGAAGCTGAAAGCCGGCCGGTCAGTCAGGCGAATGCCCTGCAACGAACCATCAAACAGCGAACGGTGGGTGGCTTGTACATTGGCCGGCAGGCTGGTCTCGTCAACGGCAAAACCATGGTTCTGGCTGGTGATCATCACCTTTTTGCTGGCCAGGTCCTGGACCGGGTGGTTGGCACCGTGATGGCCAAACTTCATCTTGATCGTGCGCGCACCGCTGGCCAGTGCCAGCAGCTGATGGCCGAGGCAGATACCAAAAACCGGCAACGCCTTGTCGAGCATGGTGCGGATAGCGTCTATTGCGTAGTCACAAGGCTCGGGATCACCCGGACCATTGGACAGGAACACGCCGTCCGGTTGCATTGCCAGCACCTCGGCAGCCGGCGTTTTGGCTGGCACCACGGTGAGCCGGCAGCCACGATCGGCCAGCATACGCAGGATGTTGCGCTTGACACCAAAATCATAGGCCACCACATGAAAATCCGCGGCGCCGGCATCGGCATGGCCGCTGCCCAGCTGCCAGCTGCCTTCATGCCAGGCATACGGCTGTGAGCAGGTCACCTCTTTGGCCAGATCCATGCCAGCCAGGCCGGCAAACGCCTGCGCCTTGCCAATGGCCGCTGCCACCGATGCGTCACTGCCAGCCTCCGGGCCGGCCAGCAGGCAGCCGCCCTGGGCACCCTTGTCACGCAGGATACGGGTCAGCCGGCGGGTATCAATATCGGCAATGGCAACAATATGCTGGGCCGCCAGATAGTCGCTGAGTGACTGCTGGCTGCGGAAGCTGCTGGCCAGCAAGGGCAGATCCCGGATAACCAGGCCGGCCGCCTGGATTTTTCCCGATTCTTCATCTTCATCATTAATGCCGGTATTGCCGATATGCGGATAGGTCAGCGTGACAATCTGGCGCGCATAGGATGGATCGGTGAGAATCTCCTGGTAGCCGGTCATGGCGGTGTTGAACACCACTTCACCGACCGAGTCACCATTGGCTCCTATGGAAATTCCGCGAAATACACTGCCGTCTGCAAGTGCGAGTATGGCTGGAACAGTCAAGAAAGCCTCCCGTAACCGATCAATTGGAATTCAAACAATACGCTGGCGAGCAGGCAGCGACCTGAAAAAAAGCGAGGGAAAAGTCGCACTTTTACCTCGCTTTTTGCTATTCGTTACACGCTGATGGCTTTTCTAACCCAGCCTTGCGCCGGGGGGGCATTTTACGAAAAAATGACCGCCAATGTCCACCGCCAATATCGCCCAATACCGGCAAAAGGTGTTTTTTCGGGCACACACTGCAGCCCGGCCAAAGCAAACTATACCCGCAACCCGTTTGCCAGTAGTATACCGGTTGCCGATACCAGCCATGATTTACGAGGTACCTGATGAAGCGTTTGTTAGTCCTGACCGCGTTGCTGTTCAACACCCCGGCGTTACTGGCGGACACCTTTGAGTTCGCGGTCAGCAATGACTCGGTGGAAGCCAGCTATGACATTGCCCTGAGCAACAGCTTCAGCACCCGCATCAGCGGCCTGTATGCCGATGTAAAACGCGCCGACATTGATCTCGACAAGGCCGGCGATGTGCGCCGCGACACCAGCACTGCACTGGCCAGTATCGGCCTTTACAACCACGGCAAGACCGGCCCGGTCACCACCCACCTGGGCGGCTATGTTTTCTGGATCGACCCGGATGTGGACAATGCCAAAATCGGCGGCGACCAGTCGGCCGGCCTGGCGCTGGGTGTTGCCATTGATGGCCACATCACACCGGAATTCCTGATCAACGGCAGCCTGCATTTCGCGCCGGACATCCTCACCTCGGGCCACTACCAGAATTATCTGGCCTTTAATACCCGCGCTGCCTACCGGGTACTGCCCAGCACCTCCCTGTTTGCCGGTTACCGTTACCTGGCCGTCACCGGTGACAAGCTGGATGCCGAGCTGTACAACGGCCCGTTTGTCGGCTTCAGCTTCAGCTTCTGAAGTACATCACCAGCCTGAACGTGATACTGGCTCGCCCCTTGAAATCGTTTTCACGCAGCCAATACATGCCGGGAATCATCTCGGCAAACAGGATTTCCTGGTACAGCCGCCGTCGGTAGTTGATATCCACAAAATAGCCGGTCAGCTGTGAACGCGGCTGGCGCTGGAAAAAAGCACCGCTGCGATAGACATAGGTTTTGTTCGGGCGATGAAAGTGGGTCAGCGACAGGATTTCAGCGAACTCAAGAATCGTTTCCCGCTCTTCCCAGCGCATTTCCAGCAAACTGGCAAACAGCCAGTCCTCGCCAATCCGGCGATCAAACACAAATGCCGACTTCTCCCCCAGCCCGGACTGATGATAAAAAAACAGCTCATGGGCGGTGCGGAAATACCATTTGTCATCCAGTGCAAATACCTTGTCAACACGGAATTTGACAAACGGATCCAGCGGCAGGCTGGAGCGGATACCGATATCCAGTGACGGATTCCAGCTGGACACATCCGGCCAGAAAAACCGTAGCGCAGCCGCCAGCCTGTCCTCGTCATCGCCGCTGCGGTTTTTGCCGGTCGCCTCGTTGCGTTCCTGGTCCAGCAGGCTGTCAAAATCATCACTTTCACTGGAAATCACCAGCCGCAGGCGCTTGCGTGTCTTAGGCAGGTCGGCATGCAGGTCAAAATCATGGCGGGTCAACGAGCTGCCGCCTTCCTCCAGCACCCTCGCCAGGCGGATACGCAGGTAGCTGTGGTTCTCGCTGCGGCGGTAATCGCGGGACAGGAAACTGTCGACCGCCCCGCCGGCTTTCGCCAGGCTGCCGCCGATATACAACTGGCCGCGATCTATCCACCACTCCGGTTCGGCACTGCTGCTGTAGGCCAGCACCGGCGAAGCCGGCAATGACAACAGCAACAGGCCGGCCACTACCGGCACGCGACAGCAGGCTGGCAGTGACAGCCAGCGGCGGGCAAAGTCATCGGCCAGGCTTTTCACCCTGTGCAACATCTGTGGTAGAGTATGCAGCGTTTTTTCACCGTGACATTCATTATGCGTTATCTGTCTTTGTCATTGTTGTTATGCACTGTTGTGCTGGGCAATGGATGCAGCGCCATCATTGATTCGCAGCTTAGCAAATTTGCTGACAACCTGTCGGATACCCTGCTCAATTTCGAGGACCCTGCGACTGTTGCCGGTGCCACCCCCACGCTGCTGATCGTCGTTGACAGCATGGCCAGCGGCGACAAGGCCAGCGCTGACCTGAAACTGTCTGCTGCGCAAATGTACGGTGCTTACAGCGGCGCTTTTGTTGATCACAGCGAGCGCACTCGCCAGCAGGTATTGACCCGCCGCGGCCTGGCCTATGCCCGCGATGGCAGCTGCAAAAAAGACCGCCGCTGGTGTGCCGTGCCCGGCTACAACAGTGCCGAGTTCAGCACATTTGTTGCCTCACTGGAAACCGCCGACGTCCCGGTAGCCTATGCCTATGCCAGTGCCTGGCTGGCCTATATCCAGGCCCACAGCGATGACTGGAGCATCATAGCCGACCTGTCCCGGGCGCGTGAACTGCTGCAGTTTGTAGTTGCTCACGACGAAGGCTGGGACAATGCAGGTGCCCACCTGTACCTGGGAGCGATTGCCACCACCCTGCCACCGGCACTGGGCGGCAAACCGGAGATCGGCAAGGCACATTTTGAACGCGCCCTCGAATTGACCGACAATCGCCACCTGCTGGTCAAGGTGGAATATGCCCGCCGTTATGCACGACTGACATTTGACCAGGACCTGCACCATCGCCTGCTGACCGACGTGGTAGAGGCTGATATCAAAGCGCCCGACCTGACCCTGATGAACGCCTGGGCACAACAACAGGCACACCAGTTACTGGCAACCGAAGCGGAATATTTTGAATGATGAACATCCCACGTTTTTGTCTTGTCCTGACACTGCTGTTGCCACTGGCCGGCACCAGCCAGGCCGCCACCACCCTGAAAATCGCCACCCTGACCCCGGAAGGCTCGTACTGGATGCAGACCATGCGCGAAGCAGCGGATGCCATCAGCGAACAAACCGGCCAGCGGGTCAAGTTCCGTTTCTACCCTGGCGGGGTCATGGGCAACGATGACGCCGTGCTGCGCAAGATGCGTATCGGCCAGCTGCAGGGCGCCGCCCTGTCCGGCGGCGCACTGGCGCGAAGCGCACCGGATACCCAGATCTATAACTTGCCACTGCTGTTCAACAACTACGATGAAGTCGACCATCTGCGCAAACAGCTCGATCCCGAACTGGAGAAAGCCTTTACCGATGCCGGCTATATCAACTTCGGCCTGGCTGAAGGCGGCTTTGCCTACATCATGTCCAAAAACCGTATTGCCTCTACCGCCGAGCTGGCACAAAACAAGGTATGGGCACCCGGCGACGACCCGGCCGCCCAGGCTGCCGCGGAAACCTTCAACTTTACCCCCACACCACTGTCGATTGGCGATGTACTGACCGGCCTGCAAACCGACCTGGTCAATACCGTGACCACCTCGCCGGTGGCCGCCATCGCCCTGCAGTGGCATGGCCAGATCCGTTACATCACCGACCTGCCACTGGCCTACTTCTATGCGCTGA
>DATCSZ010000443.1:0-10994 GCA_036568205.1 Pseudomonadales bacterium
CAAAAACCTGCTGCGGGCACTGCAGAAAGCCGGTGGCAAACGTTTTGTCTATACCGCCAGCAACAGTGTGATCCTGGAGGGAAAGGCCGTTCGCCAGGCCAGCGAGGAAACACCATACACCAACAGATTCAACGACTTATATACGGAAACCAAAGTAGTTGCTGAACAGTGGGTGCTGGCCCAGAATGATGTCAATGGGGTTCTGACCTGCTCGATTCGCCCCAGCGGCATCTGGGGCAGCGGTGACCGGACCATGTTCAAGATGTTTTTTGAGCAAATTCTCGACGGCATGTTTATTGCCCGTGTCGGTGACGGTTCGGCACTGATCGACAACAGCTATGTACACAACCTGATCCATGGCCAGATCCTGGCCGCCGAACACCTTGTTGAGGGTGGCACAGCACCCGGCCAGGCGTATTTCATCAACGATGGTGATGAAATCAACATGTTCGACTTTGCCCGCCCGCTGATTGAAGCCATCGGCGCCCAGTTCCCGAAAATCTCTTTGCCTTATGCGCTGGTGAAAGCGGTGATGGTAGCCTGGCAGGAGTTGCATTTTCTGTTCAAATTACCGGAGCCGCCACTGCCGCCACTGGCGATCGAACGTATTGCCGTGACCAACACGTTCAGCATTGAAAAAGCACGTCGCGACCTGGGTTATCACCCGTTGTATACCACCGATGAAGCCATGCAACAGTGCCTGCCGTTTTACAAGGAGCTGTTTTTCTCGATGAAGGCTGCCGCTGGCAAGTGAGCATAAAAAAACGGCGCCAGCGCGCCGTTTTTTGTTTCCAGCTGATTAGCCAGCACCTTCCTGCCGGTCAATCAACCGCCACCGCCAGCGCGGCAAACTGTTTTTCCAGCGCTTTCAGCTGTTTTTTCGATACCCCGCCCAGCACATCCAGCGCTGCCCGCAGCCGCGCACGGCTCATATCCGGCCCCAGCAATTGCATGGCATCCATCACCGAAATCGACGCCGTACTGCCGGCAATGGCAACAAACACCGGCGCCAGAAACGGCTTGATCTTGATATCCATGTGCGCAGCCACGGTTTTCAAGGCCTGGAAAATTGCATCCTTGCGCCAGTCACGCAAGGCTTCCAGCTGCCACAGGCCAAGTTGCAGGATCTGCTTTTGCTGATCCAGCGGCAATTCACAGGCGTGGACAAAATCCGCCTCCTGCAGCGCCAGCTGGCCGCTGAACAGAAAACCGGCCGCTGGCGCAAGGTCACTGAATACCTCGATACGCTGCTGGAAATGCGGCAACAGTTCCAGCAAGCGCTCACGGCTGAAAGCCCATGCCTGCAGTCGATCGGCCAGCGCCTGATGATCCAGTTCTTCGCGCAGCCAGCGGCCATTCAACCATTTCAGTTTTTCCACATCAAACACCGGCCCACCCAGTGATACACGCTGGATATCAAAGGCCTCCAGCATCTGTTGCAGGGTGAACTTTTCGCTTTCATCCGGCATCGACCAGCCCATGCGGCCCAGATAATTGATCACTGCCTCCGGCATAAAACCCATGCGCCGGTAATACTCAATACTGGTCGGGTTTTTGCGTTTGCTGAGTTTGCTTTTATCCGGGTTGCGCAGCAGTGGCAAATGGCATAACACCGGCATCTGCCAACCGAAGTACTGGTATAGCAGCATGTGTTTTGGTGCCGAGTTAATCCACTCCTCACCGCGCAACACATGGGTAATCTGCATCAGGTGGTCATCCACCACATTGGCCAGATGGTAGGTAGGCATGCCATCGGACTTCATCAGGATCTGGGCATCCACCTGAGCCCAGTCCAGTACAATATCGCCGCGCAGCAAATCCTGCACCACACACTCGCCGGATTCCGGCACATTCATGCGAATAACATACGGCGCGTTAGCCTGGCGGCGGCGCTCAATCTCATCAGCTGGCAGGGCCAGATCGGACGGTTTCAGTGCGCTATGCAGCCCCTGCGCCTTGCGGCTTTCACGCAACGCCTCCAGTTCCGCCGGGCTGCGGTAACACAAAAAAGCATGCCCCTTGTCAACCAGTTGCTGGCAGTAATCACGGTAAATGCTGCTGCGCTCACTCTGCCGGTACGGGCCAAAATCACCCCCAACATCCGGCCCCTCATCCCAGTCCAGCCCCAGCCAGCGCAGTGAATCAAAAATCGCCTGTTCGGATGCCAGGCTGCTGCGCTGCTGATCGGTATCCTCGATACGCAGAATAAACTTGCCGTTATGCTGGCGGGCAAAACACAGGTTAAACAGGGCAATGTAAGCGGTGCCGACATGCGGATCGCCGGTCGGTGATGGCGCGATGCGCGTGCGAACTTGGGACATAGGGGATTATCCGGCTGGCCAAAAAAGTGGCCGCCATTATAGAGGAACGGCGGATGACAATGAATGCCTATTGCCGGCTCAATTGGTCAGCAATGTGGCGTTTCCAGCGCTCTATATCGGTGTCATCCGATTCAAATACGGCCAGGCCAACATAATAGCCATCATTATCTTCAGCCGGCCTGACCCACTTGACCTCGGCAACCAGAAACAGGCGCTCTGCCGGCTCGTGAATCTCCACACACAGCGGGTAGATTGCACCAATCGGCAAACCGTCATCAATCCGGGCCCGGATGCCATTGGCTGAAACATCAACACTGTTGCATACCAGCAGGCGGCAACCACCACTATCACCCGGATAGCTGCTGCGTACTTCAATAAAAATGGTTTGTGCCTGTGGCAAACGGGTTTCCTGGCGACTGTTATCCGGCATGATGGGTTCCGCTGTCCCTGATGGTGCCGACAATTTTAGCCAGTCTTTCAGCGAATTTCCTGTCGCTTTCGAGCATTTTCATGCTCCCTTGCAGCAGGCTTTCAACCAGCTCGTCACGCTGGCAATCGGCCAGGGTCATGCCATCCTCATCAACAAACACAAAACGTCCGGTGGCGGCAAACTTGACCGCCAGCTTGGCACGTCGGAAGCTGTCATCAGCCTGGCGGATTTCCACCCACGAACCGAGTGACATTGAATCCAGTGCCAGCCGTGCCTGGCGACGCATATCATCAGCCATTTGCTGCAACTGCTGCTGTTTTTCAGCCTCTGCCTTGCGCATGGCCAGTGCTTCGGCTTCTGCCCGTGCCTTGTCTGCTGCTGCCTGGCGCTCGATGGCCTGCTGCTCCTGCTGGCGTTGCCGGCGGATAGCCTCACACTGCTGCTGCCACTGGGCACTGGCTTCATCAATATTGTCCAGCAGGTTATCCAGGCCATGATGCAGACAGCGACTGGCAATCCCCTGCATCGACAACGGCTGGACATGCCGTGCCGACAACAGACAGGCAAAATCCTCAAAGCTGGTCGCCAGGCAACGCTGGCCGACAAAGTTGGCAAACAGGCGCTGGTTATAGGCTGGCAGATCCAGCAACAGGCGACAGCGGCTGGTGGCTCCGCTGTCGTCTTTCATCAGGAACCACTGCCCTTCCCGATAACGGCGGCTGTTGTTCAGCAGCTGGCTGCTGACCTGGCGCTCAACATCCTGCAGCTCATCAAGCACCGGCAGCGGCGTCACCGGCTGCAATGGATTGTCGATGCTGCCTGCAGCCCGTTGCGACAGATCATAGGCAACGGTATTGATAAAATCATCAACCGATGGCGAACGCTGGATATGCTGGTAACAGAAATCCTGTAACTGCCCGGGCAAGGCATGCAGACAATCCTTGTCCAGCGGCTGCAGTTCACCATCTGGCTGGTAGGCACTGACCAGCTGGCTGAGCAAGGTTTTTGCCTGTTGCCAGACGGCGCTGTCCAGGCCCTGCCGAACCAACAGCAAATGCAGCTCATGCACCAGGGTTTGCTGCACAAACGCAGTGACGGTGGCAGGCAGCAGTCGGCCGGCTGTCACTGTGTTGACAAACTGGCTGGCTGCCAGCTGCGCTGCCCGATTCTTGATCTTGCCGGTCTCGCTGTCTTTCATTCGGCTGGCAAACCGGTCCAGCCTGCCCTGTATGTCTGCCAGCGCCAGCTTGCAGTCATTCAGCAACAGCGCAATGGCCTTGCTGTCACCAACAGCAATACGGCCAAGCGCGGCAAGGCTGTCATCAAAGGGCTGCAACAGCTTGTCTGAATGCTGGCCAAAACCGGGTTGCCAGCCCAGCAGCCCTTGTTGCAGCAGGTCAACCAGGACAATCAATGGCTGTTTTTTCAGCCAGAAATTGCCATCCGCCAGTGCCTCAAGCAACAGCCGCTGGCGCAGCTGCAGCATCCCGTCCTGCAAGGCCGCATCCAGCTGGGCGTGCTGGACACAGGGCAGCAACAGGGTATGGCAAAAACGTACATAGGCTTGGCTGGCCAGGGATAAACCGGGCTGCAACGCCATCGCAGCGGACACCAAGGATCGCCAACCGTCCTTTCCCCAGTCCACTGCAATACGCTGCTCAACGAGACCGGCAAGCAAGGGCGCCAGTCCGTCAATGGTCACCAGCGATGATGGCTCGGCATCAACAGCCTGGGCAGCCGTCACAAAACGACAGCACAGCAGCCGGGCAAAGGCATTTCCGTCACCGGAAAGCAGCTGTTCTTTGGTGAAATTCAAACGTCAACGACTTCCATTAATCACAGTGAGGTCAAGCGAAGAATACCCAGCATAGTCCAAATTGCGGCAATGTACAGAACATGACAGAAACGCAACCTGATCCTGTGAAGCTACCCTGCATTTGCCAGTAATCAACAGGCAAGCACAGCAGAAAAACCAGCAAATAACATTACAACTGAGGTGCCAGCGCATCGTCCGGCAGGCACAGTAAATCCTGCTCAGGGTACAGTACATTGCGCTCAGCCTTGATCGCCGGCAACTCGACAACGCAGCTGACATCACGGTAGGTGAACACCAGACGACGTGTGCCACTAAACACCTCAGCCTGCAGATAACCATCGGCATCAGTACGCGCAAAACCAAACACACCGCTGGCACGTGCATTGATCATCGGTGACCAGCAGTCAGCATCCTCACTGTCTGCACAACCTGGCACCGGCCGCACAATCCTGGCCACCAGCACCAGCAAGGTTTGTGGCTGCCACAGCAAATGCCGGACATTGCCAGGGTACACCACCACCCGGCGCGTATTACGTTCAAAGGATACAAATTGCTCGCCCACATCCCGCAGGCTGACATCATAAGTCTGGTAGGGAGTGACCGGCACAACCACACGTTGCCCAGGCTTCAGGTAACCATACAGTGCCGAATTGATAAACAGCTTGAACACCGAGTCGCTGTCGGATGGCCCGATTTCAGCAATCAACGCAGACTCTGCCAGCTGCTTGCCACCGATGGCGATCACATCCTTGTTGCCGGAGATGCTGGTGGAAGCCTCACCCACATAAACAACACGGTCGCCGGCATTGTCGCTATCGAGATAATCCAGTGACAGGCGGGCGCTGCCCAGCTCACTGGCAATCGATGCACCAACACCGGTTGACAGCGTATTTTCATCGGCCTGCGCACGCCAATTGACCAGCAGGTCATCACGCAGCAGCTCCATATCACTCCAGGAACCGCTGTAGCTGGTACGAAGCAGGTTATCCCTGGCCGTATACGGGCGTTTTTCACTGCGCAACTCAGTGGAGGCGTTGTGATACCAGGCATCCTGGCGAACATTCCAGCTGAGCCGCAGCATCACCACATCCTCGTCATCAGAGCGGGAAATCTCCGAGGCAAAGCGCAGGTTGCCATCAAACACGGTCCAAGGCAGCAGACGGTTGTAGGAAACGGCTGTTGTTGTGGCTGTTTCCTTGCCCGTTGAGCCTGCCCGGGTATAACGCCATTGCAGCTGGCCATCAAACAACGGATAACTCAGGGACAGGTTCTGCTGTGTACGTTCAGCAGGGATCAGGTAAAAGTCATCTGCATCGACAATACGGTTATCCGTCCAGACACGGCGAAACTGATAGGATGCTGACCAGTTCCGGTAGCGAAAAAAGCCGCTCAGGCTATAGCCGTAATCCCCCTTGATACCGGCCAGGATTTTCGGCTCAAGATCCAGCTGGTCCATTACATAGTACAAGCCCGCTTCCAGCAGCGCGTCGTCATCCGTTGCCGCCGCGCCAATATTCAGCCCCAGGCTGGTTGCCAGCCGCTGGCTGTAGCCACCCTGCACGATCGGGATATTGCGGCTTTCCGGAAAGGCAGTCGACACATTGTTTTGCTGGACATCGCCCAGCTCAAAAAAATACTGTGGCTCGTCGCGCGGCGCAATGCGTGGACTTTTCACAAAAAAGCGGCTGACCCGCTCTTCCTGGCCGGACGAATCAATGATTTGCAGCTCAATCTCATAGGCGCCGTCCGGCAGGCGTGAGGTATCCAGCATCTGGTTGCCCGGCTCATAAAAATCCGCTGCCAGAAAACGGCCATCCTTGTAGATGTTGATGCGGCTGCGGCTGGGCAGGTACAGCTCAATTGGCGTGCCCTTGGCATAATCAAGGTCAGTGCGAGCCTTCAGCGACGTGGAAAAACGGAAACCGAGAAGATCCACACTGGGTACAAAACTGAGAAAACGACTTTCCGAGCGGAACCAGCCCGCCTGGTACTGCCAGCCCAGCTGATCAAACTGCCAGTACAGCATTTCAACATTGGCGTTGCTGTCGCCGGCGGCATCGGTTGCGCCCCAGCGCGACACCAGCCGATGGCGCCCCACACTGACCAGGCTGCTGCCGTTAAGCCCCAGCTGATCCGAACCACTGTCATCGCCGGAGTACACCAGTGACACATTATTGATATAGGAAAACTCATTGGCCGGATCCGGCAAAAAACGGTTAAAGGTTCGCTGCTGCACGGCCAGCAGGCTGGGGTTGATAAACACATCAGCACGAAACTGGTTTTCGTCAAAAATCACCCCGATTTTTTCCGGTGCCAGGCTGCCACAGTCCTTGTCGGTTGGCCGGTAACACACCTCACCAACATGTGAATCCAGCTCGCCACTGAGATCACTCATCACCTGCTCCGGCATCAGCAAATTACCCAGATTGCCAATAATGTCAGCTGGATTATGGAATTCGATGGTGGTGGGAGTATAGGAAGCCAGTGTGGTGGTCAAAAACACATCACCAAAAAACACATCAACGGCGGTAGTCTGCTTTTCCAGCAGAAACTGGAAGCCGGCAGGAACGCCGGCTACCCGGACAGGTGAATTAACGTCTGACTCGGCAGCACTCGCGGCGGCGAAAAAAAAACTGCCAAGCCATGCCAGGGCTGTCCATGCCAGACCTTGCGTCGACATCAAACAGTCACCGGCACATCAGCGTTATCAGAAATTCACGGTCTGGTTATCATTGCCAACCGACTGGATAAACTGCACCGGGCCATCATGCTCCAGCTGCAGCTCCCAGACATTGCCGGGATACAGGCGCTTGACCGGCAGATCGGTACAGACACTGCTGTCATTCGTCGCACATTGCTGGCCACGGTGCATCAGGATATTGATATTGCCTTCATTGCTGAGCCGCAGCACATTGCCTTCACGGCTTGCCACCAGCCTGGGCTGTGGCTGTTTTGGATGAATCAGTACCAGCAACTGGTAACCGACCAGCACCTTGATGGCAGTCTGTTCAGCTTCAATATCCTCGGCAATCGGCTGCAGGCTGACGCGAAAAATCCGCTCCTTGTCACCGGCATCCTGCAGGTTCACCAGTCGTACCAGTTTGCGGCCACCGGGCGGAATCGCCAGCTTGTTGGGTGTCGCAAGGAAATTGGCATCGCGCGGGTTGGTGACCAGGCGACGCTCTTCCTGCTCCGTTCCCGGGTTGATCACTTCGTGTATATCCACCTGAATATAAAGGGTTTCCTGGTCAGGATTACGAATCTCGACATCCTGGCGGCCAGGACCGTCTGGCTCATAATGCAGGACCGTCCGCTCAACAATCATCGCAGCTGACAGCATGGAAGAAAATGTCACCAGCATCAGCAGGGAAAACGTGCGCAATAACAAGCTCATGGGATTTTCTCTAATTGGTATTATCAGGTCATGCGACAGTGTAGCCGCTGCTCTGGCAATTGTGTATTGTCGTTCACATTTTTTCGGCCGGGCTACCAATCGATGGCATAATCCACGATCAGCGGTGCGTGGTCGGAAAACTTCGTCTCCTTGTACACCACAGCTTCACGCACCCGCCCTTTCAGTCCGCTTGTCACCAGCTGGTAATCCAGCCGCCAGCCTACATCCTTGGCATAGGCCTGCCCGCGATTGGACCACCAGGTATATTGCTCCTTGTCCGGATACAGCTCCCTGAAACTGTCGGTAAAGCCATGCCGGTTCAGCAATGCATCCATCCATTGCCGTTCTTCCGGCAAAAAGCCGGAGTTTTTCTGGTTTGACTTCCAGTTCTTCAGATCCAGCTCACGGTGACAGATATTCCAGTCGGCGCAAACGATATAGTCCCGCTGATCCTGCTGCATGGCCAGCAAATGAGGCAGCAAGGCGTCCATAAAGGCAAATTTTCGCTGCTGGCGTTCTTCACTGGCCGAACCGGATGGCATATACAGGGAAACCACACTCAGGTGATCAAAATCTGCCTGCAGCCAGCGACCTTCCGTGTCACATATATCAAACCCCAACTGCCGGACGACCCGCTTCGGGTTCTTGCGACTGTATAACGCAGTGCCGCTATAGCCTTTTTTCTGCGCATCATGGTAAAAACAATGATAACCATCCGGGCAGAAATCCGGATGATCAAGCTGGTTTTCCTGCGCCTTGGTTTCCTGGATACAGACAATATCGGCTTCAATGCCGGCCAGCCAGTCAAAAAAACCCTTGCGCCAGGCAGAACGAATCCCGTTGGTATTGCAGGTGACAATGCGCATCGCAACTCCTGATAAAAACGGCCCATAATAACGGCCTTTGCCGGCTTTTCCCAGCCTGCACCAGCCGGTCGATCCGGATCACTGCCAGATAGTGTAAAATGCGGGCCCCTTGCTAGCGGATAATGTTGTGGACAAACATATACTGGTTTTTGACTCCGGTCTCGGCGGCACAACCATTCTTGATGCGCTGCGCCAGCGCCTGCCTGGCTACCGTTACAGCTATGCCATGGATAACGGCGCATTCCCCTATGGCGACAAAACGGATGACTTCCTGCGCCAGCGCATTCAGACGCTGTTTGATGCACTGCTGCCACAGGCGCAGCCGGACCTGGTGGTGATCGCCTGTAATACGGCCAGCACCCTGATTCTTGATGTATTGCGTGCCCGCCACAGCATTCCGTTTGTTGGTGTGGTGCCCGCCATCAAGCCGGCTGCTGCTGCCAGCCACAGCAAGGTGATTGCCCTGCTTGCCACCCCAGCCACGCTGACACGCGGATATATCGACCAGCTTAGCATGACCCATGCCAACCACTGCCAGCTGATCCGCTACGCCCACCCGGAACTGGTGGCCATTGCCGAAGACAAAATGCTCGGCCACGCTGTAGACCGGCAGCACCTGGCAAACATTCTGGCGCCACTGAAAGAGCAACAAGGCGCTGCCGCCATTGACACGTTTGTCCTGGGCTGCACCCATTTTCCAGCCATTGCCGATGAGCTGGCGATGGCCTGGGGTTCACCCGCACGCTGGATAGATTCCGGCCAGGCCATTGCGCGTCGGGTTGGCGAGCTGCTTGGCCCCTGCCCTGGCAAACCTGACGGCCCTGCAGGCATACTTTTCCTGACCGCCACCCCGCCCCCGGCCTCATTACAGAAAATTGTTGAAAAATATGCATTTACCGAAAGCAGGCTGGTTGCAATAGACAACAAATTGTGATTATTTGTCTGCTGGCATTTCGCATCCTGGCATAACAACAAAAACGACTACCCATGATCCATCGAAGGCGAACCCATGTCCCAGTCTGAACTTTCCATACTTGTGGTTGATGATGCAAAGTTCAGCTCGGCAGTGATTATGCGCAACCTCAAGGCTGGCGGCTACCACAATGTCAGTCATGCTGAAAGTGCCATTGAGGCACTGGGCGTGCTGGAAAAAACAGCGATCAATATCGTTATCGCCGACTGGCTGATGCCGGAAATGGATGGCCTGGAAATGACCAAGCGTATCCGCCAGATGGATGAGGCCAATAACACCTATACCTACGTCATCATGCTGACTGCACGTGATGGTATTGACGCACTGAAACACGCCTTTGATGAAGGCGTGGATGATTTTGTCAACAAATCGGCCATGCAACAGCAGCTGTTGCCACGGGTATTTGCCGCTGAGCGGCTGGTTAACAACCAGAACCGCCTGCTGCGCGACTTCAGGGAACTGCTGCAGGCCAACCAGCAGCTCGACAAAGCCAACAAAACCCTGAAAGAGTTATCCACTATCGACCCGTTGACCGGTCTTGGCAACAAGAACTACAACCTCAACAAACTGGGTGACAACCTCAGCCATACCGAATCGCGTGGCGGCGCCACCTGTTACCTGCTGATCCGTATCAACGGTATTGCCGAACTGGAAAAGAAAATGCCGCCGCGCATTATCAATGAGTTGATCGTCGGCATCAGCCGGCGCCTGAAAAGCCTGGTGAGACCGCTGGATGATGTATCACGCCTGACCAAATACACGTTTGCTGTGGTTACCCATCAACCTGACCTGACACTGTGCGTCGGTTCCAGTTTCAAGCGTATTGTTGATGCGATCAATCATCGGGCTTTCCAGACATCGATGGGTTTTATGGAAGTCACCGTAGACATGGCGGTGGCTGCAGCCGGTGCCAAAACCGGCCTGCCGACAGCTGAACAGCTGATGGCCATGGCAGAAGACAAGCTGAAAGAATCCATCGACACCCAGCGCATCCAGCATATCCATTACAAGAAGGTTGAGTGACACATGTTCGATTTGCACAGTATCGAAGCAATCAAGCAACTCAAGGCACGTTACTTCCGGGCACTGGACTGCAAACAATGGTCACTGATGCAGGACTGTCTGGCTGCGCACTGTACCGCGCGTTACGATGGCGGCAAATACAGCTTTTCAGGCCGCGACGAGATTGTCGGT
>DATCSZ010000444.1:0-1381 GCA_036568205.1 Pseudomonadales bacterium
CCATTGATTCCGATGGCTGGCCAGCCACCATCGGGACAGTTTCCATGGGCAACCCCCACGCCGTGCTGTTTTTTGACGACATCAGCAAGGCCCCGGTAACGACATTGGGCCCGCAACTGGAAACCCACAGCGACTTCCCCAACCGCGTCAATGTCGGCTTCGCCCAGGTGGTCAGCCGTGAAGAGATCCACCTGCGCGTATGGGAACGCGGTTGCGGCGAAACACTGGCGTGCGGAACCGGAGCCTGTGCAGCAGTGGTTGTTGGCCAACTGCAGGGGCTGCTCGGTGAACACGTCAAGGTCAACCTGCCCGGCGGCCATTTGTGGATTGATTGGCAGGGTCGCGGCCATCCGGTTACCATGACCGGACCGGCCACCACGGTATTTGAAGGCTCCATTTTTCTCTGGCCCTGATAACAAGCAAGGACACCATGAGCGCAAAACCCGCTGCCGAATTCTCACCGTCTGCTGATGCCATCGCTGAATGGCTCGCGCAGCACCCCGATTTCTTCACCAATCGCAATGAGCTGCTGTGCCAAATGCAATTGCCGCACGATACCGGCGGTGCCGTGTCGCTGGTTGAACGGCAAGTGGGCCTGCTGCGTGATCGCAATCATGAGTTGCGCAGCCGCATGCAAAAAATGATGGACGCTGCACGCGTGAATGACCGCCTGTTCGAAAGCAGCCGCAAACTGGTATTGGCCCTGATTGAGGCCCAGCGCCTTGAAGACTTGCTGGTCACTGTTGAAGAAAGCCTGACTCGCGATTTCCAGGCCGAATATCACCAGGTGATTATCTTTGACCGCGATGACCTGCCCGCCATTGGCCAGGCGCGCAGCGTGAGCGAGGCCGAAGCCCGCGCAGCGGTCGGGGCGCTGATTGACAGCAGCAAGCCGGTTTGCGGTGTACTGCGCGACAACGAGCGCGATTACCTGTTTGGTGATGATGGCCAGCACATCCAATCGGCTGCCATCGTGCCGCTGAAAGGCGTCAACCTGATTGGCCTGCTCGCCATCGGCAGTGACGACGCCAACCGATTCCAGCGCCAGATGGGCACACTGTTCCTGAAATACCTGGCTGACATCCTGGGCCGCCTGCTGCCACGGTTGCTGGACCAGGGTTAAGCATGGGTTCGGCGGCTGATAACACACTCGCCTCCTCGATTGACCTGTTTCTCGACTGGCTCGCTACCGTTCGCCAGTACTCGCCGCACACCATCAATAACTACCGGCTGGACCTGCACAAACTGCAGGCGTTTGCCAACAGCCGCCAGATCACCGATGCGGCCAACATCAACACCGCCGATATCCGGCAATGGGCTGCACGCCTGCACCGTGATGGGCTGGGGGGCAAATCCATCCAGCGGGCATTGTCATCGGTGC
>DATCSZ010000445.1:0-23019 GCA_036568205.1 Pseudomonadales bacterium
CCCTGCCTGACACTGTCGCCTTCTTTCACCTGCAGGGCCTTGATGACACCGGCAAATGGTGCCGGCACTTCCATCGAAGCCTTGTCAGATTCCAGTACAATCAGCGAATCACCTTCAGCAATGCGGTCACCGACCTTGACGCACACCTCAATAACATCGACAGCCTGATCAGTACCAATATCAGGTACCTCAACCTGCTGCTCGGCGGCTGCCTGTACCGGGGCAGGTGCATCAGCCTGTGATACAGCTTCAGCTGTCGGGGCCTGCTTTTGTTCAGCAGGCACTGCCGCTGCTTCATCAACGTCTGCCAGCTCAAGTTCCAGCAACTGGTCACCCTCACGGATACTGTCGCCCTCTTTCACCAGCACAGCTTTCACCTTGCCGGCTTTCGGCGAAGGCACTTCCATGGATGCCTTGTCAGATTCCAGCACCACCAGTGAATCCTCTGCACGGATGACATCGCCTGCTGCCACACAAATCTCGATTACTTCCACTGAATCGGCACCGCCAAGATCCGGCACCTTGATTATTTCTGTACTCATCATATTACCTTTAAGCGCGTGTTATCCCGGTGCCTTTACAACGTCACAGGGTCAGACTTGTTCGGGCTGATGCCATATTTTTTCATCGCTTTTTTCACATCTGCCAGTGCAAATTCGCCATCATCCGCCAGCGCCTTCAGGGCAGCGACGACAATAAAATAACGATCCACTTCAAAATGGCTGCGCAATTTTTCACGGGTATCACTGCGACCAAAACCATCCGTCCCCAGTGCTACAAACCGTTTCGGCACAAATTCACGGATCTGGTCACTATAGGCAATCATGTAATCGGTAGCGGCAATCACCGGCCCCTGACGATCCTGCAGCATCTGTGTCACATAAGGCACCTGCTCTTTTTCACCCGGATGCATGCGGTTCCAGCGTATACAATGCAGGCCATTCTTGCGCAGCTCATTGATACTGGTGAGACTCCAGACATCACTGTGTACTTTCCAGTCTGCCTTCAGCAGCTCTGCTGCGGCCTCAACCTCACGCAGAATGGTGCCACAGCCCATCAGCTGCACCTTGTTCTTGACCTTGCTGGTCGATTCCTTCAGCAGGTACATACCCTTGATAATGCCTTCCTCGGCACCTTCGGGCATTGCCGGATGCGGGTAGTTTTCATTCATCACGGTAATGTAATAGAACACATTCTGTTTTTGCGCATACATGCGCTCCAGACCGTTCTGGATAATCACCGCCAGCTCGTAGGCATAGGTCGGGTCGTAGGAAACGCAGTTAGGCACCATCGCCGCCATCAGGTGGCTGTGGCCGTCCTGGTGCTGCAAACCTTCACCGTTCAGTGTGGTGCGTCCGGCAGTACCGCCAATCAGGAACCCGCGCGCCTGCTGGTCAGCGGCTGCCCAGATCAGGTCCATCACTCGCTGGAAGCCGAACATCGAATAAAACACATAAAACGGAATCATCGGCAGGCCGTGATTGCTGTAGGAGGTGGCCTGGGCAATCCACGCTGACGTAGCACCGGATTCGTTGATGCCCTCCTCCATGATCTGGCCCGATTCACTTTCCTTGTAATACATGATCTGGTCAGCATCATGCGGGGTGTATTGCTGACCCTGCGATGAATAAATGCCCAGCTGACGGAACATGCCCTCCATGCCAAAGGTACGCGCCTCATCCGGGACGATAGGAACCACCCGCTCACCCACCTGCTTGTCCTTGGCCAGGGTTGACAGGATTCGTACAAACGCCATGGTTGAGGAAATTTCGCGATCACCGGTATCTTTCAGCTGCGCCTTGAAAGCCTCCAGCGATGGCACATCCAGCGCGTCAAAATCCGGCTGGCGCTGCGGTACAAAACCGCCCAGCGTTTCACGCCGCTTCAGCATGTACTGCATTTCCGGGCTGTCCGGCGCTGGCCGGTAGTATGGCAGGTTACCCAGCTCATCATCCGATAACGGAATATCAAAGCGGTCGCGGAACTGCTTCAGGCTTTCGATATCCAGTTTTTTCAGCGAGTGCGCCTCGTTATGCGACTCACCGGCAGAGCCGGTACCATAACCCTTGACTGTTTGTGCCAGGATGACTGTCGGCTGCCCCTTTTGCTCTACCGCCGCAGCATAGGCAGCATAGACTTTGTAGGGATCATGGCCGCCACGATTGAGGTACATAATGTCCTCATCACTGAGATCCTTGACCAGCTCCAGCAGCTCCGGATATTTGCCAAAGAAATGTTTGCGGGTATACGCACCGCCGTTGTGCTTGTAGTTTTGCAGCTCGCCGTCACATACCTCGTCCATGCGTTTTTGCAGCAGGCCGGTCTTGTCTTTTTCCAGCAACGGATCCCAGTGCCTTCCCCACACCACCTTGATCACATTCCAGCCGGCACCGCGGAATACCCCTTCCAGCTCCTGGATAATCTTGCCATTGCCGCGTACCGGCCCGTCCAGCCGCTGCAGGTTGCAGTTGATGACAAACACCAGGTTGTCCAGCTCTTCACGGCCAGCCAGTGAAATGGCGCCCAGGCTTTCCGGCTCGTCACACTCACCATCACCCAGAAACGCCCACACCTTGCGATCACCGTGATCCTTCAGGCCGCGCTTCTGCTGGTATTTCATCACATGTGCCTGGTAAATCGCCTGGATCGGCCCCAAGCCCATCGACACGGTCGGGAACTGCCAGTAATCCGGCATCAGCCACGGATGCGGATAGGATGACAGTCCATTGCCGTCTACCTCACGACGGAAATTATCCAGCTGCTCTTCGGTCAGCCGGCCTTCCAGATACGAACGGGCGTAAATGCCCGGTGAGATATGGCCCTGGAAGTAAATCAGGTCGCCGCCATGCTGGCTGTCCGGCCCGCGGAAAAAATAGTTGAACCCCACATCGTACAACGTGGCACTGGAAGAAAAGCTGGAGATATGCCCGCCCAGGCCAGCCGAGCGCTCGTTGGCACGCATGACCATCGCCAGCGCATTCCAGCGAATCAATGAGCGAATACGTCGCTCGATAAACAGATCGCCGGGCATACGTTTTTCTGCCGTCGGCGGAATAGTGTTGCGATACGGTGTAGTAATCGCTGCCGGCAGGCGGGTACCGGCATTGGCTGCCCGTTCGGCCAGGGTTTTCAGCAGAAAGGCGGTACGGCCGCGACCGGCATACTTGAGCACGGAATTCAGTGCATCCAGCCATTCCTGGGTTTCCAGTGGATCTTTATCCTCTTGACGCATAAGGCCTCCTGTCGGTGGGTGGCGCGCTTTTGCCACTGTTATTATGAATACGCCAGCGGCAGTGTGGCCGCAAAATTGTAAAATTTTTACACAAACACTGCGGCTTTTCAAGCCTGCCAAACGGCCAGGCGGCAGAAGGCTTTTCCAGCCACACCCGGCATCCTTTGCCATGCACCGGGTTTTTTCCTTCTTATTCAAAGGATTTTCCAGGAAAAGCAGGAAACAAACGCCACTCCGGGCAAACACTACAAAGCCTGTAGTAAAACTACAGATTAGTGATAACGGTAGCTTTCCGCCTGCTCCTGCACTGCAGTCGCCGGCACAAAGCCATCCAGCGGCTGCTTGCCGGTGGTCAGCACATAACGACGCAAGCCCGGCGCAAGCTGCGCCACAAACGCCTGCCACTCGACCAGCGTCAGCGCCTGCACCGCGGCCAGCTGCTGCGCACGCAATGAAAAATCACGATCACCCAGCGCCAGCTGATACCAGTAGCGGTCTGATTCCTGTTCCAGGGTCTTGTCTTCTTCCGCCAGGCTCTGGATGAGGCTGCTGCGATACTGCTCAAACACCTCCTCTGGCAGCTGCTGGAGCTGCTGCAAGGCATGATCCAGGTAATCATCCACATGGCCATGCAACTGCACGCCATCCGCCACCGGTGATTGCAGCACAAACACCATGCCTGGCACGGTGAACAGCGGATAGTAACGGGCAAATACGGCATATCCCAGCTGCTTTTCGGTGCGCATCTGGTGAAAAAAATCCGCTTCCAGTGCCTGGCCCAGCATCATCCACTGTGCCTGGCCCGCCAGGCTGTTGTCCGCCGCCTGCCAGTACAGCACGTAAGCAGCATCACTGTGACGACTGTCGATTATTTGCTGCTGCGCCACATCCAGCTTGCGTGCCTGCAGCGGCGCCGGCTGCGCCAGCGCTTCCGTGCGCAGCGCAGCAAACAGGCCGTGCATGCGCTCTGCCTGCTCCTGCGGCATATTGCCATTGGCCAGGCTGCGCAGGTAACCCGACTGCCAGAAAGCCTGGGCAAATACCTCAACATCATCCAGCGTCAAGGCTTGCGCTGCCTGTAAACGCTCGGCAACGGAAAAGACACCCGGCCGCATGGCCACGGACAGGGCAGCGAGGGCTTTCTGGTAAGGAGGGATTTTGTCGGCGTTATGCCATTCCCGCAATTGCTGCTCATGCACACGGGCAAACTGTTGCGGCGAAAACTGTATGTCACGTATATCTGCCACCAGCCGGGCCAGCAACTCATCCTGGCGATCATAAAAACCGCCGATCTTCAGTGTCAGCCCACGCGCATGCGGATACAGCTGAAACTCCAGCCCGGCCATTGCCGCCGGGTACAGCCACTCATTCAGGCTGTCTGCCAGCATTGCCACATACAGTTCCAGCAACGCCGCCGTTCGCGCCGACTCACCCATATCCGGGCGGATCAGCGAAAAATAATTGACGGCTTTCGGCAGGCGGAAACGCTGCAACGGCTTGAACCATAATTCCTCGCCATCCCGCTCAACTACCAGGCTTGGCACCGGCACAGACGCTGCCGGCTCCAGCAGTACCAGCCGCTCTGGCAAAAACGGGTTTTTCGCCGGCGGGCCAAAGGCAGAAAGACTAACAGCATCCATTAATCGCGTTTTCAGACGAGCCGGCAACTGCTCGGCATGATAGGGCGTAAAATGATAGGGCGAGCTGGCAGTCGCATTGAATTGTTCACCCGTGCGGATCAGCAACAGGTTATTGACTGTCAGCTGGTCCAGCAAATCACGCACCAGCTGCGGACGAAAATCACGATAAAGATAATCACCTTGCATCACATCACGAACCGGGTAGGAATGCAGGTTATTGGCCAGACGCATCACATGGCCCAGCGGCGAATCCGGCTCGGCATAATGGAACTCCAGTGTCGCAATGGCCGCCAGGTCATCAAACACCCAGGCCGGAATGCCGTTACTGCGCAGATTCTCAATGGCCTGAAAAACCATTTCAGCAACGTCCTCGCTTCGGGCCAAGCCATTGTCAGTCAGCGTAATGCGGATGAAAAACGCAGCGCCACCGTTATACTGCCACGACAAGCCAGCAGCCAGGCCGCTGGCAAGCCCCTGTGCCTTCAGGTAACTGAGCAGGCTGCCCTCGCCCTCATGCCCCAGCACATGACCCAGCAGCTGTGCCGGTTTGGCACTGTAATAACGCTGCATATCCGCCACTGGAAACAACAGGGTCAATTCCTGCAGTTGCTGTTCCGGCTGGATAAACACCTGCTGCGGCAGGCTGCCATCGGCAAATGCCGGCATATCATATTGTGGTGCAGACACCACACCATCACCGGCAATTGCCGAGAAACGTTGCCGCACCTGGGCCTCCAGCTGATCCAGCGACTGGCTACCCAGCACTGCCAGCGTCATATTCCCTGCCACATAGTAACGCCGATAGAATGCCAGTAGATCATCACGAATCGGCTGCTCACTGCTGGACAAGGTTTCCAGGCTGCCTATCGAGAAGCGGCTGAACGGATGATCCGGGTTCATCAGCTGGCGCACGACATCCAGCTGCCGGCGCAGCTCATCCTTCATGCGTGCCTGGTATTCCGATTCCACCGCATTTTTTTCACGTTCGACATACTGCTCATCCAGTAACGGATGGATAAAAAAATCGGCAAACCGGTCAAGCGCCTCGTCCAGCGCTTGCGGCCGGACGCTGAAAAAATAATTGGTATGCTCGAAACTGGTATAGGCATTGTGGCTGCCGGCATTGTCCTTGATAAAACGCTGGTAACTGTCAGGCTCCGGGTACTTGGCGGTACCCAGAAACAGCATGTGCTCAAGAAAATGCGCCAGGCCAGGCCGTTGCACCGGATCATTGCCACTGCCGGCATGTACGTCCAGCGACGCAGCCGCCAGATCGGTGGACGGGTCGGACACCAGCAGTACCCGCAGGCCATTGTCGAGCTGCAGGTAACGGTAATCACGCGCATCACTGTCGCCCTTGACCGGCTGCCTGCCGGCCTCCGGCAGAGTTGCGCAGGCAGCCAGACACAACAGCAGAACCGGCCACAGGCCACGCATCACTCGCATAAACCCTCCTCACGCAATTCCACTTGCTGCAAACCTTTCGGCCAGGCCTGTAACAAGGCTTTCACCAGGGTTGCCAGCGGAATGGCAAAAAACACTCCCCACAAACCCCAGATACCACCAAAAAACAGCACGGCAACAATAATCGCCACCGGATGCAGATTGACCACTTCAGAAAACAGCAGCGGCACCAGCACATTGCCATCAAGAAACTGGATCACGCCATAAGCTACCAGCAGGTAAACAAAAATCTGGCTTGGCCCCCACTGCAAATAGCCAATCACGGCAATGGGCAGCGTTACCGCAGCAGCGCCGATATAGGGAATCAGCACCGACAGGCCTACCAGCAGTGCCAGCAAGGCCGCATACTGCAGGCCAAACAGGGTAAAAGTGACATACGACACACCGCCGACAATGACAATTTCCACGGCCTTGCCGCGCGCATAATTGGCCACCTGGGTATTCATCTCACCCCACACTGCGCGCATCAAGGGACGCCGTTCCGGCAAAAACGCTGCCAGCCAGCCCAGTATCTGGCGTCGGTCTTTGAGCAGGAAAAACACCAGGATTGGCGTCAGCACCATGTACACCAGGACAGCAAAAATATTGGGAATCGATGCCAATGAAAAATCCAGCAGCAGCTGGCCAATATTGCGGGCTTCACGGGCAGCCAGCGCCACCAGCTCATCGGTTTGCTGTTGCGACAACAAATGGGGATAACGGCCCTGCAGCTCCAGCAGCAAGGCCTGTAGCTGGCGCACCAGTTTCGGCAACTCTGCCACCAGGTTGGTCAGCTGCTTGCCGATAATCGGCAGTGCCAGAAACAGCGCCAGCAGAAACAGGCCGCAAAAAAACACAAACGTCAGCGACACCGCCAGGGTTTCCGGCAACCAGCGCGTCAGTTGCTGGACCACCCCCTGCAGCAGGTAGGCAATGATGATGGCAATAATCACCGGCGTCAGCATATGGCCGGCGTAAATAACCAGCAGCAGTGCGCAGACCAGGATCAGCAGCAGGCTGATCGCCTCTTCATCGGCAAAATAGTCATTCAGCCATTTTTTGAACACCTGGATCATAAGGTCTTTTCCACGGCGGCCTCAGGCTGCGCCTTTTTGTATCAGGTAACGAAATTGCTGTGACTGCTTTTCTGCCAGCAGCAGCCGGTGATGCCCCTGTTCGGCAAACACGGCAAAATCGCGCCAGGAACCGGCATCGGTGGCCAGTACCTCCAGCACCTGCCCCACCGCCATACGGTTCAGCGCCTGCTTGGCTTTCAGCAACGGCAACGGGCAGGGCTGCTGGCAGGCATCCACGCTCTGGTCAATCTCGGGCAAAGGCCGGGAATCGTTCATGTGCTTGAATTTTTTTCGTTGGCCGCCATCTGAGGATGACTGGTTTTCATAGTTTATTGTTGCGACAATGCCTTTCCACCCGGCCAGACACCCGACATGGTTTTACGACACTTACAGCACCTGATCGCCGCCTGCTACCTGTTTCTGGCAGCCGGGGTAATGGCTGATTCGCTGAACCTGCCGGAACTGGGTGACAGCACATCATCGGTCGTCTCGCGCCAGCAGGAGAACCTGCTCGGCCAATACTGGCTGCGGGCGTTTCGCCAGCAGACGCAGCTGGCTGATGACCCGCTATTGTATACCTATCTCCATCATTTGATACAGCAACTGGCGCTGGCCAGCCCGCTGGATGACAAATCCTTTGACCTGGTTGTGGTCGACAGCAAATCCTTCAATGCGTTCGCAGTGCCCGGCAATATCATTGGCATCAATACCGGCCTCTTTTTGCATGCCGACACGGAAGACCAGCTGGCTTCAGTTATCGCCCACGAATTGGCTCACCTGAGCCAGCGCCATTATGCACGCAGCGTGGAACAGCAAAAGCGGCGCAGCGCCGCCACCCTGGCCGGCTTGCTGGCCAGCCTGCTGATCATGGCAGCCGGCGGAGGTGATGCCGGCATCGCCGCCCTGACCGCAACCCAGGCAGCCGCGATTGACAACCAGCTGCGTTACAGTCGCTCCCATGAACAGGAGGCCGACCGCATCGGCATCCAGACGCTGGCCGCCGCCGGCCTGAATCCACAGGCCGCTGCCGACATGTTCCAGCACATGCTGAGCGCCACCCGTTATCGCAGCGACCTGAAGGACTTTGCCTTTTTGCTGACCCATCCGCTGGCGGACAGCCGGGTAGCTGATGCCAGCAACCAGGCACGCCAGTATCCACAACGGCAGAATCGCAACAGCCTGCAGTTCCAGCTGATGAAGGCCCGTGTCTACCTGTACCATAACCCGCGCCCGGACGATGCGGTGACATTTTTCCAGCAATCCGCCAGCCAGACCGATGCAGCCCGCTACGGCCTGGCGCTGGCCTTGCTGAAGGCAGGCCGGGCTGACCAGGCCGAGCCGCTGATCACCGCCCTGCTGCAACAGCAACCGCGGCAAACTGCCTACCAGCTGGCCCAGATAGACCTGCTCGAACAACAGCAAAAGACTGACACTGCCATTTCACTGGCCGAGCAACAGCTGGCGCTGTCGCCGTATAACTATGCCATCAGCATGCAGCTGGCCGGACTCTACCAGCGCAGCAACCGGCCTGCCGATGCCGCACAGGTGCTGCGCCAGCTGGCAGAACGCAACTGGCCGGACACACCGGATATCTGGTATTTGCTGGCAGAAGTGGAGGGCCTGGCTGGCCATATCGCCGGCGTGCACACGGCACGGGCAGAGTATTTTTTGCGGGTTGGCGCATTTGACGAAGCCATCCGTCACCTGAATCTCGCCCGGCCACTGCTGGCCAGTGACCCGCAAGCCGCCAGCCGGCTGGATTTGCGCCTGCAACAGGCGATCAACTGGAAACAGAACAGTCCGTTTTAACCGGCCTGATCAGGCGCCCTGCAATACAAACCACAGCAAGGTGCCGCCCAGCAACAAGCGGTAAATGACAAACGGCATAAAGCCGATACGCTCAATTAGCTGAAGAAACAGCCGGATACAGGCATAGGCGCTGACTGCCGAAAAGCCCACCCCGGCCAGCAACATGGCCAGCGCTACCGGCTCATCGGCCAGCACCAGCTCGATGCTTTTCAGCAATGAGGCGGCAGCAATCAATGGCACCGACAGCAAAAATGAAAATCGCGCTGATGCCTCGCGACTCAAGCCAAGCAACAGCCCGGCTGTCATGGTAATCCCGGATCGGGAGGTACCGGGAATCAACGCCAGGCACTGCATCACGCCGATAATCAGCGCCTGCCCCAGCGTCAGGGCCGGCAAGCCGGCGTGGCCCGGCTTGCGGTCCGCTACCGCAAGCAGAATACCGAACACAATGGTGGTGGTGGCAATCAGCAGCGTTGAACGCAGGTAATCACTGTAGCCATTGACGACCAGCCCCACCGCCACTGCCGGCAGTGTGGCGTAAATCACCAGATGTGCCAGCCGCGCATCACCGGCATCGTAGTCACGGCCCAGCTTGCTGGCAAAAAAAGCCTGCGCCAGCTGACGCAGGTCATGGCGAAAATAAAACACAATCGCCATCAATGAACCGAAATGCACTGCCACATCAAAAGCCAGGCCCTGGTCAACCCAGCCCAGCAACTGGGCCGGCAGAATCAGGTGCGCAGAGCTGGAAATCGGCAGAAATTCCGTCACCCCCTGTATCACCGACAGCACCAGCACCTGCAACCAGTCCATATTCCCGTCCCCGCCTCAGTGATTGGCCTGTTGTTGTTCGACAGTTTTCCAGCTGCTACGGCCGCGCAGGTAGTTAACCTGCACCGAAAGGGCACTGGCGGCTGGTGGCAAACCGTCAGCCAACTGGCCTGCCGCCAGCTGCAGCAAATGCCGCGCCGAGGCCTGCACCGCCAGCGCTGGACAGCCCGCTGCCTGTTGCTGCAACGCCCAGTCATTGCCATCATGCACAATCAGCGCCTGTCCCGGCACCAGCGTATCCAGCTGTGCCGGTGCCTGCAGGCAATCTGCCGCCTCTGCCAGCAGTACTCCCGCACTGCAGCGGTAACGGCCCAGATAATACTCCCCCATGCGGGCATCGGTGACCACCAGGCAGCTGTCACGCGCCGGTGAAGCCTGGCAGGCCGCCTGCGCCATCGCCGCCAGGCTGCTGATACCCAGCACCGGCTTGCCGGCCGCATAGCCCAGCGACTTGGCCACGGCAGCCGCCAGCCGCACACCGGTAAAAGAGCCGGGACCGGCAGAAAACACCAGCGCATCACAATCACTGACCGTCAGCTGCCGGCTGCGTAGCAGCTCGTCAACAAAAGCCAGCAGGGAACGGGTATGGGCACGCGGCGCATCACTGTTGCGTTCACTGATCTCGCCATCACACCACAGTCCCACCGAACACAGGCTGGCACTTGCCTCAATGGCCAGCAGTATCATCGCAGCAAGTCCCGGTAAGGTGTGATCAGCGACAGCATCATCGCCACATGCGCATCATCAGCATTAAGGCATGGCACCAGCCGCAGCGTTTCTCCACCTGCCTCGCGGAAATAGCCGGCATTTTCCACGGCAATCTCCTCCAGCGTTTCCAGGCAGTCGACGGAAAAAGAGGGGCACACCACATCCAGCGTTTTGACACCGGCAGCCGCCAGCTCACGCACCGTGACATCGGTATACGGCTTCAGCCACTCGGCCTTGCCGAGGCGCGACTGAAAACTGCTGCGCCAGCTGCCATCGGCCAGGCCCAGATCATCGGCCAGCTGCTGCGCGGTTGCCAGGCATTGGCGGTAATACGGATCGCCCTTGTCGGCATAGGCTTTCGGTACACCGTGACAGGACACCAGCAGAAAATCCCCGCGACCATTCTGCTGCCAGAAACGCTGCACCGAATCAGCCAGCGCCTGGCGATAGGCTGTGGTCTGGTAATAATCCTTGATCAGCGCCACGTCGGCGATATGACGCTGGCTACGCTGGTAGGCCGCCAGCTGGTCACTGAGGGCAGCCGTTGTGGAACAGGAATATTGCGGGTACAAAGGCAGCAGGACAATCTTGTCAACCTGGCTGCGGTAACGGTCAAGCTGTGCGGCCAGCGACGGTTCGCCGTAGGTGAAACAGTAATCCACCAGCACTTCACCGGCACCAAACTGCTGCTCACACAGCGCCGACAGTTTGTCTACCTGTTCAGCGGTGATCAGGCGCAGCGGCGAGTCACCGTAATGATCCCACAAGGCCTGGTAGGCTTGCGCCACCGGCTTCGGGCGAAACGGCAGGATAAAGGCATTGAGGATCAGCCACCAGATGGGCCGTGGCACTTCCACCACCCGCGGATCGGACAGAAAGGGTTTCAGGAAAGCACGCACGGCAGCCGGGGTGGCAGCCGCCGGCGTGCCCAGATTGGCCAACAGGACCAGCAGACGGGAATCTTGCATCAATGCCTCGCTTATCAGCCCGCAGAGGGCAGGCAATCAGCCCAGCGCGACAAACACGGCATCGCGAATCTGCTCGACGCTGCCAATACCGGGTACCTTGACATATTTTGGCGCATTGGCCTGCTGCAGGTTCTGGTAAAAACCGACCAGCGGCTCGGTTTGCTCATGATAGACCTGCAGACGCTTGCGCACGGTCTCTTCGCTATCGTCAGCACGCTGCACCAGCGATTCGCCGGTAACATCGTCCTTGCCGTCCACTTTCGGTGGATTGTAGACCACATGGTAGACACGGCCGGACGCCTCATGCACACGGCGACCGGACAGGCGCTTGATGATTTCTTCATCGGCAACCGCAATCTCGACAACATAGTCAAGGTCCACGCCGGCATCAATCATCGCCTCGGCTTGCGGGATGGTGCGCGGAAAACCGTCAAACAAAAAACCGTTGGCACAATCAGCCTGGGTAATGCGCTCCTTGACCAGCGCAATAATGATCTCGTCGGATACCAGGCCGCCGGAAGCCATGACTTCCTTGACCTTGAGGCCCAGTTCGGACTCGGCCTTGACTGCTGCACGCAGCATGTCGCCGGTGGAAATCTGGGGAATAGCAAATTTTTCGCAAATAAACTGGGCCTGTGTGCCTTTGCCTGCGCCAGGCGCACCCAACAAAATCAGTCGCATCGGGAAACTCCTTCAATGCTTGTATCACAGAAAAGATTGCGGAAACGGCTAACCCTCATCACCTGACACCTCAAGGCAATAGCAAAAAGGCTTATAAATCAATGGGCTGGAAGAGCCTTGCAATCAACCTGCCGGCCTCTGGCGTGATCGCCCGACAGACAGACGGCAACCTTACAAGCTTGTCGCCTGCGAGACAAGCTGAAATTGCACCGGCCAGCCTGACTCAGGCCGGTGCATAGGCCTGGGGACAGACAAACAAATTGATAAAACCCTCATTGTCCGGCTCATTGTCCAGGCTGTCTATCCAGTCAGCCAGGTCCTGGCTTGTGGCCGGGATCAACCCGTGCCCGATATGATCGATAATAAAATACTGCATGCCGGTTGCATCCAGCAGCGCCAGCAGATCACGGCCATGGGCACCGGCCTTGCGGATACCCCAGGGACACAGTTCGACAATCATGCGCAGATGATCACTGTTGGCAGCAATCAGTTGTTGCAAGCCGTTCAGGACAAAATATTCGGCCCCCTGGGTATCGATTTTCAGGAAATCAATGCGCTGCGTCAGCGCACCGAGGTGGCGGCCACCGTGTTTCAGTGTAATGCTGCAGCTTTGCCGGGCATCCGGCGATGCATAAACCCGGTGGTCACCAAAATTGTCCGGCGACAAATACAACAAGCCGTCCCTGTCCTGGTCATACAAGGCCAGCTGAAACAGCTCGACATTGCCCAGCCGGTTGGCTGCCACATTGTCCGCCAGCAAGGCAAAATTGCCGCCATCCGGCTCATAGGCAATCACCCGGCCGGATGCACCGACACGGCAGGCAGCCAGCAAGGTGTAATAGCCGATATTGGCACCAACATCGACATACACATCGCCGGCGTGCAGGTTTGCCAGGGTCAATGCGGTTTCGTAGGCCTCCCAGATGCCATCGCGGCGCAGCCGGGCCGAGATGATCTGGTCATCCGCACTGTGCAGGGACATCCGCAGTGGCTGCCCAAGCCCCGCTATTGTCAGGGTTACCGGTTCGTTCTTCATCGCGTCAGTTCACCCCACAGGCCGGGGTAATCCTGCCAATAGTATTGCAAGTCGGCCTGCTGCCAGTTGCGGTAAATATAAGGCCAGTCCAGTTCTGCGATACGCCAGCCATGGTGCGGCTCGATATTGCTGACAAACACTGGCGCACCATAATCACAAAAGCGGGTATCCACACTGATGCGCACGGCACTGGCCGAGGTGTTGGCCTGCGCTGCATGCACGCAGGCCGAATGAAACACAATCACGTCACCCTGTCCGACATCGGACACATGCCAGACGGTTTCATCAGCAAAAATCTCACACTGCACATTGCCCACGCCCTGCGCCGGCACAATCTCGCGTACCCCGCCAAGGTGTGAGCGCGGCAGCATTTTCAGCCGTCCCATATCAGCCGAGACATCATGCAACGCCACCCAGATGCCGGCCATGGTCGGGCCTGCCACATGTGAGCGGGCATCCTGATGCGGCGGTGTCTCAAAGCCGAGCATGTCAGGTGTGGATACCCGCGCCATTTTCATCGGGTAGACAAACACCTCACTGTTGCTGACTGTCTGCATCAAACGCAGCAGGTGCGGATCATGAAAGAACCGGTGAAACGACTCCAGCGCCTGCATTTTCGGGTAGTACTGGTCCCACAGGCTGTCAGTTTCGGCAAAGGCGCTGCCACGCAGCTGCGGCAGGCCGGTATCGTCATCCATGGCAATATGCGGGGCCAGTGTGGTGACAAACTCCTGCAGCAGGGCCTGGCACTGATTGGCCGGCACATACTGTTTGAAATACAGGTAACCCCAGTGCTGAAAACGCGCACGCAGGGTATCGGCATCTTCATCAATACGGGAGACAATCAGCGGCTGCTCGTTGCTCATGCATCATTCCAGTATGTTTTTTGCGCGCAAAAATAGCAGAAATCGCTGTTGCGGGAAACGCCGGCACGGTTTTATTACCCCGGCAATCCATAGTGCCGGGTTAATCATTGCGGCACAGGAAGTAGCTGCCGACTGTAATGCCAGAAGCGTCACGCCGCTTCGCCAGCATTTCAGTCGCGCCCAATTAAACAGGGAAGATGCCTGTTTAATTGCCGGGTTAATAGTCTGGCGGCAGTTGCTTGGCCTGCTGCCACAAGCTGTCCATTTCCATCAGCGAGGCCTGCTGCAGGGAGTGCCCACGCGCCTCGACCTGCTGCTCGACATAACGGAAACGCCGGGCAAATTTTTTGTTGCCCTGGGCCAGTGCCAGCTCCGCATCCACCCCCAGGTGACGGGCAACATTGACACAGCTGAACAACAAATCGCCCAGCTCGTCCTGCATTGCCGCCTTGTCAGTGCCGGCCAGCGCCTGCTCCAGCTCATCCAGTTCCTCACGGATTTTTTGCAAGGCCGACCGGGCATCCGGCCAGTCAAAACCGACACCGGCGGCACGCTTTTGCAATTTTTGCGCCCGTTTCAGCGCCGGCAAGGCCAGCGGAATATCAGCCAGCAGGCCGTGCTGCTGCTTGTGGCGGCGCTCTTCAGCCTTGATGGCTTCCCACTGACGCTTTACCTCATCCACATTGACCGGCACGCCGGCTGCAGCAGACAGATTGCCATCAGCAAATACATGCGGATGGCGGCGCAGCAGCTTGGCTGTCAGCCCATCAACCAGGCCGGCAAAATCAAACCAGCCCTGCTCGGCCGCCAGCTGCGCATAAAATACCACCTGGAACAATACATCACCGAGCTCCTCGCGGATTTGCCGGACATCATCCTGCTCGATCGCGTCAACCAGCTCGTACACTTCCTCTATCGTCGATGGCAGGATGCTGTGCATGGTCTGGGCAATATCCCACGGACAGCCATGTTCGGGATCACGCAACCGACGCATCAGTTGCAGCAGATCATCCAGTGTGTAATTCATAGCAGGCCGCCATCGACTACCCGGTTGACGTTGATCACGTTAGGCAGGCGGTTGATCTTGGCCAGCAGGCGCCCCAGCCATTCGATGCCCTTCACTTCCACCGTCAATTGCATATTGGCGGTGCTGCTGCTTTTGTCGGAGCGGGTCTGCACTGCCAGCACATTGATTTTTTCATTGGCCAGCAACGCGGTGATGTCGCGCAACAGGCCGGGACGGTCGTAGGCCTCGATACGGATATCCACCGGCCAGGTGGTCTCCGGCTGCTGGCCCCAGCTGACCTCGATAATACGTTCCGGCTCAACCTCCTGCAGATGCAGGAATTGCGGACAATCCTGGCGGTGAACCGACACGCCACGATTGAGGGTGACATAACCGCCAATCACATCCCCCGGCACCGGTTTGCAGCAGTTGGCCATCTGGGTCAGCATATTGCCGGCACCGTGCACGCGGATCTGGTCGCCGTGACCACCTGCCGGTGACGGCTGGCGCGCCTGTTCCATACGCCAGGCCGGCGACAGCTCATATTGCGGGCTGTCGGCAGCGGCAATCCGCTGGGCGGCCTTCAATACCTGGCTGGCGCCGATGTCGCCGGCACCGGCGGCAGCATACATGTCCTCCACCGAGTCAAAGCCCATTTCGCTGGCCACGGCCTTGAAATCCAGACTGTTGAACGACAGGCGGCGGAACTCCCGTTCCAGCAATGAGCGGCCGGTAATGATATTTTTGGCCCGGTCACGCTGCTTGAACCAGGCCTTGACCTTGGCACGCGCCTTGGCAGTACGCAAATATCCCAGACTCGGGCGCAGCCATTCACGGCTGGGCTCGGCCTCGCTGCCGGTCAGGATTTCCACCTGCTGGCCGGTTTCCAGCTGGTAGGTCAGCGGCACAATACGGCCATTGACCTTGGCACCGCGGCAACGATGGCCAATTTCGGTATGCACCCGGTAGGCAAAATCCAGCGGCGTGGCACCATGGCTCAGCTCCACCACATGACCGCCAGGGGTAAAGACATAGATCCGGTCATGGGCAATATCGCGCGCCACTTCCTCGGCAAAATTGCCAAAGCCGTTGCTTTCGTCATGCTCATCCAGCACCTGCTTAAGCCAGGCGATTTTCTCATCATAGCCGGACGAACCGCGCGCCTTGTCCGCGCCCTTGTACTGCCAGTGGGCACAGACACCGAATTCGGCCTCCTCGTGCATTGCATAGGTACGAATCTGCACCTCCAGCACCTTGGCATCCGGGCCGATGACGGCGGTATGCAAGGAGCGGTAGCCGTTCTCCTTGGGCAACGCGATATAGTCATCAAACTCGTTGGGAATGGCTTTCCACAAGGTATGCACAATCCCCAGCATGGTGTAACAGTCACGCAACTCAGGCACCAGAATGCGCACCGCACGGATGTCGTACACCTGGGAAAAACTGATGCGCTTGCGCTGCATCTTGCGCCAGATGCTGTAGATATGTTTGGCGCGACCGAATACCTCACCGTTGATAGCGGCTGCGCGCATTTCCTGCTGCAACTGGCTGACCACATTGTCAATAAATTGCTGGCGATCCAGCCGGCGCTCGTCCAGCTGTTTGGCAATGCGCTTGTATTCGTCCGGCTCCAGGTAACGGAAGCTGAGGTCTTCCAGCTCCCACTTGATATGGCCAATACCCAGCCGGTGGGCCAGCGGCGCATACACCTCAAATACTTCCCTTGCCACCTTGTAGCGACGCTGCTCGTTGTTTTTCACGGCCCGGATGGCACAGGTGCGCTCGGCCAGCTTGATCAGTGCCACCCGCACATCATCAACCATCGCCACCAGCATCTTGCGGATATGGTCCTGCTGGGCCTGGTTGGAGCCCAGCACCTTGTTGCGCTCCATCACCGCATCGGTCTGGGTAATGGCCGCCATTTGTGCCACACCGTCAATCAGCCGCGCCACATTATCGCCAAACTGCTCCCGCACCCCGGCCAGTGCTGCGGCACCATCACGCACACAGCGGTACAGAATCGCTGCCGTCAGGGTATCCAGGTCCAGGTTCAGGTCAGCCAGGATCTCGGCCATTTCCAGGCCGGTCAGGAAGCGGCTGTAATCCTCACCCCAGATGGCCCGGCCCTGCTCCGGGGTATTGTCGTGGCCGGCAGCAAACACGGCCGCCTGGTGCAGGCGCTGGTGGCTGTCGTCACCCTGCTCAACATACGGCAGACGGGCTATCCAGCGTGCAATATCAACCTGGCCATCCGCCTGCAGCGGATAGGCATCTCTAACCTGAACCATATACTAACCGCCTGTTATTGCCGGAACTTCAGCCAAACACACCGGTGGACAAATAACGGTCACCGCGATCACAGATGATCGTCACAATCACCGCATTGGCCACCTCGCTGGCCACCCGCAGCGCGCCGGCCACCGCGCCGCCGCTGGATACCCCGCACAGGATGCCTTCTTCCTTCGCCAGCCGTCGCATCATGGTTTCGGCTTCATCCTGGCCGATATCCAGTACCCGGTCGACCCGGCTGGCATCATAAATCGCCGGCAGGTAGGCTTCGGGCCAGCGGCGTATGCCGGGAATACTGGCGCCATCGGCCGGTTGCAGGCCAATAATCTCGACCGCCGGGTTTTGCTGTTTCAAAAAACGGGAGTTGCCCATAATCGTGCCGGTGGTGCCCATGGCGCTGACGAAATGGCTTATACGCCCGCCGGTCTGCTGCCAGATCTCCGGCCCGGTGCCCTGATAATGGGCCAGCGGGTTATCGCTGTTGGCGAACTGGTCCAGCACAACACCCTGGCCTTCGGCCTGCATTTTCAGTGCCAAATCCCGTGCACCTTCCATGCCCTCCTCCTTGCTGACCTCGATCAGTTCGGCGCCATAGGCTGTCATTGCCAGTTTGCGCTCGGCACTCATATGCGCCGGCATGATCAGCACCATCCGGTAGCCCTTCATTGCCGCCACCATTGCCAGGGCGATGCCGGTATTGCCGCTGGTGGCTTCAATCAGCGTATCACCGGGCCTGATCAGGCCGCGCTGTTCAGCGTGCTGGATCATGCTCAGTGCCGGCCGGTCCTTGACCGAGCCGGCCGGGTTATTACCCTCCAGCTTTAGCAGCACGGTATTGTTGTGCCCGGCCTGGATACGCTGCAGGCGAACCAGCGGCGTGTTGCCAACAAACTGCTCAATGGTGGGAAAGTCGTTTTCTGACATGGCCGGCTCGCTGTAAAAAAACGCTATTTTAAGAACATTTGGCGTGAATACCAACTTTGGCCGATAATTCGGCGCAATCACTTTGGCCGGATAACAACCATGGTTCGCAGTATACGCTCACAAATGCTGGTGCTGGCTTTACTGCCACCGCTGCTGATTGCGCTGGCACTGGGTGGTTTTCTGGCCTTCCAGCGCAGCCAGGATATCGGCCAGTTTGCCGAAGCACGCGCCCGATCATTGATACGCCAGCTGGCCATGACCGCCGAACTCAGCCCCGAACTGCTGCAGCCACTAGCCAGCGCCAGCCTGGAGGAAGCGGGCTTGCGGGCTGTCAGCATCTACCAGGCAAACGGCCAGCTGCTGGCACATGCCGGTGTTCGCCTGGAGCGCCTGCTGGATACCACCGCCTTGCTGGACAGCGGGCAACAGCAAATGCAGCACGACGACCTGCTGTTATTCAGCCAGGCATTGCCAGCGGCGAAGGCCGGCGCCGCAGCACACATCATCATTGCCTATCAACGGGATATTTTCCTGGTCAAGCGCTATCAGTCCTGGATCAGCCACAACGCCCTGCTGCTGGCCCTGCTGCTGCTGGCCGGCGGCAGCGGCCTGTGGCTGGGCGGGCGTTTGCTCACCGACCTGCGCAGGCTCAGCAATCACCTCAAACGCCTGCGCGAGGGTGAACGCAGCACCGGTCCGGTGAAGGTCAGCTCCTGCCTGGAGATAAAGCAACTGGCAGGCCATATTGACGGCCTGGTCAACCAGTTGCAGGACGAATTTGACGAGTTGCGCCAGAATGTCGATATCACCACCAACGACCTGAAAGAAACCATTGAGGCCATTGAGATCCAGAACATTGAGCTGGCACTGGCACAAAAAGAGGCCCTGGCTGCCAGCCGGATAAAATCCGAGTTTTTGGCCAACACCAGCCATGAAATCCGCACACCACTGAATGGCATTATCGGTTTCACCCGCATCCTGCAACGAACACCACTGAATGTGCAGCAGGCTGAATACCTGGAAACCATTGTGCAGTCCTCACACGGTCTGCTGGCCATCATCAATGACATTCTGGATTTTTCCAAAATTGAAGCCGGCAAGCTCATACTGGAAAATAACCTGTTCAACCTGCGCCAGATCTGTGAGGAAGTGATCAGCCTGTTCGCCCCGGCCGCCTATGACAAGCAGGTAGAGCTGGTACTGCTGATCTACCAGGATGTGCCACTGCACCTCAATGGCGATGCCATGCGTATCCGCCAGATCCTGTCCAACCTGCTGAGCAATGCCGTGAAGTTCACCAACCACGGCGCCATTGTTATCCGGGTGGCACTGGAAGACTGGCACGCCAGCCAGGCGCTGCTGTCATTTGCCGTCAGCGACACCGGCATCGGCATGGACGACAGCCAGCAGCAACATCTGTTCCAGGCATTTTCACAGGCCAATTCGTCCATTTCACGCCAATATGGCGGCACCGGCCTTGGTCTGGCGATTGTGCGCAAACTGACGGACCTGATGCAGGGTGATATCCGGGTCACCAGCACACCGGGCAGCGGCAGCACATTTACCGTGACCTTGCCTCTGGCCGTGGCCCAGACCGATGCCGGCAACCCGTTTGCCGGCCTTGCCGGCCATCGTGCCCTGATCATCGAGCCGCACCGCTTGTCCGGACTGGCCCTGCAAGGCCTGCTGGAAAGCTGGGGCATGCAGGCGGTGGTTGCTGATGACTGTGCCGGACTGGAAAAGCTGCTGCTGCAACAACCCTTTGACGTGCTGATTTGCAACCTGCCACGCCATGATGCCCGCAGCCTGGCTGCCGATGCCGACAAGCTGCTGCAACGCTGTGCATTGCCACTGTTGTTACTGTTACCGCCCGGCCAGGATCTGCATCGTGAACTGCCTGACTCCGCACGCATTGCCATTTCATTCAAGCCGTTTACCGAACCACGTCTTTACCAGGCATTACATCATCTGCTGACTGCCGGCAAAGCCGACAGCGGCCGGCCGGCAAAGCCACTGGCACTGCAGACATCCCTGAACGTACTGGCGGTTGATGACCAGCCAGCCAACCTGAAACTGCTGCAGGTTTTGCTGTCAGATATCGGCATTAACGTCAGCTGCGCCGACAATGGCGGGGATGCCATTGGCCTGTGCCGGCAGCAGCAGTTCAACCTGATCCTGATGGATATCCAGATGCCGGGCATCAACGGCGTGGACGCCATGCTGGCGATCAAAAAAGGCCTCAACAGCCGGACCCCGGTGGTTGCCATCACCGCGCATGCACTGGAAGACGAGAAAAGCCGGTTACTGGCAGCCGGCTTTGATGCCTATCTCGCCAAACCAGTCAATGAACAGCAACTGCTATCGCTGATCCATAAACTGGCCCGGCCGGCTGAGGCCGCCGCAGTGGATCCGGCTTTGTGCCTGCAGCTGGCGAATAACAAAACAACGCTGGCGCGCGAGATGCTGTTGATGCTGATTGATGAACTACCATCCCTGATACAGCAGATCCGTGAATACCACCAGCATAACGATAACGATGCCCTGCTGGCAGCAGTGCATCGCCTGCATGGCGCCTGCTGCTACACCGGCGTGCCTCACTTGAAAAACGCGGCACAGAGACTGGAAAACGCCCTGAAAAACCGCCAGGCCGACAGCGCTGCGGTGCAGACCCTGCTGGATGCGGCAGCAGCAGTGATTGACTGGGGGCAGCACAACAATCCTGATGACTGGCTGGCGTCAGACCTGTTGTAACTGGCGATACAACGCACGTGCTTTCAGTTCACGGCCCGCGAGCTGGAAATCAATCAGCCGGCGATTGACCCGCTTGGCAATCTGCAGGCTGCGCGCGCTGGCCAGCTCGCGTTGGGCCAGCGCTTCAAGATCGGCTGCATCCAGGCACAGGCTGTCGCCGGCACCGTCCACCACGCCCCGCTGCGGATCAATACTGTAACAACGGCCAGCTTGCAGCGGCGCATTTCGGCTGCTATCCCAGCTGAAATCCGGCACACATCCCAGCTCGTCCAGCAGTGCAAATTCATACAGGCGCAATACCCGCTCCGGCGAGCGGTCAATGGCCATCGCCTGCACCAGGTAACTGTAATCATGGAACAATGCCGGCGCCGGTTGGCCCGCTGGCAAAAAATGCAGCATCAGCTCATTGACATAAGCCAGGCAAGCCAGATGGCGAACGGTGGCACAGCGTGCAGCGGCCAGCAATTCACAACGGACCATGGTTTTCAGGCCCTCGCGTCCTCGCCATTCCAGCTCCAGCTGGTTGCCGGTCTGCACGGCTGCGCGCAGTTGCTGTCCTTTGCGGCCCTGCTGATAAACACCTCTGAGCACGCCATCAATACGACCGTGCTGGCGGCTGTAGCACTGCAGGATCGCGCTGGTTTCACGGTATGGGCGACTGTGTAACACAAACGCCAGGTCTTGCGTCTGCATCGGGGAGAAAATCAGTAACCGAGACTGTTCAGCGCCCGCTCGTCATCCGACCAGCCGCGCTTGACCTTGACCCACAGCCTGAGCATTACTTTTTTCTGCAGCAGGCTTTCAATATCACTGCGGGCATCGGTGCCGATTTGCTTGAGGCGTTGCCCCTGCTTGCCAATGATGATCGCTTTCTGGCTATCGCGTTCCACCAAGATCACCGCATCAATATGGGCAATACGCTCATCTTCCTTGAACTGCTCTATCTCAACCGTCACTTCATAAGGAATTTCGTGACCGATCTGGCGCATGATTTTCTCACGGATCATCTCAGCGGCAAGAAAACGCACACTTTTATCCGTCAACTGCTCTTCATCATAGAAAAACTCATTCTCCGGCAGATGCTCGCGGATGGTTTGCTCAAGCAACTCTACCGAGCTGCCTTTCAGTGCAGACAACGGCACAATGGCAGAAAAATCATGCTGCTTGCTCATCTGTTCAAGAAATGGCAGCAGCTCGCCCTTGTCGCCCAGCTTGTCAACCTTGTTAACTACCAGAATCACCGGGCACGAGGCGCGACGCACCCGCTCCAGCGCGTGGGCATCTTCTTCCTGCCAGCTCAAGGCATCGACAACAAACACAATTACATCCACATCATGAACTACCGATTCCGCCGAGCGGTTCATCAAGCGGTTAAGGGCTTTTTTCTGCTGGCGGTGGATACCGGGAGTATCCACATAAATAGCCTGGCAGTCTTCAGTGGTTTTGATACCCAGCAGGTTATGCCGGGTCGTCTGCGGCTTGCGCGAGGTGATATTCAGTTTCTGGCCAAGAATACGGTTGATCAACGTCGACTTCCCGACGTTCGGCCTGCCCATAACGGCAATATAGCCACACTTAGTTGTCATGCCTGTTTCTCTTGATGTAGCCGTTTCAGCATCGCTGCCGCCGCATTTTGTTCTGCTGCCTTTTTTGAAGAACCGCTGGCCTCAACCGTGCAGGACACACCCGCTATACTGCACTGCACATAAAAAGTCTGGCGGTGATGACTGCCGGTACTGCGCAGCAGGCGATAGGCCGG
>DATCSZ010000446.1:0-5398 GCA_036568205.1 Pseudomonadales bacterium
CGCCAGCATATAGAACCAGCCGAAGGTAGCGGTAATAAACGCCAGCAGCGATGAAAATGCCTCACCCGCCAGCTGCGGATTAGCCAGTGTGCCGATGACCAGCAACGCGGTGACTGCGACTGCCGGCACAAATACCGGCAGCAGGATGGTGGATTGTGATCGGCCGTTGGACATCACGCTGGCTCCTGACAAAACGTGTCAGACCAGCATACCCAGCTGCAAACAGCCTGTCCAATGTGCACCGCCGGCACTGGAACAGCGATAAACCGGCGCTATACGGCAGATAGGCAATGGCAATTTCTGCAACAGGCCAATGCCGTGTAAGCTAATCTTGTCCGCCCACCATTGACAGGTAAGCTGCCATGAACACCACCCTCCATTCTGTCCCGCACTGGCGCCATGCGCTGATGCTGCATGTACAGCGGCATCCGTTGACAGCCATCGGCCTGGTCGTGGCAATGGCGGCGATTACCCTGCTGCTGCTGCAAAGCCTGTGGCTGATGGCCACCGGTGAGGCGCAGGCATCGGTGCGTTATGCGCTGGCCGGCGGGCTGGTCAGTTTTGCCGCCACTGCAGCGGGTGCCCTGCCGGCGCTGCTGCTGCGTGGCATTGGCCAGCGTGTCGAGGACAGCATGCTCGGCTTTGCTGCCGGCATGATGCTGGCGGCGGCTGCGTTTGCACTGATTTTGCCCGGCATTGAGGCGGGCCGGCTGATTGCCGGTGGCGCCGGGCCGGGCGTTGCCGTGGTGGTGGCCGGCATGGCGCTGGGGGTAATGCTGATGCTGGGGCTGGACCAGTTTACCCCGCACGAGCATGACAAGACCGGCCCTTGCGGCCCCGGCCATGAACACTGTGGCCGGCTGTGGCTGTTTGCGCTGGCCATTGCGCTGCACAATATTCCTGAAGGCATGGCGATTGGTGTCGGCTTTGCCCAGGCGGATATGTCGGTTGGCCTGCCGCTGACCGTTGCCATTGCCTTGCAGAACATCCCGGAAGGCCTGGCCGTGGCACTGGTGATGACGGCCGCCGGTTTCCGGCCATTACTGGCCGTGGCGGTGGCGGCGCTGACCGGCCTGCTGGAGCCGCTCGGTGCGATTCTTGGCGTCGGCATTGCCAGTGGCCTGGCTATCGCCTACCCGCTGGGCCTGGGCCTGGCCGCCGGGGCGATGCTGTTTGTGGTGTCCCATGAAGTCATCCCGGAAACCCACCGCAACGGCCACCAGACACTGGCGACCAGCGGCCTGGTAGCCGGCTTTGCGCTGATGGTGGCGCTGGATACGCTGCTGGGCTGAACCCGCGCATCTACCCGTCAGCACAGCTTTACAACTAAACAATGTCTGTAAAGCTGCCGGCATTTTGCGTATAGTGGCGGCTTGTCCCGCCCTGTACCGGAGCAGCCATGACAGCAAACCCGCCGCGCCCGCTGGCCGGCAAACGCATTGTGATTACCGGCGCCAGCATGGGCATTGGCCAGGCAGTGGCCGTGCGGCTGGCACAGGAAGGTGCGCAGCTGGTGGTCAATGCCCGTGGCGCGGCGGCACTGGATGACACGCTGGCAAAAATCACCGCCGCCGGCGGCGAGGCTGTCGCCAGCTGTGGCTCGGTGGCGGATTTTGATCTCGCCGGCGAATTGATCCAGCGCTGCATCGACCACTACGGCGGCCTGGATGTGCTGATCAACTGCGCCGGCATTGCCGAGCCACATGGCAGCTCGATCCTCGACATTGCCCCGGCCGACTGGCAGCAGCTGATCGATGTGCACCTGACCGGCACCTTCAACACCTGCCGCCATGCCGCACCCATAATGGCGACACAACAGCACGGCGCTATCATCAACACCGGCTCGCATGCCTTTCTCGGCATGTATGGCGGCACCGGCTATGCCGCCGGCAAGGGCGGCACGGTCAGCCTGTCGATGGCGATGGCGATGGACCTGAAAGAGCACCATGTCAGCGTTAACGTGGTCTGCCCCGGTGCCAAAACCCGCCTGTCCAGTGGCGATGATTATCAGCAGCTGATCGAAAACCTGAACCAGCGCGGCCTGCTCAGCGATGATTTGAAAGCGATGTCGCTGAACCCGCCCGACCCCGCCTATGTGGCACCGTTATATGCCTATCTGGCCAGTGATGCCGGGCGCGCGATCAGCGGCCGCACCTTCTGGGCGGCCGGCGGTTATCTTGGCCAGTTCCACAAAAACGGCGACCAGCTGCTGGGCTTTAAAAACCACGATGTCCAGCCACCGTGGACACTGGACGAAATCGACCGGCAACTGGCCGGCCCGTCACTGCGCCGGCCGGACGAGATATTCCAGGTGCTGGGCACCATCGGCGCCCTGCGGCTGGCCGTGCGCCAGCAGCTGCTGGTAAAGCTGGGCAACAGCAAACTGGCGCAATGGTGGATGAACCGTGACAAACCAGCCGCGTGACTTTGGTAATTTGTCAGTGACTATAATTCCCCGTAGTCTTGCCCGACAGTAACCGCCATGACTGAAACCATAACACCGCATGGCAAACGTGGCCGGCGCTCCGGCCGGGAAGCCGCGCACAGCCGCCAGCGTATCCTGGATGCTGCACTGCGCTGCTTTGCCCGGCTGGGTTACAAAAACACCAGCAACGAGCTGGTGGCCCGCGAGGCAGGGCTGACTGCCGGGGCAATTTACAAACACTTTGCCAGCAAAAGCGATTTGTATGTTCATGCGTTTGCGCAGGCCGAGCTGGATATTGCCGCCATCGGCCAGCAAGCCGCGCTAGAGGGCAACAATGCGCGCCAGGCGATTGAGGCGTTTTTTGACAGTGCCGAACGGCTGTACCAGGACAAGCCGGATGCGGCGCGCTTTTTGTCGCAGGTATCGGTGGAGGTATTCCAGCATACCGAGCTGGCCATGCCACTGGCGGAAAAGGTAAAAAGCGGCGTCGAGGACCTGCTGAAACAGATTATCGTGCAAGGCAAGACACGCGGCGAGATTGCCGCCACGGTGGATGCCGATTCGCTGGTTGAACTGCATGTCAATGCCCAGCTGGGTATTGCCCAGGTCAGCCTGTTTTACGGTGGTGACTATTACCTGGCGGCGATGCGCAACCTGCGCGGCAATATGCTGCGACTGCTGTTTGGCAGCTGATAAACGAGGGTCCGGATGTTTGCCGGGCGACAACAACACCGGTGGCAGGTACACGCTGCCACATGCTTGAACAGGGGGCTTTATGGCTGCTCAATGGATATACCGGCACGTACCGCTGATCAACAGCGAAGTGTCGCTGCTGGTGGCTTTTTTCACCATTCTTATCTCATCAGTTGGCTTTTGTGGCGGCCTGGCCGTGCACTTTTTTGACGTCGACATTACCCTGATGGCCTATATCAGCTTCTGGGTGTTTGATTTTTCTGTCTACGGCCTGTTGCTGACGCCGTGGCTGCCATTGCCCTCGCTGGCTCGTCACACCAGCTTCCAGCGACTGACTTTCATGGTGGAGATCTGGGTATGGCTGTATGTGCTGATTGCCCTGACCTATGAAATCCCGTGGGTGTTCGGCTACCAGCAGATCGCCTACGCCGAAGACCAGCTGTGGGCCTATCCGTGGTGGTCTTATATCCACGGCGGCGATATCCGTTACCTGTATGTCGACCTGCATGTGTTGTGGGCCGAGGTGTGGGCCTGCCTGAATGCCCTGATTGCCGCCTTTGCGCTGCGCGTCTGGTACAAATCCGGCCGCCGCAGCGTGGCGGCTGTCTTCACCCTGATGTTCTGCGCCGGCATGCATATCGCACCGACCGTGCAGTATTACTCGCTGGAAATTTTCCACGGCTTCCCCAGCGTGGATACCGGCAACCCGAACAACTTTATTGCCAAGTTTATCCTGTCCAACAGCCCGTGGCTGATCATGCCGTTTTTTGTGTTCTTCTGGGGCACCAGGGCACTGCCCCGCCTGTATGGCGCTATCAAGGATTAACAAACAATACCCGTCGCCGGCAGCCTGTGTTGCCTGCGCCACAACCTGACCCACCGACATTTGACCCAAGGAGCTTGACCCATGCTTAACAAACTGATGCTGATCATGACACTGGGGCTTGTGATGGCCCTGCCCGCCAGCGCTGAAACACTGCCCGATCACAAGCAATTGCGCAGCGCCCTGAAATCTGCCGTTGGCACCGACAATGGCGGCATGGAGCTGGACATGTGGGCCACCGTGGTGGACCGCGATGGTGCGGAACGCGCCGTGGTGTATTCCGGCAAGGACCGGCATGCCCAGTGGCCGGGCAGCCGCGTGATCTCGGCCCAGAAAGCCTTTACTGCCAACGCCTTCAGCCTGGCCGACTTTGCCCTGTCCACCGCCAACCTGTACGCCGCTGTACAGCCCGGCGGCAGCCTGTTTGGCCTGCAGCAGTCACTGCCGGTTGACACGGCGGTTGCCTATGGCGGCAACAGTGCCGATTACGGCAGCGAAAAAGACCCGATGATCGGCAAGATTGTCGGCGGTGTAAATGTGTTTGGCGGCGGCCTTGCCCTGTATAACAAAAACGGTGAGCTGATCGGCGCGCTGGGGGTCAGCGGCGACACCTCCTGTGCCGACCACAATGTGGCCTGGAAAATGCGCCACGCACTGGAACTGGACTATGTACCGGCCGGGGTTGCCGAAATTCGCGGCAAGGAGCACATGACCAATGACAATATTGTCTACGACGATGTGGAGTGGGCCCACCCGGAATGTACCGACAAGGCACGCGAGGTTTCCGAGCGCTTCCGCAAAACCCGCCCAAGCCGCCCGTCACCGGTGATCCGTCCGCGTCGCAAGCCGTGAGCACATGGCAGAACAAAAAAGCCAGGCAATGCCAGGCTTTTTTTTTGGCTGTAGCAGGGCGATCCTGCGTTCAGCTGCTGTGCAATGCCTGCACAATGCTGTCCAGCACCTCATCCAGTGCATGCAGCACCTGCTGGCTGTCCAGCTGCAACACCTGCAGTCCCATATGCTCAAAAAACCGGTGGCGCACCTGGTCGCCCGTGGCAACAACTTCCTCAACCACCTCAATAACCAGTCCGACAGCCGCACAATAAAAGCTGGCCAGGTACGGCCCTATCGATTGCTGGCGCAAAAAAACATGGCCGTCCAGCCCGCCGGCCCGCAGCCGGTACCACAACTGCCGCTCGGCAGCTGACATCAACCGTGGCTGCTGGCTGGCATAACGGGAAAACACTAGGGGTGGGCGCATACGCAATTCCTTTTGTTGGTATCCTGGCAATCAGGCGCTGCCGACTGTGGCAAAACCTTGATTGGCCTGCAAGCCGGCTAGTGCCGGTTTGTGGCAATCGTCACAGCACAATGGCCCGCCCGACAGGATTTGAACCTGTGACCTTCCCCTTAGGAGGGGGAAAGCCTCTTTAATAAAATCAATCGCTTATATTGCA
>DATCSZ010000447.1:0-1159 GCA_036568205.1 Pseudomonadales bacterium
CAGCGGTGCGCCGAAGCAGTAAAAATCTTCCAGCCGGTTGCCGTCGCCGGCGTAACTTCTGTTATCGTCCAGCATGTAAAAATCCAGGGCATATTGCCACTGGCCCTTGTGGGTGTGCTTGCCGGCAAAGCCCTGGTAAATATCCCATTCCCCGTAAAACGGTGCCAGCAGGGCCATGCTGCCGGGTCCGGTGCCGCGCACCCGGGCCAGCCGCGCCCGTTCATAATTGGTCTCGGGTAAACCGGGCACCGCTGCCATCTGCGGTGCACGGCTGCCCACCCGTTGACGCAGCGCCGCCATCACCGTGAGACTGGTGAGCAGGAAGGGAAAGGCCATCACCGGCAGGCCGTAACCCAGCAGCAGGTTCTGCAGGGCCGTGGTGAGCAGCGCGGCGATGGCCGCCGCCACCATGGCAATGACAAAACTGGCGACACCGGGAATGATGAACACGCCGCCGATGGCCATGGCGGTCAGGGCGAAATTAAAACCACTCCAGGCGGCCAGGTTGGGATACACATTGCCAGTGAGGCTGGTCAACAGGCTGTAACCCACGGCAAAGCCGCACACGGCCAGTAATGCCAGGTAACGGGAATGCAACAGCAGCAACAGGAAAATCACCAGGCCCATGGCCGGGTGGGTGAGAAAATAAATTGCCCCCAGGGTGCTGCTGAAGGTGTCCACCGAGGTGGAAATGAAGGCGCCATCCACGGTGTAACTGGGCGCCACATATTCCAGGCTCTGGTAACTGCGCGCGGCAAAGGCCATGGTCATGGCGACGATAACGAAGGGCAGGCTCAGCACCGGTAAGGCATCGTAACGCCACAGGGCAGAGGACAATGCAACGGTCAATAATATGGCAATGATGGCACCGAGAATAATCAGCAACAGCAGGTGCATATCCAGCCGGTAAAATGCCCCCAGTGACAGCCCCACCAGCAGGCTGTTAAAAATGTGCATGCCACTGGCAATGTAGGGAAAGCTCAGTAGTCGGGCAACGACCAGGCCGGTGACGGCGGCCACCAGTCCGGCAATGCCCAGGTTGGGAAAAAACATGGAGGCGGCAAGAATAACGAAACCGGCGAAAGGTTTTTCCAGGAACACGATGGTGGCATAAGCACGCAGCAGTCCATTGATACCGTCCTTCAGTTCCTGTTTGATG
>DATCSZ010000448.1:0-4356 GCA_036568205.1 Pseudomonadales bacterium
GCCCTTATGAGACATTACCAGAAGTTAACCATCCCAACATGCCCCTGATTCCGCTGGAAAACAATGACATCCACATCTGGACCTGCCGGCCGGACAGCCTGCAGGACACACTGCTGCTGGATCACTACCGGCAGCTGCTGACCGCTGACGAGCTGGCGCGCCAGCAACGCTATCGTTTTGAACACGACCGCCACAGCGCGCTGGTTACCCGTGCCTTTGTGCGTGACCTGCTGTCGCAGTATGCCGATGTTGCCCCGGCCAACTGGCGTTTTATCAAGGGCGAAAAAGACAAGCCGGAAATCGACCGGCCACCGCTGCCCCTGCGCTTCAACCTCAGCCATACCCGCGACCTGATTGTCTGCGCCGTGACACTGCAGCACGATATCGGCATTGATGTGGAATATGTCGAGCGCAACAATGACATCCTGGCGATTGCCGACCGTTACTTTTCGCCAGCCGAAGTGCAGGAGCTGTTCAGCCTGCCCGACGCACAACAGCGCAGCCGTTTTTTCGATTACTGGACCCTGAAGGAATCGTATATCAAGGCCTGCGGCCTGGGTCTGGCAATTCCACTGGATCATTTCAGCTTTACCATTGGCGCCGCAGATGCACCATTCAGCAACAGCAACATCGACCTCGGTTTTGCCCCCGAACGGCAGGACACCCCGGCCCACTGGCAAAGCTGGCTGTTTTACCCGAATGCCCGCCACCGCATTGCATTAAGCCTGCGCAACCCGGCACGGCCTGACTGCCGGCTGCAATGGTTTGCCAGCGTGCCCCTGATCAGCCACCAGCCCTTGTCACTGCCACTGGACAACTGACTGGCACATCACCCATTTTCTGCCATAGTGAATACGGCCAAGCCGACGTATCCACCGACAAGGAAGAACCTGATGGCCGACCACCTGCGCATTGCCCTCACCTCCTGCATCCGCCACAAAAACCTTCCCCGCCAGCCACAGTGGCAACAGATCAGCAACAGCCAGCCCGACTGCCTGTTCCTGCTCGGTGATCATATCTACATGGATTTTGGTTACCCGCCGTTCAGCCGTGAATACAACGGCAAACCGCGCCGCTACTCGCACAACAAATTCGAACGCACGATGCGTGAAAAATACCAGCAGCAATGGCAGGAACCGCACTTCCGCCAGCTGCTTGACAACATGCGTGACAAGGGCGGCCTGTTTGCCACCTGGGACGATCACGATTTTGCCTGGAACAACGCCTGTGGCAGTGAGGTGCCAGCCGACAAACGCGAGACATCCCGCGCGCTGTTCCACGAATTTCTCGACTGCTCACGTAACCGTCCGCACATCTACTGCCACGCCGACCTGCCGCTGGCTCGGGCCATTGTGCTGGACAATCGTTTTTATGCCGACCTGCCCGGCCAGCAGGCTGCGCTGCTGGGTGACGAACAATGGCAATTTCTGACAGAAAAACTCACCCACAACCGGCCGTGGACACTGATCGCCTCCGGTCTGTCTCTGACCCATGGCCAGGAAAACTGGGCTCGTTACCCCGCTGAATACCGGCGCCTGTGCACGCTGCTGCGCCAGCATGACAATGTGATCTGGCTGGCCGGCGACATCCACGACAATGTGCTGGTGCCGCCGTCGGCAGAACATCCCTGCCACGAAGTGATTTCCTCCGGCATGGCTGTCAACCGGCTGGGGCTGCCGTTTGGTATCAGCAACCTGCAAAACTGGGCGCAGCTGGATCTGTATCCTGACCGTGCTGATGTACTGCTGCACAGCAAAAAAGGCCGCCGGGCCGCCAGCATCCAGCGCCAGCCACAAGCCTGACCGGTACAAAAAAGCAACAAATAGGGAAAACTGGCACAAAACATGACTGGTAATAACAAAACTGGCACGCTGGTCGCTGGCAATGATATTGTCAGCGCTGTTTTTTGCTAACTCCCGGACAGACCCTACAACAATGACGGATCACGTAACTATCATTTATCGCATCACCCTCGGCGACGGCAAGCAGGAAGTCTTCAACTTCCAGCTGGATGACCAGGCCTTTGACCTGGCGGGCGAGATACCCGATAACCCGCCCGCCTGGACCGAACTCGGCCATAACCAGTGTGCCCACTGCCCGCTGTCCAGCGACGAACACAGCCACTGCCCGCTGGCACTGCAAATGCACAATATCGTCAGCCGCTTCCACAACACCCGCTCGATTGATGAAGTCGCGCTGGAAGTGATTACCGAAGAACGCCACGTCAGCCAGACCACCGCCCTGCAGCGGGTACTGGCCTCAATGCTGGACCTGATCTACCCCACCTGCGGCTGCCCGAAAACCGCCTACATGAAACCGCTGGCACGTTTTCACCTGCCGCTGTGTTCGGAAGAAGAAACCGTGTTCCGGGTCACCGGCATGTACATGCTGGCGCAGTATTTTCTCAACCAGACCAGCAGCCGTGGCCGCATCGAATTCAGTGGCCTGACCGACATCTATAACGACATGCATGTGCTGAACACCAGCATTGCCCGACGCCTGCAATCGGCCACCCTGTCCGACTCCGCCAAAAACGCCGTTACCCTGGTGGACATGTATTCCACCCTGGTGCCGCTGTTGCTGGAAGACCAGCTGGCGGAAATGCGCGGGTTTTTCCGCGCCTTCCTGCCCAAGGATGAACCGGTACAGGAAGTCACCACCAACTACCTGGAAAAGGCCAAGGCGTTCTCGATGGATCTGGAGCTGTTGCCGATCGACGATGAACAAACCGACGACGAACTGCCTGACTGGCTGAAACAGGCCAATGCAGAGGAAGAGACGGCAGCAGCAGCACCCGCGGCAGAGAAAAAACCGGCCGAAGCAAAACCGGACAACAGCCCGTTTCGCACCTCGGATGGCCTGACCCTGGAACTGGCACCACTGGATGAAGAACAGCCAAAACCGGCACCGGCCAGCGGCAAGGCACGTTTCTCGCTGCCGGATGACTGAGCGCTCACAACACGCTGGCGCTGCTGCCGGATTACCTGAACTTCTCCTCCTGCTCGCAGGCCGCAGCTGCTGGCAACCCTGCCCAGCTTGACACCGTTGCGCAACGCGCTACACTAAGAGCCATGATCAAGACCTTCCGGCACAAGGGACTGCGGCTGTATTACCAGACCGGCAGCACCCGTGGCATACAGGCCAAACATGCAAGTCGACTGCGAATGCAGCTGGCTGCCCTGGACAGCGCAACGGAAGTCCTGGATCTCGACTTACCCGGCTACAAACTGCATGCACTCAAAGGCGATCGCCACGGCATATGGGCTATATCTGTCAGTGGCAACTGGCGACTGACCTTTACATTTCGTGACGGGCACGTCTACCTGCTTGACTATGAGGATTATCACTAATGACTATGCACAACCCGCCGCATCCCGGCGAATTCATCCTAGCAACGTACATGGAACCATTCGGCCTTAGCTGCCGTTATCTGGCTGACAAACTGGATGTCTCTCCATCCACACTGAACCGCATACTCAAGCTGCACAGCGGCGTGAGTCCGGAAATGGCCCTGCGCCTGTCCAAGGCGCTCGGGCGCAGTGCCGAAAGCTGGCTTGCCATGCAGGACGCCTATGATCTGTGGCATGCAAGCAGGAACATCAGGCTGGACAGGGTGCAGAAAATTGAACTTACTGCTGCCTGATAATGAGCGGCCCGCAAAACTGAATACATCGGCCCCATGAATGTATCGACATCCAGAACCTTTCTGATGGCAGGCATTTTCTCCACGTGCCCAGCGGTCATTGTTTTTTGCCTAGGATTTATTGCCTGGCCATCTGTTTACCTGACAATCCCCGTCTTTTATCCCTACGCCGCATACTCAACCAATGCATCGGCTTACTACCCCACCATCTTTCACATGAATGCATTTGGCCACTGGTTTTTTGCCGGTCACAGCCTTGTTGTCGGTATTTTGAGCGCCTTATCCAGCCGCTCAAGTTCGTGGGGCAAAGCGTGTATGTTATATGGTGTCTACGCAGGATGCGAAGCTTTGTTTGTGCATATTGCCCTGCATCTTATTGGTTTTTCTTATGTGATGGAGGCACCATGAAAACATGAACAGATTGTTCCAGCATCATTGCCAGGACTTCAAGGAATGGTGGCGAACACCAGCCACCATGAAAGAACGGTGCATATCTAGCCTAGCAGGAGGTACAGGTGCACTCTGGATTGGTGTTTTGGGGCGCCTGGTTCTTGATCACAATCCCGTTTCGATAAGCACCCTCGTTGGGTGGGCTATAGGCTCCGTCATTATTGGCATGGTGGCCTGATTTTGCTTTCCCAAAGCGGTTGGAACCGTAATGTATCCGCTGTCAATGCTGGGCGTCACAACCCATTAAAACAACAACAGTTCCT